>JAZKTU010000196.1:0-3485 GCA_036625385.1 Halovenus sp. | reverse complement strand
CCGACCCGGCGGTCCGTGATGCGCGGCTTGCGCTGGTCGTTGCGGCAAAACACGCCGTCTCGAACGCGCTCGACGTGCTCGGCGTCGCGGCCCCCGAGTCGATGTGAGCGGTCCCGTCACCCGAACAGACCACCGAAGACCCCGCCGTCGTCCTCATCTTCATTCGCCTTCTCCTCGGGTTTGTCCTCGACGCGTTCCGTCCCGTCGACGGCCGGTTCGAGGTCGGCACCGCTCGCTCCCTCGAAGAACACGCGCTGGAGTGCCGCGGTCACCTCCCGGTAGGCGTCCGCGGCGTCGCTGTCGGGGGCGTCGAGCACGAGCGGTTCGCTCGCCGTCGCCTCGGCGTCGACGGGGACGACACCCACGACCGGCACGTCGAGGTCCCCGACGGTCGCTGGAACGTCGGTGTCACGGGTGGCGCGAGTGACGAGTACGCCGATGACGGTCCCATCGACGCGCTCGGCGAGGTCGACGGTCTTCGCGGTATCGGTGACCGACACGTCGTCGGGCGTGGTCACGAGCAGGATGCCGTCTGCCAGCCCCAGCGGGACGGCCGTTTCGTGGCTCAGGCCGGCGCCCGTATCGACGAGGACGACGTCGTAGGCGTCGCGCAGCGTCCCGATGACGTCCCGGAGCTTTGCGGGGTCGGCTTCGGCGTACGCCTCGAGGCTCCGTTCGCCGGGAACGGCCGTGATCCCCCCCTGTGCGTCGGTCAGTACCTCGCTGACCGCCCGATCCCCCGCGAGCACCCCGTGCAGGCTGCCGTCGTGCTCGACGTCGATCATCTCCCCCAGGTTCGCCATCTCGAGGTCGGCGTCGACGACTGCCGTGTCGTAGCCGTTCGCTTCGAGGACGGCAGCGATGTTCACTGCCGACGTCGTCTTCCCCACGCCACCCTTCCCGCTGGCGATCGTGCAGACGTATCCCGCCATCGTTCGATTACACTCCCCAACACGCGACAGTAATATAAAAACCCGTCCGTCCACACTGGGCGCTGTTCGGGACGGCGACTTTCCCCAGTCGTTCGGCCGGGGTCCACTGTGTCTCGTGCCGTCCGTGGCCCGCGTCTCGCTGTACGAGGTCAACAGGTACTTACCCGACTCCTGCCAACTGTACACGATGAGCGAGTCCGAGCACGAGCAGACGGACAAACAAAAGTACGAGTTCCAGAAAGTCATCGAGGAACTCAAAGATTACCGAGGGTCCGGGACCCAGCTTGTCACTATCTACGTTCCCCCGGAACGCCACATCAGCGACGTCGTCGCCCACGTCACCCAGGAACACTCGGAAGCGAGCAACATCAAGTCGAAGGACACCCGAACGAACGTCCAGGACGCCCTGAAAAGCATCAAGGACCGGCTCAAATACTACGACACGAAGCCGCCGGAAAACGGGATGGTTCTGTTCTCGGGCGCGGTCGACTCCGGGGGCGGTCGCACCGAGATGATCACCCGCGTCCTCGAGAACCCGCCCCAGCCGATCGAATCGTTCCGCTATCACTGTGACTCCGAGTTCCTCACCGAACCGCTCGAGGAGATGCTCGCCGACAAGGGACTCTTTGGTCTGGTCGTCCTCGACAGGCGCGAGGCGAACGTCGGCTGGCTGCGTGGCAAGCGCGTCGAACCTGTCAAGTCCGCCTCCTCGCTGGTGCCGGGCAAGCAGCGAAAGGGCGGCCAGTCCGCACAGCGCTTTGCCCGCTTGCGGCTCGAGGCGATCGACAACTTCTACCAGGAGGTCGCCGAGATGGCCGACGAACTCTTCGTGCCCGAGCGCCACGAACTCGACGGCATCCTCGTCGGTGGCCCGTCGCCTACTAAAGACGAGTTCCTCGACGGGGACTACCTCCATCACGAACTTCAGGACCTCGTCCTCGGCAAGTTCGACGTCGAGTACACCGACGAGTCGGGGCTGTACGACCTCGTCGACGCCGCGAGCGAGGTGCTCGCCGAACAGGAGATCCTGCAGGACAAGCAGGTCATGGAGGAGTTCTTCGAGGAACTCCGGGATGGCGACCTCGCGACCTACGGGTTCGACCAGACCCGCGAGAACCTCATCATGGGATCGGTCGACCGCCTGCTCATCAGCGAGGACCTCCGCAAGGACGTCGTCTCCTTCGAGTGCAGCGAGGGCCACGAGGAACGGGAACTGCTCGACCCGAACGAGGAGATGCCGTCTCACACCTGCTCGCGCTGTGGCGAAACTGTCGAGGACGGCGAGCGCGAGGACGCAATCGACCATCTCATGAACATCGCCAACCAGCGCGGGACGGAGACGCTTTTCGTCTCCACCGACTTCGAGAAAGGCGAACAGCTCCTCAACGCCTTCGGCGGCGTCGCCGGCCTCCTCCGGTACTCCACCGGCGTCTGAGGGCTCCCGGTGAGACGTCCGGATTCACGTCCAAACCGACGGAGTGGCCGCTCCGCTGCGGTCCGGCGTCGTGGTTGCTCCGTTGCGATCCGGCGCGTCGGCCTGGCCTTCCTCAGAGCAGCTGTTCGAGTTGCCGACGGCGGCCAGCGAGGTCGAGGTCGGTCCGGACGCCGGGGTCGCTTGCGAGTCGGTCGAGGACCAAGAGCGGGTCGACGCCGGCACCCTCGACTTCCTCGTAGAGCGTCGTGATCTCGGCACGGTGGAGTGCCAGGCTGTCGAGCAGTCCCACGAGCAGCGCCATCGGGACCGCCGCCTCGGTCTCCGAGGGGAACGCCTCGCCGACGAGCGTGAACGCCGGCTCCTCGTCGGGCTCTCCTCCCTCCTCCATCGCGAGACACCGGGTACACAGGCTGACGACCTCGGCCGGGGCCGCCTCCCGTACCGACGGGGGCACCGCGAACGTGACCGTCTCTCCGTCGCAAGCAGAACACGTCATACGTCGATATTCCAGTCCCACGCTCAAACGCCCTTCGCCGGCAGGTGTCGGCCGGAGCCGTCGTTTACGGGATCGCCCCCCACTGTGGAGTCACATCACCGGCAGCGCTAGTCGACTTTCACCACGTTCTCGGAGACGTGGAGGTACAAGATAAGGGCGTACTCGACTTCCACTTCCTCCAGTACGATCCCGTCCAGAGCATCGCCATACTCGACTTTGAGCTGGCCAGCCGTATCGATTTTGTCCGAAGTCGCAATGATTGCCCCGTACAGGTCGGTGTTACTCGGCCCGCCGCCACCAGCACCCTGGACCGAGAGGGCATCGGTGTAGAGGACCCCGTAGAACTCGGTGATGCGGTCGACTTCCTTCGAGTAGACGAAAAGCGAGTCGACCTGGTTTTTTGTACCCCACGTCGCCTGGCCCTTCATGTCGTACTCGCCGTCGACGTAGATCCGTACTTCGCCATCTCCAGTCACGTTCACGTCGGGACAACTTCCGGCACCACCACCGGCTCCACCGCCGGCACCACCACCGGCTCCACCGCCGGCACCACCACCGGCTCCACCGCCGGCACCACCACCGGCTCCACCGCCGGCACCACCACCGGCTCCACCGCCGGCAC
>JAZKTU010000040.1:0-19967 GCA_036625385.1 Halovenus sp. | reverse complement strand
ATCATACGACCCTGTCACGGTCGTGACGCGGGTTCAAATCCCGCCTCGGGCGTATTTTCCGGCGAGCGACCCTGCGAGCCGTAAATACGGAACAGGGGATTTGAACACGACCAGTCGCGCGCAGACGAAGGGGAGGGGGTTCGACAGAGCGCTCCCGTCTCTGCGGTGTGACGTATGCGCTTTGGCTACAGTACCGAAACGGCTTTCAGAAACGGCACTGAGTGCCCGATTGATGGTTTCGATCGGATTCGATGTCGTCGTAATTCTCGTTACCACGGGTGCAATCTGGATTGGGAGTGGGTGGCTCGAGACTTCCGCAGAGAAACTCTCGGCGTACTACGGTCTCCCGCCGGTCGTTCAGGGGTCGATTGTCACCGCTGTCGGGTCGAGTTTTCCCGAACTGGCGACGGTCGTGTTCTCGGCGGTGTTTGTCGGGTCGCTCGAACTCGGTGTGGGAGCGATCGTCGGTTCGGCAATATTCAACGTGCTCGTGGTTCCCGCGTTGGCTGGCGTCGCCACCGAACAGGACATCGAAGCGAACCGTGCGCTCGTCTACAAGGAAGCCCAGTTTTACATGCTCTCGGTGTCGGTGCTCGTGATCACGTTCGCGATGGCAGTGATTTACTATCCGAGCAGTGAGGGAGAACTGATCGGGGAGATAACCCGGCCGCTTGCAGCGATTCCGGTTGCACTGTACGGGTTGTATATTTTCATCCAGTATCAGGACACCACCGACTACGAGGCCGATCATCAAACCCCAGACGTGTCGTTACTCAGGCAGTGGGGGGTGCTGGTGGCAGGACTGGTCGTCATCCTGATCGCTGTCGAGCGACTGGTCCACTCCGTCGACGTCATCGGGACAGCTTTCGGCGTTCCGGAGTTCGTGATGGGTGTCACGATCGCCGCTGGGGCGACGAGTCTGCCCGACGCCCTCGTCAGTGTCCGTGCAGCCCGTGACGACCGCGGGGTTGCCTCCCTGGCCAACGTTCTCGGCTCGAACACGTTCGACCTGCTCGTTGCGATCCCGACCGGTGTGCTTATCGTCGGACGGACACCCGTCAACTTCGCCATGGCTGTCCCGATGTTCGGCGTGTTGACGCTGGCAACAGTGTTGCTGTTTACCGTTTTGCGGACTGGACTGGTGTTTTCGGACACCGAATCGTATCTCCTGATGGCTTCCTATCTCATATTTGTTATTTGGGTCGTCCTCGAAACTGTCAGTCGGGTCATCGACGTCCTCCCGAACGGATAGCCGAGTCGCAGTCGCGACAGTCAGGTGTCCGCGGCTGTCCCTGACCGTCGCTCGATGTGCTCGTAGAGATAGTACGAGTACACCAGAGTGATGCCGGCTGTCAGAAGTGCCGGGATGACGAGGAAGTAGACGGCGTACTCACCGAACAGGAGACCGACCAGCGCGATCACTGCAGTGAGTTTGAAAAGGCGGCTCCCGAGTTCGTGCGTTCGGTCCCAGACTTCGTCGCTACTGAGCGTCCAGGGCGTCCGGATACCGACGAACCAGTTGCGTTTCGCGTGGGTCAGGAGGATGCCGACGTAATAGAAGAGGAGAGCGACGGCGGCCAGAACGAACAGCGTGAAGTCGAACTCGTATCCGAGATTGAACGCGATAATTCCGCCGTGAAGGGCCGCCATGAACGCCGTGAAGACGACAACGAACCAGTCATAGACGGGGCGAAAGGATACGATGTTCTCTCTGAGGGGACCGATACGTGGAACGGCAGCGAAGAGCACCAGGAGTACAGCTGAGAGGGCCGGGATGAGGATGATAGCCGGTGTCTTTGACATCGTCCCGTTTGGTTCCCCAGCAGCGTTCCAGTGGATCACGAGTTGCTCCGGGAGGTCCGGCGCTGCGATGGCACTCAATCCCAAAGCAAAGACGACAGAGACTGCAGCGACGGCAAATCGGTGTGTAGAGTTCATACCGGTTGATACACCCTGGTTCCGTATAAAATGGGAGCCACAACACAATCGTATTCACAAGACTACCGCCACTCTCATAGTGATTAGTGCGACTCTTTACCGCCGGGCCGTCACAGTTCGGGTGTTTCGGACCGCGCAACTGCTGTTCACGCGACGTGGTCACGAAACCAATCGCAATAATCACTATCACAGACGAGAATGAGCTCTTCGTTCCCATCGACGCCGCGGTGACACAGAGCGGCGCGGTTCTCCTCCGTTACGTCGCGCCGACATTCTGATTTATCGGTCTCGTGTGGGCATGTGACGCGAGTGTCCGGGGGACAGGCTCTGATGGTTGCGGCGACCGTGCTTCTCGTGCACGGGCTCATCCGTCCGCCGACCGCACAACTCCGGGCACCCTCGCTGGGGCCTCCGGGGCCTGCTATCGCGGCCACCACCGTTGTCGGCGCGGCCCTGGCATACGGGCAGCATCGGCGCGGCACCTGGCGAACACCGGGCCGGACCGACTCGCCGGGCCGCTCGAATCCCCACACACAGGACGCCCGATATTGCAGGCCACGGGCACCTCCGAGCGACGTTCGGACCCCAGTATAATCGCAGCCAGCGCGTGAGGTTCACTGGAACGCAGCGAGGGTCAGGGTGTCGTGTCCGCTCCAGTAGCGCTGTATCTGCTGGCGGTCCCACCCGAGCGGTGATAGCACACTCTCGCCGGCCCGGAGGGCGCGTTCGGCGTAGAATGTGGCATCGTAGTGGTCGAGGTCCTCGACACTGAGGCGGACTCGCTCTTCACCGCGCCGGCTATCATCGACAACGAGGTACTCGACATCCTGGCCGGGGTGGCGTGGCAGTTCGAGTGTCGCGGCTCTGTCCAGGGCTGCGACCGTCGCGGTCCGTTGCTCGTACTCGCTCCGGGGCTGGGAGACGCGTTTCGTGATGCACAGCTCTTCAGGCGGGACATCGCCGCGCTCGATCCGATCGAGGCCGCGGTGGAGACGGTCACAGACCGGCGCCGGATCCTGCTTACGGTCGAGCGTTTCGATCAGTGCGCGCTGCAGGTTGGCGATGAAGGGGGGAGTGCTCCGCTGGCGTGCTTCGATCCCCCGGAGTTTGTACTCCTCCCGGCCGGCGACTTTCCCGAAGTATTTCGTCAGCGTCCCGGCACCGCCGTTGCGTCGGGGGACGAAACACACCCACTCGAAGCGGTCTTCGATTTCGAGTGGGATCCCGACAGCTGCACCCACCGCAGTTGTGATGTCGGACAGCGGTCGTTGGCCTTCCCCGGTAACCGGTTGGACCCACAGGCTGTCGACGATGCCGTGGACGACGCGCCAGCCGCCGGCTTCGAGCCGGTCTTTCGTGTCGAGCAGGAGTTCCCGCGCGACTGCGTTGATCGCTTCGTGGCACTCGATGCGACCGAATTTCGCGTTCCGATACCCCTGGTAGCCGAAACAGGAGACCAGAATCCATTTCAGTGCGTCCGAGCGCGCCTGGAGGCGAGTCTCCTGTGCCGGATCATCCGTTCGCCGGATCTCGTCTTTGATCGCGGCGCGGTCGTCGATAATCGGGGTGAGGACGTCAGGGATAAACCCCTCCCGGTCGCAGATACTGTAGCCGAGGCCGGGGACGTCCTCACCGGGACAGCAGTCACAGCAGATGGTCTCCGGGCTGATGTTGTATTCACACATAATGTTCGGGTACAGCGAGCCAAAATCCAGCTCCACGATGTCGTCGTGGCGGCCGACCTCGGGAGCAAACGTGAACCCGCCCCGGTCGGCTGCGTGGAGTGTCTCGATCCGCTTGAACTGCTCGGGTTCCCACTTGTTCCAGGGGATCAGTACGCCCCGGTTCAGCGCTTCCCGGACCTGGATCGCGGTGAGGATCGTCCCGATGCTGCCCCACGCAGTCTCCTGCAGCGGCCGCCAGGATCGCTCGACGAGGTCGCACAAGCCGGGGAGTCCCGCCTCGTCCAGCAGGAAACTATTGCTCCGGTCGATCACCGCCCGCCCGGGGACACGGTACCGCGCTGGCGAGTGCCCGACCTGCCCGTAACTCTCGTAGGTGCTCTGACCGGCCAGTCGCTCGTAGCCCGGCGCACGACCGAGTCGAAAGTCGTCCACTCCGACTGCTTCAGCCTGCTGGTGACAGAGCGGGATGAGTGCGGCTGTCGAGCAGAGAAGTACGTCCGGATCGTGCGCGGTTACCGCGATATCGAGCCGGCGAAGTGCCTCGCGTGGCGTGTCGGCAAGCGACTCGCCGTCGACGGTCAGTGCGGTCACGTCGTCGACGAGGCACGGTCCGGGGAGTGCGAGTTCCAGCACCGTCAGTTCCCGCGCCGGGACGGGCCGTGTCCCCGTTTCGATACAGTAGCGAAACTGTGGGGCGAGATCGACGTTGTAGAACCGGAGTGTCCCCGGCGGTGAGTGCTCACCGCGGATTTCGTCAGCGAGCGTCTCTACCTCGTCGACACGCTCGCAGTCGATACGGAGGACGGCGGATCGGTCGCGGTCCCCCAGCGCGAGGTGCCAGTAGTCCGTGCCCGTGGCAGCGACTTTCGGGTCTGTCGTGAGCCGCGTCTCGATACGGTCACGGACGCGCTCGGGGCCGGCGACAAACACCGTCGGATGGTACGCCTCGACCGTCCGCATGGTGATGCCGTCGGCTGTTGCATGCCACTCCCGGACCGAGCCATCGCGGTCGAACTCACAGGTGAGCAGTGGCATCGTCGCCCTCCCCGACGCGTTCACGGAGCTGTCGGAGTTCGTGTTCCTGTGCCAGTAGCATGGAGAAGAGGACGACACGCATCGGCTCCTGGCTGTTCAGATAGCCGCCGGCATCGGCGTACCGGCGGGCACGGTCGAACAACCGGTCGAAGTCAGCCGTGTCCGTGCGGCGGAGCGCACGTCGAAACGGCTGCATCTCGTCTTCGAGCTGGTCGATCAGGTCACGGTAGGTCGGGTTCGTTCGCCCCATGTTATCCCTCGACGGCGAGTGCGGGCGCACGTCCATCTCCTGTCGCCGGCGACGCGGCCCCGGCGCCGAACAGGTCGACCCAGTAGGGAATCGTCGTCTGCCAGCACCCCCCGTACCAGTACCCGTGCGTCTGGACTGTTTCGCCCTCGAATCGGTATCCCAACCCTGTCTCGATACACTCGACCGTCCTGGTTGCGTGCGTGCTGATGAGGTCATCGAACCGGTCTGTGACCGTCGAAACCAGGATCGGGAGACCGAGGCTGTCGCCAAGCGTCGCAAGCGCTTTGTAAGCGGCCTCGATCATATCGTTGGCTTCGTGGCCCGGAACGTCGCCGTCGCAGTACAGCGAGGGGAGATTCGGAGCGACGATGAACCCGGTCTGTGGCGTGACCTGGTTGATGACGCGCTCGACAAGGGTGAAGTGCTGGTAGGCGGTGAACGCCCTGGCGATCCGGATCCGGTCCAGGACGCCATCGGTCGGCGCCATCCGAGAGAGTGCGTACGTCGAAGCCGTGTTGCGTGCATCGATCCAGTAGACGGGCCCGTTTACCTCCTGGATGGTCTGCATGGCAACGCGGTGGAGAGCGCCTGATCGTGGGTCTGGACACTGCAAGGCGGTGATTCCCGGCCCAGCACTCGGCGTTGTCGGGTCGCTGTGCGTGTTGTCTGTGGGCTGTGGTCGGTCCATCGTCGCATCGTCGGTACACGACCGACTGTCTTAGCCGCTGGCCACGCGTTTCCCCGCTTCGGAGAAACCACGAAACGAACCCCCTCCGCTCACGGGGCGGTACGGCTCTCGTCAGTGATGACGCGGTACGTCCGGCTCGGTCCGCGTCCCTCGGATGCCACGAGATTGTACTGTTCGAGTTTCCCGAGATAGTTCGTGAGTGTCCGCTTCGTCCGTGGGTCGTCCACTGCGGACTGGTAGCGTGCATACAGTGCCTTCGGCGAGACCGGTCCATCCTCGGCGAGGATGTCGTAGACTGCGCGCTGGTGATCGGTGAGTTTCTCCAGGCTCTTCTGTCGGATCGCCGCCCGGGCTTCCGGAATCCCTGCCTCGATATGTGCCGACCGGATCTGTTCCGCGCCGTCGTGTTCGGCGTTGCGCGCTGCCGACCGGAGAATGCCGATCGCGTCCCGGGCGTCGCCCGCCGCTGCGGTGGCGATTCGGGTGAGTTGCCCGTCCGAGATGGCATCGGGGTTCAGCCCCCATTCGATCCGGTCGCGGAGGATCGCTTCGAGTTCGACATCGCTGTAGGAGTCGAACCGGATCGTGGTCGCGCTGCGGAGCCGGGACTGGAGGCGTTCGTCGAGCGGTCCGACGATGTCGCGCTTCCGGTTGGCGATAAGGATCATGTTGATCTCGGGGATGCCGTACAGTTCCCGGAGCAAGTCTTCCTCCTCGGCCTGGTCGACCTCGTCGAGGATGATACTGTACGGATGGTCGATATCTTCGAGCCGCCGGATCATTTCGTCGCGCGGAGTCGAGCGATGGATATCGTACGTCGTACCGACGCCTTCGAGAATCTTGTAGAGGATACGGAAGTGATTCGAGTGTTGCCAGCAGTCGATGTACTGTGTCTCGATGTCGATAGCCTCACTCTCCAACTCGCTGACCGCGTAGCGGGCGATACAGGTCTTGCCAGCGCCGCTCGGTCCTTCGATGAGGACGTCCTCCGGCCGCTCGCCGCTGACGACCGGTTCGAGCGCCGCCGAGAGGTGGTTCATTTCGTCGTGCCGGTACACGACCTCCCGGGGCAGAAAGTCGTCCTGGAGTACCCGCGCGTCGTGGATCATACCTGGTGTCTGCAACGCCATCCCTAAAAAACGAACCGTGCCGTTTCGTAGTTTCGTCGTTGTCACCCCGAAACGCGGAATCACCACGGGAACATCTTTTCACGTGTCTGCTGACTGGGTTGCCATGGGGGACCTGACACCCATCGCATTCGATATCGAAACCTCGGGCCTCGGGCCCGACGCTATCGTCACGGTCGTCGGATTTGCACACGAACCCGGCGTCTCGGTCGTCCTCAACACCGATGGCCGGACAGCCGAGACGGACAGGCTTACAGAGCACCTTACCGACCGCATCACGACCCCGATCACACTCGAAGTCTGTACTGATGAGCGCGCACTTCTTGCCAGGATGGCCGACATCGCCGACCGTATCGACTCGGACCAGCACTACCTGTGTGCCTACAACGGCGAGACGTGGAACGGCGGGTTCGACCTCCCGTTCTTGCGGTCTCGCTGCATCGCTCACGACCGCTCCTGGCCGTTTGCCGGGTTTCCGTACGTCGATATCCTCGCTGTCATCGACAGGTTCGAGACCGACGACAGGACTGATCTCGACAGCGTCTACGAGGCGCTGGTCGGCGCGCCGACGTGTGACCCGTTCGATGCGAGTGCCGAGGCAGTCACCGCATTCGAGCACGGTGACTGGCTCCCACTCCTGTTTCACAATATCGCCGACGTCCGTCGCACCAGGGAACTGTCGCTCCTCGCCGAACAGTACGTCCCGGTCAGCGACTTCGGGATGAAAAATCTCGACCCGCCGTCGCCACAGGGGTAGGTGCAGCACCCAACAGTTTCGGCAGCCGTTGGTCGGTGACGGACGCTCACTGCATACGGCGGTTCGGTGCAGCACGGCACCTGACGCCAGCAATTCTCGACGGACGGGACTCGTCCCGAGTCCATCGCGATGGCGCCCCTCGAGTGAACCGCCGACCGTCTCATACGGATTGTTGTGACTCTTTTCGGCAGTGCCGCCAGGTATCGGCGGCCGGGAGTCTGAAACCACCACACTGTCTCAACGCAGCGGTAACGAATCACAACAATCCGTATCAGACCCCGACTTCTGTGCCACACTCCGGACACTCGAGTGCCAGTTCCCCGCCGCTCATGACGACGTCCAGGTACTCGCTTTCACCACAGTCTTGACACGGGACTGCGACTCGACTCTCGGTTGCTTCCTGTGGCGTCCCCAGGGCGAGTGCGCGGAGCGGTTCGTCCGACTCGTTTCGACCCTGCTGGTACTCTCCCGGATCGAACCGGACCATCTGCCCTTCAGTTACGTGGACCGTTTCGCTCTCCGCTGCCGGCTCCGGTCTCGTCTCGAACGTTGCCTCACCCTCGAGGACGAAGAAGGACTCTTCCTGGTCGAGGTGAGTATGCACGCTGCCGGAAAATTCCTCCCCCGGGTCGAGTTCGTAGTAGTTCATCGCGAAATCCTGCGCCTCGAGTGCCTCCGACAAACTCTGTCGATTGCGCGGATTCGCTTTCGGATCCAGGTTGTCGAGATCGATTGTCTGCATAGCACATGCAGTTCCTCTGTTACGATTAAAAAAATGCCGCCACACATAAACAAACCGTCAGTTGTGCTCCCCCCTGACGGGGGCGGCTTCCGCGCTGTTGCCGGTTGTGACGTCGTCGTGTCCCGCCAGACGACGACGCGTTGGTACCGGGACAGCTGGTCGACGCAGTCACGCTCCGGCTTCATACTGCCGGCTGCAAGTCCGCAAAATATTCGACGCCCCGGGGTACCGCGACCGGAACGGCCTTTTTGCCCCCCGTCGAAGGCGAGTGCATGGCAGACTCTGATACGAACCGTGTGTTCCTGCTGGCCGAGCGACCGACCGGACGCCCCGACGATGACACCTTCGAGCTGGCGGAGCAACCCGTCCCCGAGCCGGGGGCGGGCGAAGCGCTCGTCCGCACGCTGTACCTGTCTGTCGATCCGTACATGCGTGGCCGGATGCGGGCGGGAGACTCCTACGTCGACTCCTGGGACATCGGCGAGCCGCTGCAGGGCAGCGTCGTCGGCGAGGTGGTCGAGAGCAACGGTTCGGGGTTCGAGCCCGGCGACGTCGTCACAGGCAACCTCGAGTGGGCCGACTACGCGACCGCACCCGGCCCCGAACTCACCGCGGTCGACCCCGACCGTGCCCCGATTTCGACGTCTCTCGGCGTACTCGGGATGCCGGGCAACACGGCATACTTTGGTGTACAGGCTGTCACCGAACCGAAGGCAGGCGAGACGTTCGTGGTCACCGGAGCGGCGGGAGCCGTGGGCTCCGTGGCAGGGCAGATCGCGAAACTCGATGGAGCCCGGGTGGTCGGGTTCGCGGGCTCGGACGAGAAAGTCGAGTTCATCGAGGAGCTGGGCTTCGACGTCGGGATCAACTACAAGACGACAGACGACTACGGCGCCGCCCTGGACGATGCGGCTCCCGATGGCGTCGACGCCTACTTCGACAACGTGGGTGGGGAGATCACCGACGCCGTCTTCCCGCGGCTGAACGTCGACGCCCGGGTGGGCGTCTGCGGGCAGATATCCCTCTACAACGCGACGGAGGCGCCCACGGGACCCCGGAAGCTGATGACGCTCGTCCTGAGCAGCGCCACAGTCGAGGGGTTTCGGGTCGGCGATTTCAGCGAGCGCTTCGAGGCGTCCACCCGCCAGCTCGGCGAGTGGGTCCAGTCCGGCGACATTCAGTACCGTCAGACTGTCACGGAAGGACTGGAGAACGCCCCGGACGCCTTCATCGGTCTCTTCGACGGGGAGAACATCGGCAAACAGCTCGTCCAGGTCGGCGAGCGCCGGGAGTAGCCCCACGGTGGCCGCCAGCGCCCCGTCCGTCGGCGCGTTGCCGGCGCCCGGGCTGACGTTCCCCCGCCCGCAACCACCGGCTCGCGTCGTCCGTGTTCGACCGCCTCCGGGAGCGCCCCTCAGCGGTAGCCGAGTGCTTCGAGGCGCTCGCCGTCGCCCTCGGCGCCATAGACTCGGGAGACGGGGAGCGACGTGGGCGGTGAGAGCGTCGGTTCGTGGGTGTGCCGGTCGCGCCCGGTCGTCTCTGCCCACGGGACTGTGATCAGTGCCGGAACCGGCGTGTGCATCGGATGGCCGTACAGTCCCCACTCCCCGAACAGGTTGCCGTGGTCGGCGGTCACGGCGACCCGACCGTCGACGTTTTCGAGGAGCGTGCCGACGGACCGGAGCGCGTACCGCAGGTTCGCCTCGTAGGCCTCCCTGACCCGACGCTCCGGGACCGCCCCCTGCCGGAGCAGGGCCCAGGGACTCGTCTCGCTACTGTGTGCGCCAGTCCGCGCCATTCCGCTGTCGCCCTCGAGCGGGTCGGGGACGAACGGGTGGTGGGGTTGCATGTAATGGACGACCAGTCGCTCGGGGTCGCAGTCGCGGGCGACGCGGGTCGCCCGGTCGGTGACCGCATCGGCGGGCACCGTGCCGAGGTCGTCGTCCCACGCGTACTTCCACACCTCGTCGAGGACGGCAAAGCGGTCGGCGTCGAGATACCGGTCGGTCCAGGTGTTGCCGGTCACCATCGCCGTCCGCCCGACTGCGGCCCGGCGACTGGTCTCCTGGAACGTGTTCTCCAGCCACTCCGAAGAACAGCTCCCGACCGAGCGGACCGTCCCCACCTCCTGGAGGAACTCGTACTCGGGGGCCGCGTCCCGGAGCACGTCGGGTCGGCAGGCGTCCAGAACGACCAGGACGTCCCAGTCGTACTCGTAGACGCTCGTCCCGTAGTCTAGCCGGCTGCCGATCGCCTGGAGACAGCGCAGATACGCGCTGCCGAGCACTCCCATTCCGGGCTCTCTCACGGACAAGTCACCATTTGTCCGAGCCGTAGGTCCCACCGGCGCAAAACAACTCCGCTCGGCCCCAGCCACCCGAGCGGTGCGGCCACGACAACCGGGAACGGTTAGTCCCAGAGGTCCCAAGCATCTCCCATGCTCGAGACGGCGATTGTCGGCCTCGGAAACGTGGCGGAGTGGCACCGGCGCGGTATCGACCGGACGACCGGCGCGCGACTCACCGCGGTGGCGGACGTGGACGAGTCGGTCGCCCGCGACCGGGGACGGCAGTGGAACGCCACCCCGTACGCCGACCTCGACGGCCTGCTGGCGACCGAACCGGTCGACTGGGTCCACGTCTGCACACCGGTTGCGACACACGCCGAACTCGCACTGCAGTGTCTCGACGCCGGGGCGGACGTCCTCGTGGAGAAACCGATGACTGCCACCCGCGACGGGTACCGGTCGGTGGTCGAACGCGCGGACGAGGCGGGCCTCCGGGCGACGGTTGTCCACAACCAGGTGTACTACTCGCCGTTCGTCCGGGCACGCCGGCTGATCGAGAGCGGCCGGTTCGGTCGACTCCACGGCGTGTCGGTCCACTGGCTGGAGAACAACGACCCCCGTGATCCCGGTCGCGGGGACTGGGTACTGGACCTCCCGGGCGGGGAGTTCGGTGAGGGGATCGTCCACCCGATATACATGGGCCTTCGCTCGGCCGGCTACCCGGCCGACGAGGGGGCAGTCGACATCACGCGGGTCAACACGACGGGCGACGACGCCGTGGAGTACGACGGCATCGCCGTCTCCTACCGGACCGAGGCGGAGGTGACCTGTACAGTCCAGCACCACTCGAACGTCCAGGGGAGCAGACAGATTTCGTTCTTTCTCGACGGGGGACGGGTGGTTGCGGACATCCCGACCCAGACGGTCCGGGTCTACCCCGAAGGGTACGGGCCGAACGCGACGGTCGAGAACCCCATGCTGAACGCCGCCTACTGGACGCTCCGGAACGCCGCCGGCGCGGTCCAGTCGACGCTTTCGGTCCGCCTGCGCAAGGCGCTCGCGGCCCTCCGTGGCGGGGAGTTTACGGTCCACGATACGCACACGCCGGTCATCCGCCGGGAAGCAGAGGCCATCCGGGGCACGGGCGACGGACCGACGCCGCGCGCGGAGGCGGACTGGGCGAACCGGCTCTACACGCTCGTCAACGGTCGCGTCAGCGGTGGCGACTGATGCCCGCCCGCTCACGGTTTCGCCCTGGCCCCACACTCCTTGCGGGCGTGCCCTACCGAGACCGCTCCCCGAAATTCCCGAAGACCCGCGTCGCGGTCGGTGTCTCGAGCGCGCTCACGCTTTGTCGTGTCACGAGCGGAGTCGGGCCCGAGGGTCTCAGTTGCGCTCCCGGACGCTCCCAGTCGGGGCGAGGGTGTCCAGGTCGCCGTGGTCGGGGTGGTGGAGCGCGTCCCCGGTCTTCCCGTCGAAGACGTGGACGCCGTCACGCGGGATCCGGACGCGCACGGCCGCCCCCTCCCGAGCCGGGGTCCGGCCCGGGACGGCGACGGTCAACTGGGGCCCGGCTTCGAGCGTGACGTAGACGAAGGACCGCTCGCCGACGGGTTCGACGACGTCGACCCGTCCGGGGAAGCTCGGTTCCTCGCTGTCTTCGTCGGGGCCGAGCAGCGTCGGAACCTCCGGTCTGACGCCCAGGGCCAGGTCCCGTCCCTCTGCCGCGGTTGCGGCCGCGGCCAACGTGTCGTCGGTCGGGTACGTCACCGGCCCAACGAACGCCCCGGAGTCCGCCTCGACGCGGCAGTTCAGTAGATTCATCGACGGTTCGCCGATGAACGACGCGACGAACCGGTTTGCGGGCTCGTGATAGCAGGCCATGGGCGTCCCGAGTTGCTGGAGCCGCCCGTCACGGAGAACGGCGATGCGGTCGCCGATGGTCATGGCTTCTGTCTGGTCGTGTGTGACGTAGACGGTCGTCACCTCGAGGTCCCGCTGGAGTTGCTGGATCTCGGTGCGCATCTGTGTCCGGAGGGTCGCGTCGAGGTTCGAGAGCGGTTCGTCGAGCAGGAACACTGCGGGGTCACGGACGATTGCCCGGCCGAGCGCGACCCGCTGTTGCTGGCCGCCGGACAGCGATCCCGGTTTTTTTCCGAGCAGGTCCGTGATCCCCAGCGTCTCCGCGACCCGTTCGACGCGGTCCCGGACCTCCTCGTCCGGGAGGTCAGTCGTCATCCGGAGGCCGAACCCGATGTTCTGCCGGGCGGTCTTGTGGGGATAGAGCGCGTAGTTCTGGAACACCATCGCGATTTCGCGGCTCTCCGGGCGGCGGCCGACGACTGACTCGCCGCCGATCAGGATCTCCCCGGCAGTCGGTTCCTCGAGACCGGCGATACACCGTAGTGTCGTCGACTTCCCACAACCGGACGGGCCGACGAACACCAGTAACTCCCCTTTCGACAGCGACAGCGAGAGGTCCTCGACAGCAGTCACGCCGCCGGGGTACTCCTTGAAGATACCCCGAAGTTCGAGGTGTGCTTCGGATGCCGCACTGTCGGTTCGTTTGGCTGTCATTGTCCCTTGAGTGATCCCTCGATGAGTCCCTTGACGAAGTACCGCTGGAGGGCAATAAACACGATGATGAGCGGGAGCATTCCGATAACGCTCGCGGCTGCGATGGCCCGCCAGTCGTTGCCAAACTGGCTCTGGAAGTTGTACACACCGATCGAAATCGTGTAGAGGTCGCTCTCGGTCCCGAGGACGGTGTAGGCCAGGACGAACTCGGACCAGGTCAACACGGTGTTGAAAATCGCGACGACGGCGATCCCGGGAGCGACCGGCCGCAGGAGGACGTGTCTGAGGGTCTGGAACCGGTTGCAGCCGTCGATCCGCGCGGCATAGTCCAGTTCCTGTGGAACCGTATCGAAGTACCCCTTGAGTAGCCAGATCGAGAACGGCGTCTGGATACCGACATAGAGCAGTACCAGTCCGGCACGGGTGCGGATCAGCCCGAGACTGGTCATCACCGTGTAAAGCGGCACGATGATGATGACCGGCGATATCATCTGAAAGAGCAACACCAGCCCGAGTAGTCCGCGGCGACCGCGGAAGTCGAACCGCGAGAAGGCATACGCCGCCGGGACCGACACGGCGACGATACTGCCGACGCCAAAAATCGTGATGAGGGTGGAGTTGAACAGCCAGGTAACCATCCCTTCCCGGAACACCTGTTCGTATGCTGTCAGTGACACCTCCTGCGGGAGCAGCCGGAACGGGTAGCTGAACAGCTCGCCCTCGGGACGGAGGCTCGCCGACACTACCCAGAGGACGGGAAACGCAAAAAACACCATCACGAGCACGTAGAAGACGTAAACCACGATATCGAGGGCCCGTGTATCCGCGAACGACAGGCGGTTCCCGGCCCGCTCGAGTACCGTCTCCGACGACGGGTCTGTGACCGTGTCCCCCTCTTCGGCGAGTCCGCCGTCAGTCCGTTCGCTCCTGTCGCCGGTCATAGTTCGTCACCGATGTCGAACGCGTAGAGGTACACGCCGGTCAACAACAGGTTGATACCTAGCATGACCACAGCGATAGCCGCCCCGCGGCCCAGCGCGTACTTTCCGAACGCTTCCTCGTACATGAACAGCGCGAGCACCTGCGTCGCACGCCCTGGCCCGCCACCAGTCAGCGCGAAAATCAGGTCGAACGTGTTCAGTGCGTAGATGGTCACGAGGACTGTCGTCACGAAAAGAACCGGTTTGATCTGGGGTAGCGTTACGTGACGGAACCGTTGCCAGGGCCCAGCACCGTCGACACGGGCGGCCTCGTAGAGGCGCTGTGGCACCCGCTGGAGCCCCCCGTATATCATGATCATCGAGAAGGCGGTCCCCCGCCAGGTCCCCGCAATGATGGTCGAGACGAGGGCCAGTTGGGGGTCCGACCGGAAGGGGATTGGACCGATGTTGACGAGGCCGAGGAAGTAATTGGCTGCGCCGAACTCGGTTTCGACCAGCATCACCTTCCAGACCAGGCCGATGATGATCCCGGGTACGATCCACGCCAGGAGCACGGACACTCTGGTCGTGAGATGGCCACGGAGCCCGCGCTTGACCCCGTAATCGATTGCCAGCGCCAACACCAGCCCCAGGAGGACGTGCAAAAACACACTCGAGAAGGCGTAGATAGTCGTTATCCGGAGCATCTCGTAGAACTCGGGGTCGCTGAGCAGGCGTGTGTACTGGTCCAGACCGACGAACTCCGACCCCTCCCTGATGAGGCTCTCGTCGGTGAAACTCATCGTGATAGCCTCGATCATCGGGTAGAGCTGGAACAGCCCCAGCGCGATGAGCGTCGGCAGCAGCCACAGGAGCGGGTGGTCGATTAGCTGGCGCCCCCACTCGCGGACCTGCCCGAGACCGCGGCCCGCCAGGCTGTCCTGGTCAGCGGTTGCCATGGCTTACTCTCATGCGGGACGAACAGCTGTAGACGCCGCGAACGGCTTCCCGGTTGGGGCGGGAGCCGAGTCTCCAGGGCCTGGGCAGATCGCCCGGGAGTTCATGCCTGGTACTCCTCGTTGACATTGTTGATCATCCTGTCGACCGCCGACTCGGGGTCGTCCTGTCCGGTGACGACAGACTGGATCGCTGTCCCATACTCGTTGGCGATTGTCGTGTAGATCGGCACCGCCGGCCGCGCGACGCCGTCCTGGAGTAACTCGCGGAACGTGTCCTGGTACTCGATAGCGTTGTCCCCGTACAGGTCACTGTCGTACGCCGACTCCCGCGTCGGGAGGAAGTTCGTCGCCGCGCAGTACCGGGCCATCGCGTCCGGCTCGACGAACTTCGAGATGAAGTCCTTCATCGCAGCCGCGTCGTTGCCGTCCCCCTCGGTGAACGCGCCCTCGGTCCAGCCGCCGACGCCGGTGGCGAACTGGTCGGGCTCCATCATCGGGATCTGGGCGACCTGCCAGCGCTGCCAGCTGTCGTCCTCGACGACGTTCTTGAACTCCCGCTCGATCAGGTCGTTGTTGCCGATGAACATCGCGAGTTGGTCGTTGCGTCCCTCCCTGGGGAGGTCCTCGACGTCTTCGATATTGGCCACCCGCTGTGGTGTGACGCCGGCTTCGACGAGTTCCCGTATGAACGAGAGGACGTTCACCATCGCCGTCCGGTTACCGTCCTCGTCGAGGACTGGCGCGCCCTCGTCATCGACGAGTTCGCCGCCCTGTCCCCAGAAGTACGGCAGGTTGTCGAACGGCTCGGCCCGGAACATGAACGGCGTGATGTCCTCGCCGTCGGCGATGTCCTCCCCCAGGCCGATGAGGTCCTCCCAGGTTCGTGGCGGCTCGCCGGCGCCGTACGCGTCGATCAGGTCCTGCCGGTAGTAGAGACACCGGCAGCCAGTGTACTTCCAGGCCGCCAGCAGGTCGCCGTCACGCACTGTGGCGTCCCTGATGAACGGAAAGAAGTCGTCGATGTTGTCGACGTGATCGTTCAGCGGCGCCAGGAACTCGTAGAAGTCGGCCACCCAGGAGGAGTCTATCGTCGATCCGTCCGGTGCGTTCCCCTCCGAGGCCCGCGTCAGCAGGTCGTCGCGCCACTGGCCGAACGCGGGATACGTCACGTCGAGCCGGTAGTCTGAGTGGTTCTCGGCCCACTCCTCGTGTTGTGTCTCCAGCGCCGGTGCCGCCGCGGGTTGACTGCTCTCTCCCTCGATGGGCGTGTAGAAGTCACTCGTCCAGTACGACAGCGCAGTCTCGCCTTTCCCCCACCGTTCGTGTGTCAACAGCGGGTCTGACTCGTCGAACTGTTCGTTGTCGCTACACCCTGCTAGCCCTCCTGCAACGGCAGCACCACTTGCTATCAGGACTTTCCGCCGTGTCAACGGACGTCTGTTATCAGACATCGAGCGTCTCGACCAGTATATGTTTTCGGGGAAAGTAGTTTTGTCGCTCTTCGTTCCGGGCGTGTTGCCGGGGAGACGTCCGAGCCGTGCCCGCAGAGTGGCCCCGGCCAACGTCGCTTGACCCTCGATACTGTCGGGGACCTCGTGTGGTGACGGGCGAGACCCCGGTCGTGCCCCGCCGCGAGCACCGGCACCGCTTTTCATACTGCTGGCTGTCCCATTGTGAACGAATTCGATACCCCTGGGTTTCGATCGGTCTGTGACGCTGCCTCACGGGGCGGTCCCTGCTTCGGAAAGGTTATCAGTGTCACTACCATCCAGACAAAGGCAATGGCAAACGGTACGGTTGATTTCTTCAACGACACAGGCGGTTACGGTTTCATCGAGACTGAGGATGCGGACGAGGACGTATTCTTCCACATGGAAGACGTCGGCGGCCCGGACCTCGAGGAAGGACAGGAAGTCGAATTCGAGATCGAAGACGCGCCGAAAGGCCCGCGGGCGACGAATCTGACTCGCCTGTAAGGGTTCGCGGTTCCCTTCGATCCTACTCCACGCCCTCACGGGCGTGTTCAACTCTTCTCTCCGAGTCACAACGCCGCCCTGCCCCCTTCGGTTCACAGCGGCGTTTCGCTCCGGTAGACGATCCGCATCGGCAACCCTTTCGGGTCCCGTTGCGGTTCGGGCGGGAGCGAGCGAAGCCGTCCGTCACCGGGCCGGGCTGTGTATGCGAGCACGACCGCGTCGAGGACGTCGTCGACTGCGACTTTCTCCCCGCCGGTCGACTCGGCGACCGACTGGACGACGGGTGGCGCGTCCGTCTCGTACGCTGCCAGGGTTCGCATCCGCTCGGCGTAGCCCCCGGCGATCTTTTTCGAGTACTGGAGCGGTTCGCCGGCGAACGCCCGAAAGCACACCTCCGGGTGTGACTCCTGGAACGTCCCGCGGGCCTCGGGGACGTTCTGGAGGAGTTCGTCCACGGCGGCGATGGAGTCGCTGATCGCAAACGCCTGCTTCGAGAGTCCCCTGTCGGCCTTGCGCTCGTTGACCCGCTTCGCCGCGGGGTACCGGCGCTTCCGCGTCGCTTCCCGGACCGGCGGCGTGAAAACCGACGAACTCCGTGGCCCGAGGACCTCCCGCGCCCGCTGGTCACACTCCCGTCCCCCGTCACCCTCCTCGACGAGCCCGATCGGGACGTCGATGAGAATCCGGTCGGCGGTGTCCTCGTAGCGCTGCCAGAGGTCGCCGACCTCCCCGAACACGTCGGCGTGGTCGAATCCGCCGTCGAACCCTACTGCGACCCACGACCCGGAACTCCAGTCCACCCCGACGAACCTGCTCATACGTGGACCTACCGTTCCGCGAGTAAAAGTTCGTGGGCGACTGACCGCTCCCGTGGCGACCCTGCTCCCGGAACCGGCAGGCTTGTTTCACTGCGCGCCCGTTTCGGGATATGGACCGCACGGTCGAGGCCGCGGCTGGCACGATACTGGCCGTCGAGGGTAGCTCCACGGCCCCGTAACTATGCAGGCAGTCGTTCCAGCAGCCGGCGAAGGGACCCGGATGCGCCCGCACACAGCCGACCGCCCGAAAGGGCTCGTCGAGATTGCGGGCAAGCCGCTCCTCTCGCATGTGTTCGACGCGCTCGCGACGATTCCTGTCGAGGAGTACGTCGTCGTCGTCGGGTACCGGGGTGAGGACATCCGGGCGTACTACGGTGACACGTACGACGAGCAGCCACTCACGTACGTGACCCAGGACCGGCGGCTGGGCCTCGCGCACGCCCTGCTGCAGGCCGAATCCGCAGTCGACGGTGCGTTCGTCGTGCTCAACGGCGACAACGTCGCCCGGGCGAACCTCGCCGAGGCGGTCGAGCACCACCGGCGGACCGGCGCCGACGTGACCACCCTCGTCGAGGATGTCCCCCGCGAGCGGGCAACGGAAGGTGCAGTGTTCGAGCACGACGGGGAGCGTGTGACCGGCATCGTGGAGAAACCGACTGACCCGCCTTCGACACTCGTTCCCCGGGGGTTTTACGTCTTCTCGCCGGTCGTCTTCCACGCCTGCCATCTCGTGACGCCGGCCCACACCGGCGAGTACGAACTCACGGCCGCGATCGACCTGTTGCTCGAGGCCGGCCGCCGGCTCGAAACCGTTCCGCTCGACGGCTGGTTCTTCAACGTCAACACGCCCGCGGACCGGGACCGTGTGGCAACGCGTCTCGCGGAGTGACGGCGCCGTTCACGACGGGTGGTGCTCCCCGCATACGGACCGCTGTGACTTCTCTCGACACGGTGTCCCACGAGTGACCGTCTCGCGTGGCACGGACGTAGCAAATCAATGGCGGTACCGAGTCACAACCGTCCGTATCAGTCGGCGCTGGGCGCGAGAGCGGCCGGTGGCTCCCCGGGGAGTCGGTCCCGGTCGTGGGCAGCAGTCGGGTCGACGTCCGGGCCGGCGGCGATGATGCGACTCGGCGTCACGTCCGGGTGAGTCGTGTAGTAGTGTTCCTTTATGTGGTCCATCCGGACGGTCTCGGCAACTCCCGGCGTCTGATACAGGTCCCGGAGGTACGGCCACAGGTTGTCGTACTGGTGGATGAACCGCTTGTTACACATAAAGTGTGTGTGATAGACCGCGTCGAACCGGACCAGCGTCGTGAACATACAGATATCGGCCTCAGTCAGGCGGTTACCCGCGAGATAGCGCTGGTCGGCGAGCACCCCGTCCCAGTAGTCGAGCGCCTCGAAGAGTTCCGTGACCGCGCGGTCGTAGGCCGTCTGTGACTCCGCGAACCCTGCCCGGTAGACGCCGTTGTTGATCGGTTCGTATATCGCCTCGATGATGCGGTCGACCTCCTCCCGGTCCCCCTCCGGGTAGAGGTCGACCTCGCGCTCCGCGATGCCGTCCATCGCCGTATCGAGCATCCGGATGATCTCCTCTGACTCGTTGTTGACGATGGTGTCCTGTTTCTTGTCCCAGAGGACCGGCACAGTCACGCGGCCGGTGACGTCCGGATCGGCTCTCTGATAGAGTTCCCGGAGGTAGCCGCTGCCGTGGATGGAGTCGGGCGTGCAGCCGTCCTTGTCGGGGGTGAACTGCCAGCCGTCCTCGTCGCGGTACGGGTCGACGTAATCGACCGTGATCGCGTCTTCGAGGCCCTTCAGGGCGCGGACGAGAAGCGTCCGGTGTGCCCACGGACAGGCGTAACAGACGTACAGGTGGTACCGGCCCGCTTCCGCGGGGAACTGTGCGTCGGGGTCGTCGCGGATTTCGTCGCGAAACATCGTCTCGCTGCGCTCGAACGCGCCCTCCTCGTTCGTTGATCGGTAGACATCGGTGCGCCACTCGCCGTCGACGAGCATGTTCATACTCTCCCTTGGAGTCCCACGGTCAAAAGCCCGGCAGTCACCCTCGGGTTACCAGGCGATCGCCGGTGACCGGTCGCTGTCGCTCCCGCGGTCCACCGGTGACGGCGGACGCTGCGCTCGCTTTTCTACTGTCGGACGGAACTGTTGATACTTTCACTCGCCCCACGTGGAACGAGCAGA
>JAZKTU010000039.1:0-20114 GCA_036625385.1 Halovenus sp. | reverse complement strand
CACGTCAGCGTCCACGAGGAACTGTCATTCGATGACCCGGTACTCGTCGAGGGGTTGCCAGGCGTCGGCCTCGTCGGGAAGATCGCGGCGGACCATCTCGTCGAAACTCTCGACATGGACTACTACGCCTCCTGTCACTGCGACGGCATTGCACGCGTCGCGATTTACCAGGACGACGAGCGTGCAATACGACCACCGGTCCGCATCTACGCCGACGCGGAGCGGGACTTGCTCGCACTCCAGAGTGATATTCCCGTCTCGCCCCAGGCGGCCCCGGAGTTTGCGACCTGTCTCGTCGGCTGGTTCGAGGAAAACGGCGTCCTCCCGGTCTGTCTGAGCGGTCTCGGGGAGGAGAAAGACGGCGTTCCGGAGATGTACGCCATCGGCACCGGTCGCGGCGAGGAGACGCTCGCCGACCTCGACATCGCGCCGCCGCGCGAGAACGGCATGGTCAGCGGCCCGACCGGCGCGTTGCTTGCCGAGGCCGGCGAGCAAGGTGTCGATAGCGTCGGCCTCGTCGTCCAGGCGAACCCCCAGTTTCCCGACCCCGAGGCGGCACGTGTCCTGCTCAGCGAGGGCATCGAACCGATCGCCGACGTCTCGGTCGACACCGAACAGCTCGTGGAACAGGCAGAACAGGTGGCCGAGGCCCGCGAGCAACTCGCAAAGCAGATGCAACAGGCCGACGAGGAGAGCAGCCAGGCCCAGCCGCTGGGCATGTATCAGTAGCTGTCTGACGTAAAGCCTAAGCAGCCGGGGGTCAGTGGGGCACGTATGGGACTCATGAGCAAGATCTTTGGGACGTCGGGGCCGACCCGTGGGACCGAAGACTACATCGAACTCTCCGCCGACGACCTGGCAGACGAGCCAGCCGAGGTGGGGACCCAGCTCCGCATCGCCAAGATCAGTGAGAAGTCGGACGTCATCGAGATCAAAGACGCCGTCTACGACGGCGACATTGTCGTCGCCGATATCACGCGTCACAGCACCCAGGACCGGACGATGGAACACATTACCGACGAACTGAAGCAGGTCACAAAGGAAGTCGGGGGCGACATCGTCCAGAAGGACGACGACCAGCTTCTCATCACGCCAGCCGGTGTCCGCATCAGCCGCGAACGTCTCGGACACTGAGACGGACCGCCGTGGCCCCGCTCGCCGCCCCCTCGAACAGCCGAGGGGTCGCGGCCCGTCGTCGCCGGTGTTCCTGGCTTGCGACGCCCCGTCCGACTCCAGTGCGACGGTCTTAACCTGCCGGAACGCGACCATCCGCCAGATGCCAGAGGCGATTTCTGTTCGCGGTCTGCGCAAGTCATACGGCGGTGTCCAGGCACTCGATGGACTCTCGCTGTCGGTTTCCGAGGGTGAGTTTTTCGGTCTGCTCGGCCCGAACGGGGCCGGCAAGACCACGTTTATCAACACCCTCGTCGGGCTGGTCCGGGCGGACGGTGGCAGCGCCGAGGTGTTTGGCTACGACGTCGCGGACGACTACCGCGAGGTCCGTGACCGTATCGGCCTGGCTCCCCAGGAGTACAACGTCGACCGGTTCTTTCCGATCCGGGAGGTGCTCGAGCACAAGGCCGGCTACCACGGGTACAGCCGTCCGGCAGCCCGCGAACGCGCCCGGGAAGCCCTCGAGACGGTCGGCATCACGGAGAAGGCGGACACCCGGTTTCACCACCTCTCCGGCGGGATGAAACGCCGGTTTATGCTCGCGCGCGCGCTGGTTTCCGGGCCGGAACTGCTGATCCTCGACGAACCGACAGCCGGTGTCGACGTGCAACTCCGCCGCGATCTCTGGACCGTCATCGAGCGTCTGAACGCCGCAGGGACGACGATCCTCCTCACCACCCACTACATCGAGGAGGCGGAGCAGCTCTGTGACCGCGTCGCGATCGTCGATCAGGGCCGGAAAGTCGAGGTGGCGACTCCAGACGACCTGACGGGCCGGGGGACCGACACGCTCGATATTGGACTGACCGCTCCCCCGACGGTCGCCCCGGCGTTCGACCACGAGGACGTCGTCGACGCGCGGATGGAGAACGGCCGCCTGCTCGTGACCGCCCGCGGCGGAAGCGAACTCGTCCCGCACGTCTTCCGCCGCCTCGAGGCGGCGGACCACGAGGTGACGGATCTGGACATCCGCCGGGCGTCACTCGAGGAAGTGTTCGTCGACCTGACGCGCACCGATGGGGCGGTGCAGCGATGACGGACGACGCCTGGACCGGACGCGGGACGTCGAGTGCCGGAGAGCACGACGACGGTGGCGATCGAGCGGACGGCGGGATTCTGGCCGGTCACCGGACCGACGAGCCGACCGACTCCCGACCGGGGCCCCACGGGCTAACCGGTTTCCGGGCGCTGTTGCGCCGCGAAGTTCTTCGCTTCGTCCGCCGGCCGGGCAACACGTTCGTCCCGCCGATGGTGACGAACGTGCTGTATTTCGCCGTGTTCGGGGCCATCCTCGGCGGACGCATCGAGACCATCGAGGGCTTCGAGTACATCGTCTTCCTGCTTCCCGGACTCGTCGTGCTCGGCACCGTCTCGAATGCCTTCGAGAACGCCTCGTTTTCGATCTTCCACGGCCGCTGGAACGAGTACATCGAGACGGTGCTCACTTCCCCGCTCTCTCACTGGATGTTCGTCGCCGCCTACGTCATCGCCTCCGCCCTGCGGGGACTGCTCGTGGGCGCGATCATCACCGTCATCGGGGTCGCGTTCATCCTGCTGACGCCCCACTCGATGCCACCGGTCGCCGAACCGTTCTACATCGCCGCGTTCATGATCGTCATCTCTACGCTCTTTGCGGCGCTCGGCATCGTCGGCGGCCTCTGGGCCAGAGATTTCGACTACCTGACCGTGATGAACCAGTTCCTGTTGCGTCCGCTGGTCTTTTTCGGCGGCGTCTTCTACTCGCTGGCCGTCCTGCCCGAGTGGGCCCGGCTCGTGTCGCTTCTGAACCCGATGGTCTACATGGTCAACGGCGTCCGCTTTGGCTTCCTTTCGATTGCCGATATCGACCCCAACGCCGCCCTCATCGTGTTGACTGTGTTCACCGTATTCGTCGTATCGGTCGACGTCTGGCTGTTCCGCCGGGGGTGGGGACTGGTCGACTGATCCCGCCGGCTGTCCCCCGCTGACACAGTCTTCAAGACAGTCCCGGACGAGACACGAAACGATGAGCGCCGAGGCCGATGCGCCCGACGGCGACGTACCGGACGTCCTCGATCCGTTCCGGCAGTTCTTTTCGTTCCGGCGTGACGTGCTCGTCCTCTCCGTCGCGATGTTCGCGTTCAGCCTCGCCTTCCAGATCACCACCCGGTTCATGCCCCGGTACATGTCCGTGCTCGGTGCCTCCGCGTTCGTCATCGGGCTGTTTCGTACTGTGCAGAACATCATCGGTGCAGCCTACCCCTATCCCGGCGGCGCGCTCTCCGACCGGATCGGCTCGCGCCGCGCGCTCACGCTCTTTGGCCTGCTCTCCAGTCTCGGCTTTCTCGTCTGGCTGGTCGTCCCCCTTCTCGGCTCGCTCCCGGTCGTCGGCGGTGTCGAGCCGTGGTTCTGGGTGTTCGTCGGCCTCTTTTTCGCACAGGCCTGGAAGTCCTTCGGCCTCGGCGCGTCCTTCGCGATCGTCAAACAGGCTGTCCCGCCCTCGCACCTCGCCCGTGGCTTCGCGAGCACCGAGGTGTTTCGCCGCACGGCCTTCCTCGTCGGCCCGCTCCTCGCTGCTACCATCCTGGCGCTCACCGCCGAGTTCACCGTCGGCTTCCAGGTCATCCTCGCCGTCGCCATCCTCTTTGCCGTCGCCGCCACGACTGCCCAGCACGTCCTCTACGAACCCGAGGATACGACGATCGGCAAGTCCTTCGAGGGCCTTTCGGAGATCGCAGCCGACCTCCGGGGACTGCCGCCCGAACTCCGCCCCCTGCTCGTCGCCGACACACTCGTTCGCTTCGCAAACGGGCTGGTCTACGTGTTTTTCATCATCGTGGTCACCGAACTCCGCGAGGTCGGCCTGGCGCTGGGCGCCCTGCGGCTCACCCCCGACCCGTTCTTCGGGGTGTTGCTCGCCGTCGAGATGAGTGTCGCGCTCGTCTCGATGCCGGTCGCGGCGAGACTCGCGGAGTCCGTTGGCCTCAAACCCGTCGTTGCGCTGGGGTTTGCCGTCTACGGCCTCTTTCCCGCGTTACTCATCGGCGCGCCAGCCAGCCCCGCAGTCTTCGTCCTCCTCTTTGCGTTCTCCGGGCTCCGCTTTGCCGGCCTGCCCGCTCACAAGGCGCTCATCGTCGGCCCGGCCGAGCGCGACACCGGCGGCCGCATCGCCGGCTCGTACTATCTCGTCCGGAACACAGTCGTGATCCCCAGCGCCGCCCTCGGCGGGGCGCTGTACGGGGGCTTTACCGTGCCCCTGACCGACTTCTCGTACGCCGGCAGTCCGACCGTCCCGTTCGCGCTCGCGACGGTCGTCGGTCTCGCCGGGACGGCCTACTTTCTGCTCTTTGGCCGGGAGTTCTCCGCATACCAGTAAGGGCTGTCCGGAGTCTACGTAACGGCCAGCCCGCGTCCCACCGGGTCGCCATCGAGCCACGGGACCGCGAGCCGGTGCCACGAGGCGGCCCCATCCAGCGACCGGAAGAGCCCGTGGTTGGTGAGGGCGAAGAACGTCCCCCCGTCGGCGCCAGCCGCGAGCACGGCCCGGACGGTCCCCGACGGCTCCGGCAACCCGTCCATCGCTACCGTCCAGCCGTCCTCGGTCGTCCGATACACGTACGACTCGGCGGTCGCAGGGGTGTGTGCCGACCGCGCGCCCCTGGCGGCGGAGACGACGACCCGCTCGGGGTCCTCGGCGTCGACAGCGAGTCCCCAGACGTAGCGGTGGTCGGGCCCACCCCGTGGCTGTCGCCAGGTATCGCCACAGTCCGGTGACTCCGCGTACCCGTCCCCCGCGGCGGCGTAGACCCGACACGGGTCCTCGGGGTGTGTCGCGAGCGTGTGATTGTCACGGCGCGCGCCCCCGGGGTGGGGCTGCCACGTCCCGCCGCCGTCGACCGACCGGACGAACGCGCCCGCCTCGATGGCGACGTAGATGTGTGCGGGATCGTGTGGGTTGACCGCGAGCCACCGGACGTGGTGTGTCTCCGGCCGGGGTGGGAACGACCACCGGTCGGTGGAGGGGAGGTCCGTCAGCCCGCCACACTGCTCGAACGTCCCACCACCGTCGGTCGAGCGGTACACCGCACTCGGCTCCGTGCCGACCCACACGACGTCGGGGTTGTGTGGACTCACTGTGACCGCTGTTACCCTGTCCTGGAACGACCCGACCCCCTCCCAGTGCGTCCCGCCGTCGACGCTCCGTTGCAGGCCCGCCTCGACCGTTCCGGCGAAGACCCGCTCGGGCGCGTCCGGCGAGGCCGCGACACACTCCAACTGGTGGTCGACGAGGCACTCGGTTGCGTCCCACGCCGTTTCCTGTGCGCAGTGGCTGCGCCGCTCTCCGTGCACGACCAGGAGCCGGTCGTCGAGCGCCGCGTAGACTGGACCCATACCCCGTGTTCGTCCCCCGGGAATATTGGTGTTGTGCGCCGGCGCCGGTCACGCGCCGACGTGCCACTTCCGGGCGGGCCGGCCGACACCTCGATCCCCGCCGTCGGCAAAACACGGAAGTTCGTCCCGGCAGTGGGAGCAGTATGCCAGCTACACTCGTCACGGGGTCGTCACGCGGCCTCGGTCGCGCGATCGCCGTGCGGTTCGCTGCGGATGGGTACGACATCGCCGTCAACTACCACACGAGCGGCGACCGCGCAGAGCAGGTCGCCAGCGAAATCCGCGAGCACGGCCAGAACGCTGTCGTCGTCGGTGCCGACGTCTCGGATCCCGAGGCCGCCGGACGACTCGTTTCCCGGACACACGAGGCCTTCGGCGGCCTCGACCACGTGGTCAACAACGCCGGCATCGATCAGCATCTCTACACGCCCAACCTCGATCCGGCGGATTTCGACCGCGTCACGGACGTCAACGTCAACTCCGCGTTCAACGTGACGAAGGCCGCGCTCCCGCACCTCCGCGCGTCGACGGACGACCCCTCGATAACCAACCTCTCCTCGATCCTCGCGCACACCGGCGCGCCGATCGAGTGCCACTACGCCGCCTCGAAGGGGGCGCTGCTCTCGCTGACCCGGAGCCACGCCACCGAGTTCGCGCCCGACATCCGGGTCAACGCTGTCGCACCCGGACACATCGAGACTGACATGACTGCCGACCGGACGCCGGAGGAGAAGGCCGAGGAACTGGCGGGGATCCCGGCTGGCCGGTATGGCCGCCCCGACGAGATCGCCGACGCCGTTGCCTACCTCCGGGACGCGACGTTCGTCACCGGCGAGACGCTGAACGTCAACGGCGGCGAGGAGATGCGCTGAACCCGGAGTCACAGTAGTCACTATCAGTCGTCGCCCGCGCCCGTCGCCTGCTCCCCGTCGCCGACCGCGCGCCCGGCGCGTGGTCCCTCGAGGTCGACCGCGGGCAGGAGGTCACGCAGGTACCGTCCCGTGTGTGAGTCCTCGTTTCGGGCGACCTCCTCTGGGGTTCCCGTCGCGACGACCTTGCCGCCGTTTTCGCCCCCCTCCGGCCCCAGGTCGACGATGTTGTCGGCGTTCTTGACGAGGTCGAGTTCGTGCTCGATGACGACGACGGTGTTGCCCTCGTCGGTCAGGCGGTGCAACACGTCGATGAGTTTGCGTTCGTCCTCGGGATGTAGCCCCGTCGTCGGCTCGTCGAGCAGGTAAAGCGTCTCCCCGGTGTCTTTCTTGCCGAGTTCCTCCGCGAGTTTCACCCGCTGGGCCTCCCCACCCGAGAGGGTCGTCGACGGCTGGCCCAGCCGCATGTAGCCCAACCCGACGTCCTCGAGCAACTGGAGCCGCCGCCGCAACTGGCTGTGGCTCTCGAAGAAGTCGTAGGCCTCGGCGACGCTCATCTCCAGCACGTCCGAGATGGTCTTGCCCTTGAACTCCACGTCGAGCGTCTCGTCGTTGTACCGGGCGCCGTTGCACTCCTCGCAGGGCACGTAGACGTCCGAGAGGAAGTTCATGTCGATCTTGACGGTCCCCTGCCCGCCACACTCCTCGCAGCGGCCGCCTTTGACATTGAAGGAGAACCGTCCTTTCTCGTAGCCACGCTGTTTCGCCAGTTCGGTCTCCGCGAACAGTTCGCGGACGTAGTCGAAGACGTTCGTGTACGTCGCGGGGTTCGAGCGCGGCGTCCGGCCGATCGGTGACTGGTCGATGAGCCGCACCGTCTCGACCTCGTCGATGCCTTCGATGGCGTCGTGGTCGCCGGGGTCGACGCTCGTGTTGTCGTTCATCTCCCGTGCCAGTCCCTTGTAGAGCACTTCGTGCATGAGCGTCGACTTCCCCGACCCGGAGACGCCCGTGATGGCGGTGAAACAGCCGATCGGCAGGTCGACGTCGATATCCTTGAGGTTGTGCTGGCGCGCCCCCCGGACGGTGAGTGCGCCGTCGGGCTCCCGGCGGCGTTCGGGTACCGGAATCGCCCGTTCCCCGGCGAGGTACTCGCCCGTGATGCTCTCGTCGCTTTCTGTCACGTCCGCGAGCGAGCCGTTGACGACGACGTCACCACCGCGCTTCCCGGGCCCCGGGCCCATGTCGATGATGTTGTCCGCCCGGCGCATCGTCTCCGTGTCGTGCTCGACCACAATGAGTGTGTTCCCGATATCGCGCAACTCCTCTAACGTGTCGAGCAGGCGGTCGTTGTCGCGCTGGTGGAGTCCGATCGACGGTTCGTCGAGTACGTAGAGCACGCCCACGAGCCCCGAGCCGATCTGTGTCGCCAGCCTGATACGCTGGCTCTCCCCGCCCGACAGCGTCGACGCCTCCCGGTCGAGCGTCAGGTACTCGAGTCCGACCTCGGACATAAATCCCAGGCGCGAGCGGATCTCCTTCAGGATCTCCTCGGCGATATGGCGCTCGCGCTCGTCCAGGTCCGCTTCCATGTCCTCGAAGTGGGCGAGCGCGTCGCCGATGGACATCTCGTTGATGTCGGTGATGGAGACACCGTCGGAGGAACCCTCCGACGAGTCTCCGCTCGCATCGCCCGCGGAGACGCCGTCGATCAGCACCGCGCGGGATTCGGCTTTCAGGCGGGTTCCCTCGCAGGCCGGACAGGTCGTGACCGCCATGTACTCCTCGATGTGTTCGCGCGCCCGGTCGCTGTCCGTCTCGACGTGGCGCCGCTCCAGGTTCGGGATGACGCCCTCGAACCGCTCGGTCTTCTCCCGGGTGCCGTTTTTCGTCCTCCACTCGAAGTGGACTCGCCTGTCGGTCCCGTAGAGGAACTGTCGCCTGATCTCGGGATCCAGTTCCTCGAATGGGGTCGAAAGCGAGACGCCGAAGTGTTCGGCGACGTTGTCGAGCTGCCGGGAGTAGTACGTCCGGTTGTAGCTCCAGGGCTCGAAGACGTGTTTGAGTGGCTTCGACGGGTCCTCGATCACGAGGTCCTCGCTGACCTCCTTCGTCGAGCCGATCCCCTCACATTCGGGACACGCGCCGTGCGGGCTGTTGAACGAAAACGAGCGCGTCTCGATTTCGCTGATGTCGATGTTGCAGTGGTTGCAGGCGAGTTCCTCGGAGAATTCGACGATCCGCCGTTGCCCCGTTCGGTCGTCGCTCCCTTCGTCCTCGGCGAGGTCACCCGTCGACCGGGCGTCGGCTCCGCCGACGTCGAGGTCAGCTGGCGGGTCCGGGAAGATGACCTTCAGCACGCCATTGGCCTCCTCGAGTGCTGTCTCCACGGAGTCGGTAACCCGCGACCGCTCGTCGGGGGCCAGTTTCACGCGGTCGACTACGACGTCGACCGTGTGGTCGTAGTTCTCGTCGAGGGCAGGTCCTTCGACAGTGAGGTCGAACCGTTCGCCGTCGACCTCGACGCGGGTGTATCCCTCGCTTACGAGGTCGTCGAACAGGTCCTCGAAGGCTCCCTTCTGGTCCCGAACCACCGGCGCACAGAGCTTCGCACGCGTGCCGTCGGGCGCGGCCATGAGCCGGCGGACCATCTGCTGGGCGCTCTGGTCGTCGACCTTCCGGCCACACTCGGGGCAGTGTGGTGTGCCGACCCGCGCGTACAACAGGCGCAGATAGTCGTGTAACTCGGTCACCGTTCCCACGGTCGAGCGAGGGTTGTTCGCGGCGTTTTTCTGATCGATGGAGATGGCTGGCGAGAGTCCCTCGACGTTCTCGACCTGTGGCTTGTCCATCTGTCCGAGGAAGTTCCGGGCGTAGGCCGACAGTGACTCGACGTACCGGCGCTGCCCCTCGGCGTAAATCGTCTCGAAGGCGAGCGACGACTTCCCCGACCCCGAGAGGCCGGTGACGACCGTCAACTCCTCGCGTGGCACCGTCACGTCGATGTCTTTGAGGTTGTGTTCCTCGGCCCCGCGGACCTCGATGTGCTCGCGACTCATTCGTTACCGTCGACAGGGACTGGGGCAGTGAAACGCTGTCGATTCGTGCCTGGAGCCGTCGCGCGAGCGGCCCCGAGCGAGCCTCGGCGCACACGAGCGGGCACCGGTAATGTCTCGCGCAGCCCTAGCCGACGATCTCGTCGTCGAGACCGAGGTGGATGAGGACCCCGAAAAAGAACGTGGAGACAACCGAGAGCGCGGCGACCTGTCGTTCGACCGTCGCCCCGCGTGTCACTGCCCAGACGGCGACACCGATGAGGACTGTCACCACGAGCATGACGAGGACGTTGTGGGTCCAGGCGCGGTGCTCGTGTGTGGCAAGACCGATAACCGGGTCGACGAGCCAGCCGAGTACGACTGCCCCGACGGCAGTGCTGATCCCAACGATTATTTCCGGCGGGACCGGTTGCGCGACGTCGAACTCGGTACTCGCCGTCTCCGTCATCGAGACGAGGCCCTCGAACCGGAGCGCGACCACGCTGACGACGCCGAGTGCGACGAGGATGCGCAACGCGGTGTTCGCTTTCCGCCGTGGAATCGACCTGTGATGGTCGACGTCGGGAAAGATGGCGCCGACGAAGGTCGTCGCGGCGGCACCGACCGCCCCGGCGATCGCCAGTGTCGGCGTCCCGAACAGCACGTAGATCGCCGCACCGACGAGCACCGCGGCAACGACGGCGCCGACGCGGCCCCAGCGCGAGTGGGTCGGGTAGTTTGGCACGTCCGGACAGTTGGACGGCGAGTATATGTATGGCCCGCTCCCGGGTTTAGCCGACCGCCCGCTCGACGGCCGTGATCGCCCTGTCGATGTCGTCGTCGTCGACGTCCAGGTGGGTACAGAACCGGATGACGTGGTCGTCGAACGGGACGCCGAGCACGCCCTCCTCCTCGCAGTCCGCGAGTACCGCCTCCGCCGGTCGGTCGGTCCCGACGAGCACGATATTCGTCTCGGGGTCGGAGACAGCGAGGCCGTCGATGCGCGCGAGGCCAGCGGCGAGGCGGTCCGCGCGGCGGTGGTCTGCCGCCAGCTCGTCGCGGTTTGCAAACGCCCGCAGCCCCGGTGCGGCGATCATCCCCGCCTGGCGCATCCCGCCGCCGAACAGCTTCCGGTTGCGGCGTGCGCGTTCGACGAAGGGCTCCGGGCCGGCGAGGATGGAGCCGACCGGCGCGCCCAGCCCCTTCGAGAGACAGCACATCACCGAGTCGACGGGCTCGACGAACTCCGCGGCTGGCCGGTCGTGGGCCACCGCGGCGTTGAACAGCCGGGCACCGTCGAGGTGGACCGGCACGTCGTGTCCGTGGGCCTCCCCGGCTGCCGCCGCGAGCTGCTCCGGCGCGATGGCTGTCCCACCCCTGCTGTTGTGGGTGTTCTCGAGCGCGAGCAGCCCCGTCCCCGGCCGGTGGCCGTCGGCTTCGACGTACCCCTCGCGGACCTGCTCGGGCGTGATGACTCCCCGGTCGCCGCCGTCGACGGTCCGTGGCTGGACCGTCGAGTGCTGGACGAGGCCGCCGAGTTCCCACTTGTAGACGTGGCTCTCGCGCTCACAGAGGACTTCCTGCCCGCGCTCGGTGTGGGTTCTGACCGCCACCTGGTTGCCCATCGTCCCGGAGGGCACGAACAGCGCAGCTTCCGTGCCGAGCACCGACGCCGCCCGTTCCTGGAGTTCGGTCACTGTCGGGTCTTCCCGGTAGACGTCGTCGCCGACCGGCGCGTCGCGGGCCGCCTCGCGCATCCCGTCGTCCGGCCGGGTGACTGTGTCGCTTCGCAGGTCTATCATGGGAGCGCGTACCGGGTCCGCGCTCAAAACTCCGGCGCTCGCGGCGCAGCCCGTTCTCACTTCAGCACGTACACCATCGGGTTGTACCGCCAGGCCGGGTATCTGTCAACGTCTTCCGCAACCGACCAGAGACTCCGTGGCCACACCCCGAGGACGTCGTGGATCCGCTCGTGGGACAGGCGGTTCTCCCCCCCGACGATGAGCTCGAACCGCTCCGCGAAGCGGTCGGGATCCCACGGCGAGGTCTCGCCGAGGTGTTCGTGTGGGTCCTCCGCCATCCGCGTGGCCGTCGACACGTCGATCGTCGGAGGAACCCGGAATGAAAATTCTGGGTTCGTTGACATCCTCAATCGGTGAGAGCCTCTTTTGATCGTGCTGACCACCTCGTTTACGCCGACTGGACTGAACAGCCCCGGGCCGCGTTCGATCCATGGATTACGATGGCTGGGATCGCAACGCGAACAGACGACGTTACGCCTGGCACGTGGGTGACGACACTTCCGCGCCGTCAGCCGTGGCAGGTCGCCCGCAACCTCGCCACCCTCGATCACCTCTCTAACGGTCGGGTACCTCTGGGTGCAGGGCTCGGCGCCGAACCCTTGTATACGACCTTTGGAGAGCCCCGGGGATCGACGACTCTCGGGGAGAAGTACGACGAGGCACTCGACGTGATCACGGATCTGTGGAGCGGTGAACCGTTCAGCTACGACGGCGATCATTACACAGTCGACGAAGCGACGATGTTGCCGACGCCCTGCAGGAACCGCGCATCCCTTGTCGTGATGGGGTGTTGGTGGCCAAATAAGAAGCCGTTCGCACGGGGGCCCACTACGATGGCATCATGCCGAACTGGCCGTCGCTGTTCGGGGACGGGGAGTACGGAACGAGAGAGGGATCGGGAACGCCGGAGGAAGAGATGCGGAAAATGATGGAGTTCTATCACGGACTCACTGATACGGACAGTTGTGATTATTTTCGACAGGGACGTCCGATATACGGCGCATCAGCCCGCGAAACGTGTATGTTGTCACAGCAGAGCGGTAAAGAGTCACAACCGTCCGTATGACAATCCAGGGGAGGTGATACTCCCAATCGATCCCGTAGGCGGATCGGAGGAGTACGTCGAGGCGTGCAAACAGACGGGTTCGACGTGGTTACTGACCACACACGCGAATACGATACATTCAGCTCAGGATTCGGAGAGAGATACGTCGAAGTTCAGTCTCGAAGAACGCACTCGTCAGGGACCGCCGGAACGGGAATCTCGCTAGCGGACTGACGTCGCTCCGAGTTCCGTTTCACCGTACGAAGTACGGCTCCTCGCCGGGGAGAAAGCGTCCGAGGTCGGCCTCGCGCCGGTAGTCGCGGCCCCGGATCGCCTCGAGGCGGGCGGCGAACCGGTCCGCGTCGTCGTCGGCCCAGCCTTCGGGGTCGTCCACCGGCACGACGAGCCACCCCGACCCGCGGATCTCGGTCGCGTGGACGTCCGCCATCTCGACGTCCGTCTCCCGGGCCGTATGTGTCTCGAGGACGTACCGGGTCGCCCGCCGCCCGACAGGGATGAGCACGTGCGCCGCGATGGCCCGCAACTCCGCGTCGAACGTCGCCTCCAGCGCAGTGTACTCCCTTTCGGTCGGTTCGCCCTCGGACGCACACGCGTGCAGGTACGAGAGAAACGTCCTGTCGGTGTCGACCCCGGTGATCGTCCCCCCGGACTCGGTCACACCCGTCACCAGTCCGCCACGTTGCAGCACCTCGAAGAACTCCGCGGACCAGGGGCGGCCGGTGAAGGGGATGCCCGACTCGAGGCCCCCGTGCCGGCCCGGGTGGTCGCCGACGACGTGGAAGTGTGCGTCGGCGTCCCCGTACCCCGGAACGTACCGCTCGCAGGGGGGCGTCAGGCCGAACGGGTTCCGGAGCGTCTCCGAGTAAAACATCTCTGTGGTTCGTTCGTGGGGGGGTTACTTGTCGGCAGTGGTTTCCGTGGTCCGCGCGATTCGGCAGTGAGCCGCCCGCCCGCTCTCAGAGCGCGTTTGCCACCGCGTCGGCCACCCCGCGGGCTTTCGTCGCCAGGTCCGGCTGGACGTGGCCCTCAGCCACGGCGTCTGCGAGTTCCGCCCCGTCGACCTGCTCGACGGCCCCGTCCGGCCCCTTGATCACGTCGACGTGGAGGTCCACGTAGCGTACCTCGTTGGGGAATATCTCGACCGGCGTACAGATGTTGACGTACGTGCCCCGACGCGTCCCGTCCGCACCGCGGTACACCGTCGGGTACCACCACCGCCCCTCCTCGAACTTCGTAATGGCGACGTCGCCTGACTGTATCTCGCCGCCGATGGCGTCGTAGGTGCCGCCGGGCCGGAGTTCCCGCTCGAGGGTAAGCTTGCCGTCGGCGGTACGGGTCGTGACCGTCCCCGGTCCCAGTTCGATGCGCCGGCCGTCCGGTTTCCCGTGGCCGATGGCGAGCGACTCGCCTTCCCGGGGCCCGAACTGCCGGGTCAGCGCGTCGAACGGGAACCCGTCTCCGCCGGCGCTCTCGCAGACGGCTTCGACGAAATCGACGGCGGCGCCGGCTGCGCCGGTCGCGGCCTTGCTGCGGTGGTGGCCGGCCATCGTCGCCGTCACCTCCCGGCGCTTTTCGTCCAGCGCGAAGCGCGATTCGCGCCCGAAGAGAACCCAGCGCGTCGCGTCGCCGGCCCAGTACCGGTGTGGTGCACACTCCGTCGGCGGGGGTGCGTCGGTCAACGCCTCGTCGAGCCGTCCGGCACGCCCGGCGATCGCCCCGAGTGTCGCGTCGAGGGCGTCCAGGTCGGCGTCGTCGGCTGCTGGCGCCCAGTCGACCGCCCAGCCATCCGGCGTCGCCGTCGGGAGGACGTCCGCGAGTTCGGGCTGGCCGCCCGTCGCCCTGCCGCCCCGGACCAGTGTCGCCAGCGTACCGTGGACCCGGACGTCCGTGTCGAGTATCGGTCGGCTGTCGCTCCAGGGCGGCTGCGGTTCGTCGACCTGTACCCGGAGCCGGTCGCCCGTCTCGACGTGGCGTGCCGTTTTGGAGTACGGCAAGAATCCGACTGCCTCCTCCCCGCAGGTCACGAGCGCTCCGCCCCCGAGTGTCTCCGTCACCTCACCGGCGTAGACGGCGCCGCGGGGAAGCGCCGCCGACCAGACGAACGTGTCCCGGCCGATGCCTTCGAGCCGCGTGGCGGCCTCGGTGACAGCCTCGCGTTCCCCGTGCACTCCCACGCCCAGTCGGTCGCCGGTCGTCCCGACGGTGACGTCAGCCGGCTCGACCGGAAAGGTCGTGTCGAACCGGCGGCTGATCGGCGGCGACGGCTGCACGACGTCGTCGAACAGCGCAGTCAACGCAGTCGCGTAGATACCCCGGACCCGAACGGTCATCGAGTCGTGGTGTGGGCCCGACGGTCAAAGCTCCTGTGGGTCGGCTGCGAACCGTCGGTCCCACCCCCCTCCACCAGGTGGGGCCCACCGGTTCCTCCCCGCGGTACCCGTTCACCGGCGACACAGACGCTCCCACGACCCGAACCGCAGGTACCCCCTGGTCCGGCGGCGAGTGAACAGGTCGACGAACTCGGCTGTCTACTCGTTGCTCCGGCCGGTACTGTGAGCACAGTCCATCTCGCAGTGGACCGTCCCACGGTCGAAGAAGGCCGCGGGGGCGGTCTGCCTCCGTTCGGGTCGACATGCATACACGCCGGTCCGGGAAGGACCGAGAAAACAGCCGTGGTCTTATGCGAAGGCGTTGAGTAGCAGGATGAAGACGCCGAGCAGGGTACTGAACGCGATGACCGTCTTCGGGTCCAGCGTCAGTCCCTTGTCCCCTTCGGAGTCGAAGTACCGGACGAGGCCGGCACTCGACATCAGCCCGCTGCCGTCGTTTGAGCTCATGTACCATTCTCCGCAAGCAACCGTACTAAGCGTTTCGCACTCGTCGTTCGCGTTCCCACCGCCGGTCCGGCCGTCGCGCTTTGCGCGACCGGTGCACGGGACGAAAACGCTTATCAGAATCGGTACGGTACCTCTAAAACGCATGACTGTCACGCTCATGGATTTCTACGCTGACTGGTGTGGGCCGTGTAAGACACAGGATCCGATCCTCGAGGAACTCGCGGAGGAGTACGCCGACGTCGAGTTCGAGAAAATCGACGTCGACGAGAAACAGGAGGTCGCAAACGAGTATCAGGTCCGTTCGCTGCCGACGCTCATCGTCGAGAACGACGACGGCATCGTCGAGCGGTTCGTCGGCGTTACCCAGGCCGACGATATCGAGGACGCCTTCGAGAAGGCCGGCGTGTAGGCCACCACGTTTTTCAAGGAGTGGTGCGCTCGTAGAGCGCACCCGACGCAGAAAAAGGTGGTCTACCGGAACCTGACGCCGAGGTCGTGCATCCCTTCGTTGTTGCTCGCGATGTTGATAAGCAGCGGCGTCACCGCCTCGACCTCGCTTGCGTTCGCGAGTCCGCCGGCATCGAGCGCCCGGAGCGATTCGAGCTCCGCGGTGACTGCCATCACCGTCTCCTTTGCTGCCTCGTCGTCGCCGACAACCGGGACGTCCCACTCGAGGTCGGCCTCGAGGTCGGCGAGGCGGGCCGCAGCCAGGTTGTGGAATGCGCCGACCACCGGGACGTCCTCGGGGGCAGTCGCCGCCGCCAGCTGTGTGACGCTGCCGACACCCGGCGGGTTGTAGCTGACGCCGTCCTCGTCGCGTTGCATCCCGACCGCCGGCGAGACCAGCACCGCATCCTCGAGTTCGTCCGCGACGGCATCGATGGTGTCGGAGAGGTAGTACGCCGGTACCGAGAGCACGACGATATCGGCCCCAGCCGCGGCGTCGTCGTTCTCCGCGGCGTCGACCATCGCGTCGTGGTCGTGTTCGTCGAGCGTCGCCCGGTACTCGTTGGCTGCGGACGCCGCTTTCTCGGCGTCCCGGGAGCCGACAACGACGTCGTGGTCGGTGTCGCGTGCCAGTCGGAGTGCGAGCCCTTCGCCGATGTCGCCGGTACCACCCAGCAGTGCGATTCGCATACTGATGCGTTGGCCGAGCGGCGAATAAGCGTTGCGCGTTCGTCCCGTCCGGCGCGGGTCGAGACCCCCCTTTCCATACCCGGGCCTACTCCCCGGCGTAGCCGAGTGCCGAGTCGATGCGGCCCAGCTCCGGACCCGTCGTCCGTTCGCCGACGACGTAGCCGGTGTCGTTTGCGAGCAGGCCGGACCCGACGAGCGGTCCGCCGTAGTTGATGGTCCCGATGTCCGCGGGCACCGAGAGAATTTCCTCGAGCCGGTCGAGTTCGTCGTCGGTCGATTTCGGGTGACAGAGCACGCCACGGTTGGTCGCGACGGCGGCAGTGCCGACGGTCTGGACGCCCGCCAGGTCGCCGCGTTCGACCGGGACGTCGAGACAGTCCCGCACGGCGGTGACTGCCTCGCGCGCAAGGTCGGGATGGACGTACGCGCCGCTGTCGTTGGCGAGGACGACGTTCCCGGCGGCGTTGACCCGGCCCGGGAGTTCGCAGACGGGGAGGCCCGTCGCGTCGGCGATCCGCTCGCGTTCGCGTTCGGTAGCGCGGCTGGTCACGAGGATTCCGTTCGCGTTGCCGGCTGTGAGCGAGCCGACGGTACCGGCTCTGCCGACTGTCGTCTCGACGACGGGCACGCCGAGTTCTTCGCCACAGGTCTCGCCCAGGTCAGCGTCGACGTCCGGACGGACGAGCAACACGTCGTCCGTCGCTCGGGCGAAGACGCCGACGTACGGCGAACCGGAGAAGGCCGCGCGGAGCAAGGGTTACTCTGCTGTTTCCGCTTCGACGACGCCTTCGCCGTCCTCCTCGAAGCGCGCGGCCCGGATCCGGAGCTTGCGCGGTGGGTTCGACCGCCCGTTCGCCCACACTGCCTCGTTGATCGAGGGGTCCAGACGGACAGCCGACTCGGGCACGGAGAAGTGCTGTGCGAGATGGCCACGGATCAGCGAGAGGGCCTTGTCGGCGCGCTTTCGCTTCGGTGCTGCCTTGGCGTCTCGGAGCGGCACTGTCACGATCCGCTCCTCGAAATCACTCGCGCTCATTCGTCGGTGTCACTCCGCCGCCAGTTGCGGCGCTTCGGGTTCCGCATCGTCTCGCGGTCGGTCTTCACGATGACCCACGCCGGCACCCGGCTGTTCTGGTTTTCGAGCTTTCCCAGCCGCTTCTTTTTCGCCTTCGATTTCTTGCCCATAGTATGTCCGTCTTTCCTGTCGCCGCTTAAATGTGTGTCCCTTTCGGGGAACGGTGGCGACTCCCAGGGGGATACCCTGGCCACCGGCTGTCGCTGGGCCACGACGAACCGCACCGGGGCGACGGTTGCTTTCTCCGCCCGCGTTTTGACACCCTCTCCTCCCCGGCCGGGTCTCACAGCGACACTCGCTCGACAGTCGCGTACGCGGGGCCGTCTTCGGTCAGTTCGCTTTCCGTCAGCCGGATCTCCTCGACCTGTAGCGTCCCGACATCCGGGTCCCGATTCTCGACGACACCCTGGACGTGTTCTTTGCCCCCGGCGTGATCCATCCGGGCGATCGTCGCGTGTGGCGTGAACTCGTGCTCTTCGGGGTCGAAGCCGAGGTCGACCGTCTCGCGCTCGACTGCCTCGTGCAGGCGTGTCAGCTCCTCGCTCCCCTCCCGGACGCCGACCCAGACGACGCTGATGTAGTCGAGATGCGGGAAGACGCCGAGTCCCCCGACTGTCGCCCGGAACGGCTCGACGCCGCTATCGGCGACGGCCCGCTCGAGGGCGTCGGTCACCGCCGGGACCCGCTCCGGCTCGGTGTCACCGAGGAACTTCAGCGTGATGTGTGCTTGCGAGGGGTCGGTCAGCCGGAGCCCGCTGGCCTCCTCGAACCGTTCCTGGACAGCCGCCACGTCCGACGCGAGCCCGTCGAGGTCGACACTCACGAACAGGCGCATGCCCCCACTTGGTGACGCAGGCCTTAATGCTCCGCCCTGCAAAGGACAGATATGGATGACAAACCCGAGGACCACGAGTTCTCGGAGGGACAGGGGTTCGACGACCCCCACGACCCGTTCACACTCGAGGAGCAGGACCTCGCGCCGGACCCGGATACCGTCGACCCGGTCGACTCCCGGCTTCTCACCGACAACCTGGACGAGGACCATATCGCCGCCGACGCGGTCGACGCCGAGCAACTGCTCGAGGTCGGCCTCGAGTACATGCGCATCAACCGCCACGAGCAGGCTACCGATGCGCTCGAGCGCGTCGCACGCTTCACTGACGACGACCCGCTGGCCCAGGAGGCGTGGGTCAACAAGGGGGCTGCCCACGCGGAACTCGAGGAGTACGACGCCGCAATCGGTGCGTACCGGGAGGCCCTCGACATCGACGACGACTCCGAGCACGCCGCGACAGCCGAGACGAATCTCGCGTACGCTCTCTGGGAGTTCGGACGCACGGAGGAGGCGCTCGCCCACGCCGAGCGTGCGGTCGAACTCGACCCGCGGTTCGCCCAGGCGTGGTACAACCGCGGCTTTTTCCTCAACGAGCGGGGCCTCGCCGAGGACGCGCTGAACGCCTTCGACAACGCCATCCGGCTGGGCTATCGGAGCGTCGACCTGCTCGAGGAGAAAGCGATCGCCCTCGAACAACTCGGCGAGGACGAGCGTGCCGAGGAGGTTGCCGAGGAGGCCGAAAAACTCCGCTCCGAAGGGGAGGAAGAGCTTCTCGAGGACGCACAGCTGAGGGAGTGAGATGCCCGACCTGTTGCTCAACGAGCGCGAGACGGAGAAGGGCCGGCTCGTCTCGGTCTGTGACGCGGACCTGCTTGGCGAGGAGTTCGAGAACGGCGACGTGTCACTGACTGTCGACGCCGGCTTCTACGACGGCGAGGTGGCGAGCGACCAGGCTGTTCTCGACAGCCTGGCGACGTGTAGCGTCGCCAACATCGTCGGTACCCGCGCCGTCGGGCTGGCCGTCGAACACGGCCTCATCGAGGAGGAGAACGTCCTCGACATCGACGGGACGCGACACGCACAACTGCTGTGGCTGTGAGCCGACAGGTCCCCGGCTGCTCTCCCCTTCCCCTCATCATGCTTGTCCTGACCCCAACCTGAGTTCGGTGAAACCGAAATAAAGTTCCCCTTCGGGCTCATTGTGTGAGTAATGGCAACGACCGAGTCACCTCCCCTCGATGTCGAGTCTATCCGCCCGGACTTCCCGATTCTCGAGCGGGAGTTCGGAGACCGACAACTGGTCTATCTCGACAACGCGGCGACCTCACAGACACCGGATCAGGTCGTCGACACCATCGCCGACTACTACCGCCACACCAACGCAAACGTCCACCGGGGGCTGCACCAGCTCTCCCAGGAGGCATCCATCGCCTACGAGGACGCCCACGACCGGGTCGCCGAGTTCATCGGTGCCGAGGGCCGCGAGGAAATCGTCTTCACGAAAAACGCCACAGAGAGCATGAACACCGTCGCCTACGCGTGGGGCCTGGCGGAACTCGGCCCCGGCGATGACGTCGTGCTGACGGAGATGGAGCACCACGCCGCCCTGGTCACCTGGCAGCAGATTGCAAAAAGGACCGGCGCCAATGTCAAGTACATCCCCGTCGACGACGAGGGGTACCTGGACATGGACGCCGCCCGCGAACTCATCACTGACGACACCGAGATGGTCAGTGTCGTCCACGTCTCGAACACGCTGGGGACGGTCAATCCCGTCTCGGAACTGTCCGACATCGCCCACGACCACGACTCGTTTTTCTTCGTCGACGCCGCCCAGTCGGTGCCGCACATGCCCGTCGACGTCGGCGATCTCGGCGCCGACTTCCTGGCCTTCTCGGGCCACAAGATGTGCGG
>JAZKTU010000038.1:0-20189 GCA_036625385.1 Halovenus sp. | reverse complement strand
ACGGGCCGGGAGGGATTTGAACCCTCGACCATCTGGTTAAAAGCCAGACGCTCTCCCTCACTGAGCTACCGGCCCTCGATGTCGCATCGGGATGTAACGGGCTAAGTCCTTACGATTGTTCTTTACGGAACCGTTCGGCCAGGATGTCACCAGCAACCTCCCCGGGGTCGGTGTCCGCAACCGACGCCCGCCGGCGCAATTCGCAGTACACTGCCGGGGGCAACTCGAGTGTCAGTCTGCCCAGCTTACTGTTGCGCCTGGCAAGCGCCTCCTCGATGGCTTCGCCGTTGTTGACTTCACTGGCGATTGCCCGCACCTGCCGGACGGTCAGGTCGTGGTCCAGGACTGCCCACGCCAGGTAGAGCCGCGATGTTCCGGGGACCCGCGCGATGTGTTTCGCCGCCGTTGGCGCAATTTCGCCGCGGGCAACGTGCCTGCGGATGGACTGGGGCAGGTCGTGAACGCGCGACCACTTGCGGATAAACGACACTGTCACACCGTCCCCTGCCCGTTCGGCGGCGGCTTTGTACGACCCCTCGCCGCGGACGAGCGCAGCACACGCCGCTGCCCCGCGCAGCATGAAGACGTTGTCCTCCCCACCCGCCTCGTTCTGTGTGAACGCGTAGACTGTCTCCGCGGCGAGCCTGAGGCTCTCGGGGTCGTCGGGATCGAACTGGAGCGCGTCCGCTGCCCGCTTGCCGGTGATCGACGGATCACCGCGGATGACCGGTTCGCCGACCGGGGAATCTCTGCCCGTCGGGAGGAACTCGTGGCTCCCGTCCTCGCTCATCAGTCCGCGGTACGGACGGCGCGAATAAAAACATCCCGCAGTCGCCCCGCTGACTGTCCGTTCATCTCTGCCGCCACGCCGAGAGGGCTCGGGATCACGCACGACAACCGCAGCGTCTCAGTCCTGTCGGCTCTCGGAAAGATATTCCCAGATTTCGGCGCATCCACACCCGTCGTCGACATCCTCGAGATGCTCTCTCACCTGCTCTTCTTCTTCGTCTGGGTCGGACGCTGTTGTCATTGTTTAGTCTGTGACTGCCCGGTCTGGAAGCAGCCTTCACCTTCCCCAGGGGCCGCCACTGTATAAGCGCGCCCGCTCCTGTAAACGCTACCCTAACTCCCGTCTACCGGCAACAGGGACCGGTACCTTTGACACATCTACCGGTCCGCTCACCCGTGTTTCACTGGTTTTTGGCGGCGAACCCTTCTCTGTGGGGGTTTGAGACCTCTCTCCCCGTGTCACGCGGTGGGACGACCTCTTCCGGTGCTCACCCCCGTCCCCGGTGTCGATTTCTCCGCCTCGCCCCGGTGCCGGCGGCGTGTACGCCGGACCGCCGTGACTGTCTCCGGTAAGACACGCGGTCGTTCAGTGTCTCCGGAACACCCGTATCGTGTCCCGTGCCGTTGGTTCACGGATCAGTTGGGCGAACCCCAGTTCGGTGAATATTTCCTTCCAGTCACGGTGATAGAGCGGGAAGTCGTCGTCGACGTAGCTGACGGCCGTGTTTCGTCCCCGGTCGGGGCTGTTCCCTTCGTTCTCGGCGGTCACGAGCAGGTCGGCGGTGAGCCGGGTTAGTTCCTCGAACACCCACCTGTCGTCGGGATGGATGTGCTGGAGTGTCTCGACCGAGTAGACGACGTCGAACGCGTCGTCTCCAAACTCCGGGAGGAGGCGCTCGAGCGCGCCGGTGTGGAAGGTCCCGGTCTCGGCGAGCCGTGGGTAGTGCTCGGCCATGACGACGAACGCCTCGTCGTTGATATCGATGCCAGTGAGGTTCTCGAACCCGCAGTCGTGGAGGTATGCCAGGTGGCGTCCGGAGCCACAGCCGACTTCGAGAATCGCAGCGTCACTGTCGACGTAGTGGGTGAGTACGCTCGCGAGTGTCTCGCTTACCTCGTTCGGGCCGAGGTCCGCATAGTACGTCGGCGAGAATCGCCCGGACCGCTCGGCCCAGTCCTGACGGACGTCGTCCGGGTCCATATCCCGGCTTACGTGGGTTGGATGGATATACTGCGCGGAATCGATATCGCCGACAGACCGACTCCTCGCGACTGTCCTCCCCTTTTTGAACTGTCCGACTCCGTTCGCTGCTTTGCCCCGCTGCCGTCACGTGTCGCGGCCGAGCCGGAGGCACTCGCCCAGTTTCGGTGCGCTCGCGTCGTACCCGTCCGCACGCAGCCGGCGGGCGAACCCGGCGCAGTCGTCACCGTGATTGACCAGCACGCGCGCGTCCCCGTAGGCGGACAGGAACGATCGGAGCCCCTCGCGGTCGGCGTGTGCAGAGAAGTCGTACTGCTCGACCTGTGCGCTGACCGGTAGCACGCGGCCGTCGAAGGCCGCCCGTCCGGTTTCCAGTAGCTCCCGCCCCGGCGTCCCCTCGACCTGGTAGCCGGTCAGCGCTACCTTGTTCGTCGGATGGCCCCGGATCGCCGGGACGTACGTGACAGCCGGGCCGCCGCTGAGCATCCCGGCGGTGGTGAGAATGACCGTGTTCTTCTCGGCTATTCGCCTGCGCTGGCCGTCCCTGCCGGTGACGAAGCGCGCGTTCGACGCCGCGCGCTTGAGTGCCGTTGCATCCCGCACGTACCCGGGGTAGTCACGCAGCATCCGCGTGACTTCCTGCCCCATCCCGTCGAGATAGCAGTCGATGCCGGCTGCCTCACAGACCAACATGAGTTCCTGCGTCCGCCCGATGGCAAAGACCGGCACGACGACGGTTCCACCCTCCCAGACCGTCGTCTTGACACTCTCGACGAACGACGCCTCGAGCGCTCCGCGGGCCGAGTGGGTGACGTTGGCGTACGTACTCTCGGTGACGACGACGTCGGCCGGGGGGCGTGCGGTGGTCGCGGCGACGAGTCGCTGCTCGCCGGGCGGAACGTCCCGCTCGCCACCTGCTCCGCCGGTTCTGTCGTCGCTGTCCCCCGCCGTCCCCGCGTGGAAGTCGGCGGTGTAGAGCAGGCGCGTGTCGCCGTCGTCGACCAGTACGTGCGCGCTGCCGGGGATGTGGCCGGCGGCGAACAGCGTTACCTCGTAGCCCGCCGCCTCGAACGGTTCCCGGTAGCCGTGGGTCTCCGACACCTCGGTTAGCCGCCGGACGTGTGTCCCGGTGAAGGGGCACTGCGGGGTGTTCCCGTGGAGTTTCAGGGTGTCCTCGGCGAGCATCGTCGCGAGCCGCTGTGTCGGCGGCGTCCAGTGAACCGGCGGGCGCTCGTCCCCGGCGAGCAGGGCCGGCACCGCGCCGGCGTGGTCGAGATGGCCGTGACTCACCACGACCGCGTCCGGGTCGACGTCCCCGACCGGATACTGCGGCGGTGTCGCCGGGTCGAGCCCGTAGTCGAGCAACAGCGACTCGTCGACGAGGATGGCACTGCGGCCGACCTCGCGCGCGCCGCCGAGAAACTCGACTTCCATACACCTTTCAGAGTGTCGCGGGGTTTGGCTTGTGCGGTTTGGCCCCGTCGTCCGCCCACAATCTCATCCTGCTGGCTGTAACATTTTGAACGAATTCGACACCCGGGGGCGGGGGTCGAATATCTTCACGAACGTACAGCCAGCAGTATCAGTCAGTTGTCTCGTGAATGTTCTCACCCCGGTACAGCCGCTCGGCGATGGTGAACGTCTGCTCGTCCTCCCGCCGGGTCGGGAAGTGTGCGGCCATGTACCGGGCAGGAGCGATCAGTGCGAGCCTGCGCTCCTGGTCGTTGCGGGCAACCTCGAACTGGTTGAATCCGGCCTCGACGCTCTGGAGCGTGTGGAAGTTGGCGTCCTCGCGCAGGAGTCCCTCGCCCATCGTCTCTTTGAGCGCTACGGGGTCGCCGCCGGCGTCGAAGTGGAAGCTGACGACCCGGCCGGCCTCGTCGACGCGTCCCTGTTCGTCGAACGTCTCGAGCAGTCGCTCGCGCAGCGCGGCAGGGTCCTTGTCCTCGCCGTCGCCGGGCTCGGGGAGGCGGGCGGGGGGCTGGTTGAGAAAGCGGTCGAGATACACCGACATGGCCCCTTGCCAGCAGGCCCTGTAGACTTCGTCGGCGTCAGTCCGTCGCGCGAGGCTGTCGACGGCGTTGGCAAAAGAGAACGTGTGGTGGACCGTGTTCCAGTCGTTGAACTCGTTGCTGGTTCCGAACTGTGCGATCCGCCGTAGCGCCGCGATGGCGACGGCGTGGGCCAGGTCTTCCGTCGTGGCACCCTCACGGACAGCCCTCCGGAGCGCGTCGTCGGTGGCGTGCGGGTCGTCCGAGAGCAGCGTCTCGACGAAGCCGTCGGGGCGCTCCCACTCCCCGTCCGCGCCGGCCGCTGCGAGGTCCGGGATATCCTCGGACGCACCGAAGCAAAGTGCCGCGACGTCGACCGGTTGGCGCCAGGACTGTGTCTCCTCTGCACGGGACCCGCCGGTGATCGTGTCGACAGTCGTGGCCAGGACCTTCTCCGCGTTCTCCCAGCCGACGTGGTCGAGCGTCTCGAAGGCCTTGTTGATGAAATCGACCGTGTGACTCGCATTCATATAGAGGTGGTCGGTCGCCGCGGCGACGAGCACCTCGGCGAGGTCCTCCGGCGGGAGGACTGCCGTCGCGGCGCGGAGACACCGCTCCGCACCGTTTCCGTCACGGACTTCACAGGTCTCGCGGAACCACGATTTGAGCCGGGCTTTCGAGAGGTCCTCGTTGTCGAGCGCGTACTGGTCGAACCGGGGCGGTTCACCCGCGCAATTGTCGGCGACTTCGGAGACACCGACGAACATCGCACGCACCTTCTCGTCGTGAGCGATGTCGCCGTAGATGTTTGCCATCGCCCCGAGCGTCGTGAGTCCGCGACCCCAGCCGTCGGCACGATAGGTCGTCCCGAAGTCGACTGCCGTCTCGACCGGCGTCGTGAACCCCTCGCCGTAGTGGTCCAGGTGGATCGCGGCCTTTGCCATCACCAGCGAGAGGTTCTCGCTCATCCCGTCGACCAGGCGGTTGCGCCAGTGCACCTCCGGGCCGACGTCCGGCTTCGGGTTCGGGTCGACGTACACGTCGCCGTCGCGCACGCTGGTCGGGAACGTCTGGACGTCGTCGGCCCAGATGTCGAACGTATCCCCACAGGAGAGCTCGAACCGGGCGTGGTGCCAGTGACAGGTGAGAATCCCGTCGTCGACGGTCCCCTTCGCGAGCGGGAACCCCATGTGCGGACAGCGGTTGTCGACCGCGTACACCTCGCCTTCGTGGTGGAAGAGGACGATGCTCTGGCCATCGACCGTCGTCAACGCGCGCCCCTCCTCGCGGAGCGTTTCCAGGTCGACAGCCCGCTCCAGGTCGTCAGTGTCGGGAGACTCCGTTGACATATCTCGTCGTCCGCACGCCAGTCCTAAAGATGTTCTCTGAAGTCAGTTTTTGAAATTTCTCTGTCACGGCGCCGCAAGCTGTGTCGTCAGCAGGTTCCGTTCGGCCCGCTGGAGGTGTTCCGAGACGGTCGCCCCGTCGATACGCATCTCCGATGCGACCTCCTCGACCGAGGCCTCCCGCGGCATGTCGTAGGCCGTCCGGATGACCTCGATTGCCGGTGGGTCAGGGTGTCGAGCGTCCGCTCCCCGCCCTCGTACTCGCCGGGTTTGTGCAGATCAGGGACGGTCCCGACCGCCTCGAAGTGGCGGAGCGTCTTGCCGATTCTCTCCTGTTGGCCGACCAGCGAGAGCAACAACCCGCGGTCGCTGACGGTCGGGTCACAGACGACCACCAACTCGTCGTGGTCCTGGGCGACGCTCTCGGGCATCTCGAGGGCTGTCACCTCCAGCAAGTAGAGATAGGTGCTCTCTTTTTTCGTGGGGAACTCCCGGTCCTCGACACAGTCGAGTTCGTCGACCCGGTCCTCGTCGAACCGACTCTCGACTTCCACTCGCGCCGCCGTTCTTTCCGTCGCCCTCGAGCAACTCCATCGCGCGAACGCCGGCACCCCGATAGAGCGAGACGAGGCTACCGTATCCGAGTTCCTCGATCTCCGCGTCGCTGAGGTTGATGATCGCTCCGCGCATCGGTACCCCCCGGACTCGTCATATCCACTCGGACGTGATTCAGTTACGCCATACTCTCACAAAACGCTAGTATCGCGGTCTGAGCCCACAGATATGGGTTCGTGGGGTGTAACAAAGTCACGTCCGAGTGGATATTAATTGATTACCGTGTTCGGGCGTTTCTCGGTCCGAGACTCGTCCTCAGTTTATACGTGAGGGCTTTTATCCGTGCACCACTGTCCCCTGCTGTCCGGACGAACTCCCAGCGTTCAGGCGCGATGCAACCGCTCTGATCGCCTCCGCGGCCGCGCCGCCGAGCAGGGTTGCGGCCACCAACCCCGGGACCGCAACCGCAACCAGGAAAGCAGCGAAGATGGCAGCGAGGATTCCAGTGGTCAGCACGAGGCCGGCAACCGTCCGGTTCTCGCGGGGACCGCTGTCGTCGAGCCGACCGTGTGTCGTACCGTACGTTCCTTGGTACATCACAGTCGGTTCAAAGCACTCTATCTCCTTAAACATAATCTGAATGATATTTCTGTAACCGACGTTACTGAAATCTTCTTCACTGTCGCCGGTTCACACACCGGGACGTTCGTCCGATTCCTCTAGGTCAGGCGCTTCACTCGGGCTTTGCCCTCGGTGTCGGAACACATCTCGTAGATTCCACTCGGTGGTTCACTCGCGGGACAGAAAATCACTTTGTCCGACTGGGTGGGGACGAACAGGGTGCCGGCCACAGATTCGTGCCGAGAATATCGTGCCGCCGGGTAACTCTGGCTACGTCGCGCCCGACGGCACTAAGGACGAGGACTACGCCGACCAGCCACAGATGTTTATCGACTTCGAGTAAAACCAGCTGTGACTTGACGGCGAGAGGTAGCGGGCGACGATTGAACGGACCCGACTGTGGCTGACGGCGGTGATTCCGGGGGAGTCGGTACCCCGGGCCGCTTGTGTTGTCGCTGCCCCGGACGGTGGCACGGTTCGACAGCGCGGGCTACCCCTGCTGTCCGATATCCGGCCGCACGCGGAACCGCTGGTAGTCGCCGTGTGACAGTTCGAGCGACCCGATCCACCAGTTCCACCGCTGCACGAGCGAGTGGTCGTCGGGCGCGTCCGCGAGATGCGAGCACACTGCCTCGACGGTGAGTGTGTAGCCGAAGTCGGCCTCGATACGGCCCGCGTCCGCCAGGTCACGCGCCTGGCGGGAAACCACCCGGAGAGCCTTGTCGCTGCCGCCGAAGGCTGCTTCGAGTTCCTGCTGGAGGCGGTCGCGCTCCATGTTTGGTCATCGCTGCCGACGGATTTGTATCTTGCTCGGCCCCGTTCTCCGTCTGGCCGACGGGAACGCTTTAGTTGTCGCTTCCCTACGTCGATGCATGGCGATGGCGAAGCGGGTGGCCGGCAGCGCGGTCTTTCTCGCGTTCGTCGGGGTGCTTGCGCTCCGCCCGCTGCTGTCGAATCCGGCCCTTTCCGCTGTCCGGGACGGCCCGCTCTCCCCGCAGACGCTGTTTGCGGTGGCGCTGTTTCTCGCGACGGTCCTGCTCGTCGCCGTGCGGGCCCGGTCGCTACACACCGGGAGCAGCGCCGGCCGACCCGGACCTCCTGTCCGGTCAAGGGGGAACGCGGCGGAAGGACTTCGAGATCGAGGCGGAACCGCCCGACGCCGCGCTGAGTGCCCACCTCGAGCACCTCCGGACGGAACTGGACGACGAGGCGGCTTCGGACCTGGAAACGATGGCTGACGTAGCCGCGGCAGCCCGGACGGAGACGGTGCCAGAGCGGTGTCCACAGCCACACTGCAACGCCGCCTGGACCGCACGGACAGTCTTCGGGGTGAGAAACGGCAAGTACGAACTCGTCGACGACGGGGACCGGGTTCGCTGTCTCGAGTGCGAGCAGGTCGTTTCACTCACGTAGTCCCGTTCTCCTGCACGTTCGCTGTATCGAGCGCATCGAGCAAGGCGACCGCCCGGTCGACGAGCGTCGGCGCGTCGTCGGCGAGCAGTGTCACCAGCGGCACCATCTCGGGTTCGCCGCGGTCGACGAGCGCGACCGGCGCGGTGTCCGCCTCCGCAATCGCCTGTTCCACCCGCCGTTCGACCGACGGTCCGTCGGCTCCCGCCTGCTCGCACTCGGAAACCGGCCACGAAAGCGTCTCCAGCGCACGGTCGACGTCGTCGCCGGACCGACAGTCGACCGCGAACCGGCGGTCTGCGTCGCCCTCCCGGGCAGCGAGCAGGACGCGAGCGGCGTGACTCGACGTGTCGAAACGGACCCCACGGTTCGGCCTGACGCCGTCGGTGACGCGGGTGATGCGTCCCTCGACGCCGGCACACTCGGCGGGTACCTCGGCGTACGGCGTCGCCCCGGCGACGTCCATACCCACCTCGGGAACCAGCGCCGAGGCGTCCTGTTCGACGAACGCCCGGACGATATCCTCGACGCGTTCGGCTGTCGGCTGGCGTTCGGCGCGGTCCCGGACCGCGACCATGTGATGCACCGCGCCGGGCCCCTTGCCGACGCCGACGTTGTACCGGACCGCCCGGGCGAGCAGGTTGATTCCGGCCCGGACAGCCGTCCCGCACTCGTCACCGTGGGCCAGGCGCGTCGCGATGGCAGACGAGAGCGTACAGCCGGACCCGTGTGTCGCCCCGGTGTCGATACGCGGGTGCCGGATGGTCTCGACCGCGTCCTCGGTGACGAGGACGTCCATGACGTCCGCGCCCGACACGTGCCCGCCTTTGACGAGTGCTCCGTCCGCGCCCCGCGCGAGCAACTCCTCCCCCGCTCGTCGTGCGCGTTGCGTGTCCGTCACTTCGATTCCCGTCAGCACTTCGGCCTCGTCGGCGTTCGGCGTCACGAGCGTGGATATACCGATCAACTCCTCGTAGGCGGCCTCTGCCGACGGTTCGAGCAGACGGTCGCCGGATGCGGCGACCATCACCGGGTCGACGACCGCGGGGACGTCCCGTTCCCCGACGACGTCGGTCACCAGTTCGACGACCGCCGCCGTCGCGAGCATCCCCGTCTTGAGCGCGGCCACGTCGAAATCGTCGAGCACGGCCCGACACTGCGCCTCGATTTCGCCGACGGGGAGGACGTGCGTGCTCTCGACGCCACGGGTGTTCTGGGCCGTCACGCTCGTGACAGCGCTCGTCCCGAACGCACCGCCTGCTTCGATCGTCTTCAGATCCGCCTGGATACCGGCTCCGCCGCCCGAGTCACTTCCTGCGATCGTCAGCACGACCGGTGGGGATACCGGTGCCGGATTCCGTGTCATGTCCCGGGATACAACCCGGTCGTACAAAGGAGTGGTGCCACGACCTCCCAGGAGGCTCCCCCGCTCTGCGGTCCCGCTCCCACACGTTCTATTATCCATACATAATATAATCCTCGATATCGCTACCTGTTTGTTTATCATATTTGCCAGAACACGAAACATTTATTCGTATATGCTGGCTATCTCTTGACAGAGGGCAACACGCCCGTGATAACACGATGGAAACTGAGAGTTCAACCGAGTCCGAGACGCCGGTCGGGGAGCGCTACGGGACGATAGAGACTGGCGACGGCGACCTGGTCATCTACGACCGGGAGCAGTCTACGGCGTGGCTCCAGTCCGACCACAGCGTCTCTCTCGAGAGTTGACATCCTCCCCACTAACGGGCGAGGCTTTCGTCTCGAATTTTCCGCAACTCGCGGGAGCACGAGGCGCGTCCGGACGCGTCCCGCCGTGCCTACACCTCCTTCTCGAAGTGGACGAGGTCGTACTCCCCGAAGGTCGACTCGCCGACGACCGTATATCCCGCTCGCTCGTACAGCGTGACGGCACGCTCCTGTCGTCGGGCCGTCGTCGCGAGTACGCGTTCGTATCCTGCTGCCCCGACCCGACGCTCCAGCGCGTCGAGCAGCGCCCGCCCGTACCCGCGGCCCTGACACGGCGGTGCGACGCGCATCCGGTGGAGTTCCGCCGCACCCGGAACCGTCCGCTCGTCGGCGTGGCCGACCTCGTTTGGCAGGAAGCCGCCGATTGCGACGACCCGGCCGTCGAACGTTTCCGGTAGCTGGCCCCGTGCCTCCGTCGACTCCTGCCAGCCATCCTCCCCGACGGTACCGACGAGAAACTCCCCGCCGGCGTCGAGATACGACGATTGCACGTCGCGGACGTCGTCGGAACCGGGAATCCTGTCCGGATCGGTTCCAGCCTCGCGCATCGCCCACTCGTGCAGGCGGACGACGGCCTCGCTGTCACGTGGGTCGTACCGCCTGAACGACGGTGCGCTCACGGCTCCCACCGGTCCCTGGTGACCGTCTCGCCCGGCCCGGTCCGGACGCCAGCTCCGAGGACGACGCCCGGGTTCAGGCTGGTGTCGACGCCTGTCTTCGCCCCGTCGCCGACGACGACGCCGAACTTCCGCCGTCCGGTCGAGACGCGCTCGCCTTTGACTGTCAGCCGGACGGCTTCGTCGTCGTGACGGAGGTTCGCTACCGTCGTCCCCGCACCGAAGTTCACGCCACGCCCGAGCACGCTGTCACCGACATACGAGAGGTGCGGGACGTTCGTGTTGGCCATCACCACGCTGTTTTTGAGTTCGACGGCGTGGCCCACCTCGACGCCCGCACACAGGAGGGTCCGACCGCGAACGTACGCGTTCGGTCCCACGTGCGCGCCGGATTGTACCAGTGTCGGACCCTCGACGACCACGCCCGGTTCGATAGTCGCGCCCGTCTCGACGACCACCGGGCCGCGAAGCTCCGCATCCGGCGCGACCGCCCCCGCCACCTCGCGCTCCAGGTCGCCAAGTTTCCACTCGTTGGCCTCGAGCAACTCCCACGGTCGCCCGACGTCCATCCACCGGTCGAGTTCGACGATGCCGACCGACTCCCGCTCGATGACCCGCGCCAGCACGTCGGTGAGTTCCTGCTCGCCGCGCTCGGATTCGGGGACATCGAGCATCGAGAGGGTACTCTCGGGGAAGGCGTACGCCCCGGCGTTGACGAGTGTCGAGGACGGGTCCGCCGGCTTCTCGACGACCCCGGTTACTCGGTCGTCGTCCGTCGAAATGACGCCGTACTCCCCGGGGTTCTCGACGTGGATACCGGCGATCGCGGGGGCTGCCTCGAAGAGGGCCGGGACGTCGCCGGCCTCGAAGAGCGTGTCGCCGTTGAGGACTGCAAACGGGCCGTCCAGGTGCTTTCGGGCGGCCCGGACGGCGTCTGCCGTCCCGCGCTGTCTCTTCTGTGTCGCGTACGTCACCGGCACGCCGCGGTGGCTCTCCCCGAAGTGATCGCGGACGTCGTCCCCGTGGTAGCCGACGACGAAGACCAGTTCCGACGCGCCCGCCTCGACTGCCGCGTCGGCGGCGTGCGCGGCGAGCGGCCGGCCCGCGACCGGCAACAGCGGCTTCGGGCGGTTCGCCGTCAGGGGCCCCATTCGCGTCCCCTCGCCAGCGGCGAGAATGACTGTCTGCATACACGCGTTTTCCGGGGCGGCGACTAATGGCTACCGGAACAGCCAATGCAGTCGGTGACTCCGCTCCCCGCGCTCGCAGTTTCGTGACTGCCGGCTGTGGCCACTCACCGCAGACCGCCCGACGATCCGGTCGGGGCTACCGTCGTTTCTTTCCGCGCCGGGCGGAGACGGGGGCCCGGTCCTCGAAGGAGTTGCCACAGCTCGGACAGATCCCCTCCTGGTAGAACTCTATCGGCCCCTCGCGCGTTTCCGGGTCCCACTGGACGCGGTAGCCACAGCGGTCACAGCGTGTCGTTCGCCTGCTCATACTACTCGTTCGGATTCGAGATACAAATATTCGCCTGCCGCTGCCCTCTTCCACGCGTCCGACGCTACCCGGTATCTTCATCTGTCGGCGGACGCAAGCGCCGGGTATGGGACTGGAACTGCAACGGGACTGCCCGAACTGTGGGGCTGACACCTTCTGGCGTACCGCGAGTACGATGGTACACCTCGGCGAGAAAGTCAAGTGGGAGTGTACGGAGTGTAACTACAGATTCGTCCGAATCGACGACACCGTCGACACCTGCCGGGCCTGATATGGCCGGGTCGATCCGCGTTCTGGCTGTCGACGAAGACCCGGACGTGCTCGAACTCACGGAGACGTTTCTCCGCCGTGCGAGCGACCGCATCGCCGTCGAGACTGAAACGAGCGCGAGTGCGGCTCTGGACCGCGTCGCCGAGGGGGAGGTCGACTGCGTCGTCAGCGACTTCCGGATGCCCGCGATGGACGGTCTGGAACTGTTCGAGGCCATCCGCGAAACTGATCCCGACATCCCCTTTTTTCTGTTTACTGCAGCCGCGGACAGAGAGACCAGCGAGGCGGCCCTCTCGGCGGGCGTGACCGGTTTCGTCCGGAAGGGTTCGGGGACGGAACACTACGAGGAACTCGCCGACCTGATAACCGACGCTGTCGGGTAGGCGCTCACGCGTCGCGCGTCCCGTCGAGCGCGTGCCAGGAGAGCCGGGGATTGCGTGCCGCAGCCACCTGGTCGATCCGCCCTGCGGCGGTCCGTTCGGGTGCACGCTCGAGCGTTTCGTCGTCCTCTCCGGCGACAGCGTCGAACGCGTCGGCGAGCAAATCCAGCGTGCGCCGGTTCTCCCCTTCCGTCGGTTCCGTCATCAGCGCCTCGCTCACGATCTCCGGCCACTTCGTCGTCGGCGGATGAACGCCGTAATCCAGCATCCGCTTTGCCGCGTCCGCGGCGTCCTGCTCGCCGGCACTGGCGACGAACTCGTGGTGGAACGGGCCGAAGGGAACCTCGTAATCGATCCCCTCGGCCAGATAGTTGGCGTTGAGGACGGCTTTCGCGCTCGTGTCAGCCAGCCCCTCGTCGCCGAGCCGTTCGATGTACGCACAGGCCTTGAGGAGCACCAGCCAGTTCCCCCGGAAGCCGTGGACCTTGCCGATGGTCCGTTCGGGCTCGAACAGTTCGTACCCCGTGTCTGTCTCGCGGACGCTCGGGGTCGGCAGGAAGGGCGCGAGGTCGCCCGCGACGCCGACCGGTCCGGCTCCGGGACCGCCGCCGCCGTGTGGCGTCGCGAACGTCTTGTGGACGTTGTAGTGCATGATGTCGAAGCCCATCCCGCCGGGCCGTGCCCGCCCGAGGAGGGCGTTGAGGTTCGCCCCGTCGTAGTAGAGCAGCCCGCCCGCGTCGTGGACCATGTCGGCGATGGTCTCGATATCCCGCTCGAAGAGGCCCAGCGTATTGGGGTTGGTCAGCATGAGCGCGGCGGTCTCCTCGCCGATCGCCGCCTCGAGCGCATCGAGGTCGACGCGTCCGTCCTCGCCGCTGGGGAGTGCAACGATCTCGAAACCGGCCATCGCGGCGCTGGCGAAGTTCGTCCCGTGGGCGCTCTCGGGGATGATAACCTCGCTGCGCTCCTCGCCGCGTGACTCGTGGTAGGCTTTCGCGACGAGGACGCCCGTCAACTCGCCTGCAGCACCGGCCGGGGGCTGCAGCGAGACGGCGTCCATCCCGCCGATGCGCCCCAGGTAGTCAGCGAGGCGGGCGTACACCTCGAGGGTCCCCTGGATCGTCCGGTCGGTGCGGTCCGGGTGCACTCCCGCTCTGGGGTGGGCCGCCAGGTCTTCCACGAACGCCGGGTTGTACTTCATCGTGCACGACCCGAGCGGGAACGGGCCGGTCTCGACGCCGTAGTTCATCTGCGAGAGCCGGGTGTAGTGGCGGGCGACCTCCGGTTCGCTCAGCGCGGGCAACTCGAGGGAATCGCGGGTCATCTCGTCGGGCAGCGCCGTCTCGACGTCCACCTCCGCCGTGTTTTTCTCCGCGAGTAGTGGCTCGTACCGGTCGCCGTCGGTGAAACGCGCCTGGTCGTAGCTCATCCTGCCACCTCCGCGACCGCGGCAACGAAGTCGTCGACCCTCCCTTCGGCCGTCTCCGTCACGCAGACCTGCAGGAGACGATCGTCGATCGCGTGGACGGCGTAGCCCTCGTTTTCGAGGTCCCTCGCGATGCCGGGGGCGGGCCGGTCGGTCCGGGCGACGAACTCCCGGAAGTGGTACCGGTCGTGCACCGGCGCCTGCACCCCGGAGATGTCGTCGAGTGCTTCGGCCGTCGCCGCGGCGAGGCGCACACAGTCGTCGCCGAGTTCGACGAGGCCGTCGGGCCCGAGCACGGCGGCGTGGATGGCCGACCGCAGTGCGACCCACGCCTGGTTCGTACAGATGTTGCTCGTTGCCCGCTCGCGCCGGATGTGCTGTTCGCGTGTCTGGAGCGTGAGCGTGAACGCCCGCCGGCCCTCGCTATCCTCGCTCGCACCGACCAGCCGGCCCGGCACCTGCCTGAGGTAGTCCTCGCGGGTGACAAACAGCCCCATCCCCATCCCGTACGCAGTCCCGAGCCCCAGCGTAGCCGCTTCCCCGATGACGACGTCCGCACCAACCGTCGCGGGTTCTTCGAGCACCGAGAGCGCAACCGGGTCAGAGCCCAGACAGAACAGGGCGTCGTTCGCCGCCGCTATCTCGCCGATCGCCCCGAGTGACTCCTCGACGACACCTCGAACCGTCGGGTTCTCCGCGTAGACGAGTACTGTCTCCTCGTCGGCCCGCGCCGCAAGCGCGTCGACGTCGACCGCCCCGTCGTCCATGGGGTACTGCTCGACAGTCAGCCCGGCACCGTCGGCGTAGTTCTCGACTACCTCCCCCTTCCCCCTCCGGAGGTGTGCCGGCACCAGTATCCGCGACCCGCTCGTCCCCCTGACGCGGCTCGCGAGCGTCGCCGCCTCGCCCAGCGCCGACGCGGCGTCGTACATCGAACAGTTGGCCACCTCGAGGCCGGTCAACTCGACCAGCATCGACTGGTACTCGAAAAGTGCCTGGAGGAACCCCTGTGCGATTTCGGGCTGATACTGCGTGTACGAGGTGAGAAACTCCTGGCGGTCCGCGAGGTGGTCGACCACCGAGGGGACGTAGTGGTCGTAGTGTCCGCGTCCCAGCAACTCCACGAGGTCGTCGTTGTTCGCGAGCGTCTCCTCCAGGTCGGTTCGGACCGCCCGTTCGCTTCGAGCCTCGATGTCGAACTCGTCGTCGAACTGTACGGGGCCTGGGATGTCGAACAGGTCGGCTTCCCGGTCTGCGCCGACAGCGTCGAGCATCGCTCTCGTCTCCGCTGTGGTGTGTGGCGCGTAGGGGCTGCCGGTGTTGTCTCCACCCATGATTGACTCCCTTTAGGACCAGGCGTAGGAATGTTTTCGGTTCAGCGAGAATGGTGGGACCGGCCTCGCGGTGTGGACGATCATCGGGTATCCGCCGGAATCCGACCTCGCCGTTCTCTCCCCCCTGGGCCGTACCCCCAGAAACAATGCCAGGTCGCGACTACAGCGGGTTAGCGGGACTGTGATGGGTCTTTCCGGACGCAGCAGTGATACCTGCTTCGGCTCGATTCTCGAGCGCTCGCTCTCATCGGACCACCAACTACGTCGCGGATTCTCCAGGAAGACTAGCAAGTCGCCACTCACCGGACCGGCGTTTGACCGGACGATACGGGTCCTCTCCGACCCTCACTCCCTTCTCAGGGAGCGTCAGCGTATTGGTTGCTGTCACGATCGGTGTCTGCTCGGTGGGATGCTCACCTCTCAGGTACGCCAGCTGCAGCGTTCATCTGCGGTTGCGGTGCGGTATCAGTACCGAACTTTGTGAGGTACTGACACTGGTTCGTCCCGTGGCTGGGAACTCGCTGGAGCGGTCACTGGTCTTTATTCAAATATGCGAATATTTTTATCCTTCGAGCGATAACGTCCATCTGTACCGTCCACTGACCGCCGTCGCTGGCCCAGGCCAGTCATCCCGAACTGATTTCCAGAATATGACCGCGTTCCAGGATTCAGACGAAGAGAGCGGGGAAGGTTGCCCCTTCTGCTTTGGAGAGGAGTCGACCGCGGCACTTCCAGAGGCGGTCGACGAGGACACTGCTTTCCTGACCGAGTTTCTCGACAGTCACGAGGCCGATCTTGCCGGACTGACACAGGAGCTGATCGGGATCGACAGCCAGAATCCACCCGGCACCACTCGTGACATCATCGAGTATATCGAACAGTTCGCGAACGCTCTCGGGGTTCAGTCCGAGTTGATCGTCGCGGACGACTCCCGGCCGAACCTGCTGATCACGCTCCCGGGAGAAACCGAAACCACGCTTCTGTACAAGGGGCACGTCGATACGATTCCCTACGACAGGGATGCGTGGACGTATGACCCGCTGGGCGAACGCGATGGCGACCGGATCTATGGCCGCGGTGCAACCGACATGAAGGGGGCTGTCGCCGCGATGTTACACACCGTCCGGGCGTACGCAGAAACAGGAACCGTCCCGCCGGTAACCCTCCAGTTCGCCCTGGTCAGCGACGAAGAAACCACCGGTGCTGCGGGCCTCCCTGCTCTTCTCGACCGGGGCCGCCTGACGGCGGACGCCTGTCTCGTCGGGGAGACCACCTGCGAGGCCGGTGCGCACTCGGTCACGATCGCCGACAAGGGGAGCATCTGGCTCACGCTCGAAGCGACCGGTACGGCTGCACACGGATCACGGGCGCCGCTGGGCGAGAACGCAATCGACCGTCTCATCGCGGCCGTCACAGCTATTCAAGACCGGCTGGTACAGGTCGATCTCGCTCTCGCCGACGATGTCGTCCCTATCGTCGAGGAATCGGTCTCGTTCTATGCGCCACGGATGGACGAAGAGACGGCGTGGCGGCTGTTCACCGCGCCGACGGTCAATCTCGGCACCCTGCACGGCGGGGGGGCGATCGACCGTGTTCCCGAGACTGCAATGGCAGAACTCGACGTCCGGCTGACGGCAAGCGTAGATACGCCTTCGATTCTCGCCCGGATCGAGGAGGTTCTCGATGGGTATCCGTCCGTCGAGATCGCGGATGTCTCCTGGAGTATGGGCACGTACGAACCGTTCGACAGTCCACTCGTCGGGGCGACTGCCCGGATCGCGGAAACCGTCGTCGGCGAACCCGTTCATCGTCGCAGCGCGACCGGCGGCGGCGCGAAGACGCTCCGCGACGAGGGGGTACCCACCGTAGAATTCGCCTTCGGGTCGGACACGGCCCACGCCGCCGACGAGTACACCACGACCGGGGCGCTCCGGAAGAATGCCGAAGTCTTCGCCAAACTCCCGTTCGGGTTTGCGGCGCTCACGGACCAGGTCGATTCGACGAGGGACTGATACTGCCGGCTGTCCGTTCGGACAGATATCCGACACCCAGGGGGGCGAATCCTTTCATAGTGATTAGTGCGAGTCGTTACCGGTCTCTCACCACCCCGGGGTGGTGAAGAACCGGTAAACAGTCGCACTAATCACTATCAAAACGTTCCAGCCGGCAGTATGACTGCGGCGAGGTTGGACGACGGACCCCTCAACGTACTGGTAGCGGTCTGTGGGATTCTCTGGGACGCGAACCGACTGATAGTGGTTGTTGTGATTATTTTCGGCATGTTGCATCTATCAGCCGGGACAATTCTACGGATTCACCGACGGAAAAGCGACGGTCGTCGTCGACGTTGATCCGGCCCCGATGGAAGCCGGTGATGCTATCTCCCCCGAAGCGACGGGGCACATTCGCAACGGCGAAACCGACGGTATGCTTGTGCTCATCAGTCCCGCCCGATCACGGGTCGACCCGAGACTGAACCGGACTGGAACCTCGACGGCGTCCAGAGATCGGCGTGTTCCACGGTGCTTTTCCGGCTTCCTGGGATCCCTTACCTTTTTGCGTATTAGGATCTTAGCATATGTCGATGACCGAACTTCCCGACGATGAAGTCTTCGAGCGGCACGCTGACCTGTGTCAGGTCCTGTGTAACGCCAAGCGGCAGAAAATCCTCTATGTTCTCGACGACGGGGAGCGGACGGTGACAGACCTTTCTGAGACCACAGATATCCCGCAGCCGACGGTGTCACAACACCTTCGCAAGATGCGAGACAAAAAAGTCGTGACGAAGCGAAGCGAGGGGAATCGGAGTTACTACACGATCCGCGACGAACGCCTCATCGAAGCGTCGATGATGATCCGGGAGGTCCTCTTCGACGGTATCGACGCCGACCAGCAGTTCGGCATCGAACTCTGATCACTGTCGGGCCGATACTGGTCTCACCGGCCCACTTCCCGTCACCATCCGGGGGTAGCGGATGGCTCTGTCCCGGGCCCTGGTGGTCCGTGCACGCCGAAGTCAGGGCAGGTTTCTTTCGCTCCCGTGAAAACGCCCCACGGCGGTCGTGGGATTAGTAGACAGAGCGGGACCTACGAACGATTACACGAGGTTCGCCAATGTTCGTACCGATACGAATGAGATAATTGATTCCAAAATACGTTCACTGCCATTCATGTCGAAATATTGTTTTGACTATGACCGATGAAAGCAGCAAATCTCGAGGCTGTCTTCCATTTTCAATAGGGCAGCTAGTTTATGATTCATACTGCCGGCAGCCCGTTCGGACAGATATTTGACACCCCAGGGTGCCGAATTCTTTCAAAAGGGTACAGCCGGCAGTATCAGCACTCGTCCGGTATGCGTCGAGAGCGGCGGACGTCCACGGACCAGTATTTTATATCCCGATATGCGGTTTATCGCGACACCGGCAGGCCTGCTGCTCGACTCCCGAGAAACGCCGAAAAAACAGCTGTCTCACTCGATCTGATCGCGGTACTCGGCGGGCGAGAGCAGGTCGTCGAGTTCGCTCTCGTCGGTCGGTTCGACCTCGAGCATCCAGCCGTCGCCGAACGGGTCCTCGTTGACCAGTTCGGGTTCGTCGAGCAGCCGGTCGTTGACGCCGGTGGTGGTGCCGGAAACCGGCGCGTACAGGTCCGACACTGCCTTGATCGACTCGATGACACCGAAGTCCTCGCCGGCGGTTATCTCGTCGCCCTCGTCGGGCAACTCCACGAAGACGACGTCGCCGAGTTCGTCCTGTGCGAAGTCGGTGATGCCGACACGAACGGTCCCGTTCGGGCGGGCCCACTCGTGGGAGTCGAGATACCGGCAGTTGTCTGGAACCTCGAAGCTCATGAGAGGAACGGCGGGCTCCTGGTATGTGCTTCCTTCGGTTCGTCGCGGATGACGACCCGGACCGGGCGCTCGTCGGCTGCGTACGCCGCCGGCAGGTACGCAAGCGCGATTGGCTCCCCGAGCGTCGGGCTCATCGTCCCGCTGGTCACGGTCCCGATTTCATCGCCACCGGACGTCGTGACCGTGTACCCGTTCCGGGGGACGCCCCGCTCCCGGAGGACGAGACCCGTCAACGTCTCCTCGGGTCCCTCGCTGGCGGCGCGCGCGAGTGCGTCCCGGCCGACGAAGTCGGTGTCGAGTTCCACCACGAAGCCGATGCCTGCCTCGTAGGGGTTGCGGGGGTTCTCTTCGGGGTGAAAGTCCTGGCCGGAGAGAAGAAAGCCCATCTCGATGCGCAGCGTATCCCGCGCGCCCAGTCCACAGGGCTGACACTCGAACGCCTCCCAGACCGTCCCGGCCTCGTCCCAGGGACAGAGCACCTCGAAGCCATCCTCGCCGGTGTATCCGGTCCGGGAGACGAGCGCGTCGACGCCCGCGACCGGCGCGGCGGTGACGTCGAACCGCGAGAGCTCGGTGAGGGCCGCAGTCGCTTCCGCGTCGACCAGGGCCGGCGCGTCCGGGCCCTGGACCGCGAACATGGCGTACTCCTCCGTGCGATTTCTGACGGTCGCGTCCAGCCCCCACTCGTCGCGGTGCGCGACCCAGCGGTCGTACATCTCCCCGTCGTGGCCCGCGTTGGGGACGAACAGGAAGTCCGCCTCGCTCCCCTCGGGCAGGCGGTAGACGACGGTGTCGTCGAGCAGGTGGCCCTGCTCGTCGGTGATCCCCGCGTACTGGCCTTGTCCGGGGGACAGGTCCGTCGTGTCGTTGGTCGTCAGCCGGTTCAGCAGGCGGGCGGCGTCGGGACCCGATACCGTGATTTCGCCCATGTGCGAGACGTCGAACTTCCCTGCGCTCTCCCGGACCGCGGCGTGTTCTGTCCGGATGGAGTCGAACTCGACCGGCATCTCCCAGCCGCCGAAGCCGGTCTGTTTCGTCTCGTGGGAAACCGGGGGCTTCCGAAGGGACATACGCCCGTCCACGGGGCCCCGGCCCCTAACGGTTGCGACGCGAGATAAACCACTGAGTGCTATACAGAATTGTCTTC
>JAZKTU010000195.1:0-3609 GCA_036625385.1 Halovenus sp. | reverse complement strand
CAACAGAACTGTCGATTTAAGCTCCGACTCGCGTGATTTGTATCGGCCTGGCGGTAAAGAGTCACACCAGTCCGTATGGGACATTGTCGGTGCGAAAGGCATAACCCCCGGGGTACATACCGACATGTATGAGCAACGAGCCGGGGGAGTACTACACGGACGAACGCTGGCAGAACTGGATCGACCGGTTGCGGGAGGAAGAGATCGACCCGGAGGAGGAGGATTCAGCGCGCTTGCTCTTGAACTTGCAGGACGACACCGCGATCGCGGTCGCGAAGATACTCACAGACTACGAAGACGGTCAGCTCGAGGAGGACGTCGCGCTCGCCGAACTCGAGGACATCCAGTCGGTCGTTCTCGACGAAGTCACTTTCGAGGACGAGGAGAAGGCGATGCTCATCGACGGCGTCCAGACGTCGCTCGTGTGTGTCTTCCACGCGGCCCGCGAGTTCATCGTCGGCGGCCCACCCGAAGAAGGAACGGTCGCGGAGTACATCGAGGCAGCAGCCGACGCCGAAGCCGGGGAGGACATGGAAGCGGCGCTCGGCTACTGCGTGCAGGCCGGGACGCTCATCCTCGCCGGCGAGGAGATGGATCTGGATATGGTCGAGGAGCTCGATTTCGGCCTGGTCGCCGAGTGGGTCAACGGCCTCGACAGCCTCCAGACCGCGATGCAGGATCCCGAAGTCGTCGAAGAAGAGGAGTGACTCCTGGCGGCCTCTCCGTGGGCGACTCACCCGGCAAGACTGTCGATCCCTCTTTGCGTTCTGTCCGATGACATCGGAGAGACAGAGTATGGTCGGACGGTCCCGTGCACAGTCCGAGGTCGTCGGGGTCGTCCTGTTGACGGCAGTCGTCGTCGTTCTGGTCATCGGAGCCGGCGGTCTCTTTCTCTCGTCGCTCGACTCCGACACTGACCGGGAACCGCTCGCGGACCTCGAAAGCGAGGTCAACGCGACGGTCGTCACGCTCGCCCACCAGGGTGGCGACGAGTTCGACGCGGGCGATGTCGAGGTCGTCTTGCGCGGTGCCGACGGGGAGTTCACCGAACGACTCGACGCGGGCACGTTCCTGCGCGGTGCGGACGACACCCGATTCGTCCCCGGTGACCGCTGGCGGAGCACTACCCACAACCAGTCGGGTGACGTCCAGTTGTTCGTCGTCGACCGCGCGACGAATACGATCCTGCACGAAGCCACACACGAGGTCGACGACGGCTGACCTGGTGAACCGGGGAATCGACACGCGGAGTGGCGGACCGTTCCTCGCTGCGACACGCCGGGGTGCTGTTCGCTGCCGTCGTGGCCCTCATCCGGGGGCTGTCCGCTTGCGTTGGAGATACCGGTCGAGCCACCCGACCAGCCCGCCTAACCAGGGCGACAGGCGGTGGTACCACGGCAGGGAACCCCGACTCGTCATCGCTGGAATGCTTCCCGCATGGCACAGTGACCGCTTGCCGAGACGACAACCGTTGCCACTCGTCCCGACGGTCTGGTCGCGACCACGTTCGCCGGATTCGGGCCTCCACCCCGCCGGGATCCTCACGTCCTCTCTCGCCCCCAGTCAGGCTTTTATATACGTGCCCGCAAGAGGGGAGTCAATGGCGCTGCTCACCGACGAGCGAGCCCAGTCGATCCAGATCGGGGCTGTGCTCGTCTTTGGGATCCTCATCATCTTTCTCGCCATCTGGCAAGCCTTCGTCGTCCCAACCCAGAACGAGGAAATCGAGTTCGACCACAACCAGGCGGTCCAGCAGGAACTGACGGAGCTCCGGGGGGTTGTCAATTCGATGCCCGACGCTGCCTCGACCCGGTCGACGACGGTGGCCCTCGGCGTGCGGTATCCATCCCGGACGATTTTCGTGAACCCCGGACCGACGAGCGGCACTCTCCGGACAGTCGGGACGACAGACGAGTCGGTCAACATCACGTTCGACAACATCACAGCCGAGGGTAACGTCGGTGACTTCTGGGACGACCCCGGCCCGTACAACACCGGGTTCATCTCCTACGAGCCAAACTACAACCTCTACAGTAACGCGCCGGAGACGGTCTTCGAGAACAGTTTGCTGTACAACGACTTCGGCGACAGCACGGGGGAGCGAAACGTTCTGTCGCTGACCGGTCAGTCGCTCGTCGACGGCGACCGGATCAGCGTGGTCGCACTGAACGGATCGTTCAGTGCCGGCCGCACCGGTGCGGTGTCCGTGGATCTTCGGCCGGTGAGCACGCAGACACGGACGGTCGATATCGAGGGTGACGGTGGCCCCGTGACTATCCGGATCCCGACGCGGCTGGACAACCGCACCTGGGAGGCACTCCTCGAAGCCGACGCGGAACTCGTCGGACAGGACGGCAACGTCAAGCGGGTCGACGACGGCCCCGGGGAAACGGTCGAACTCGTCTTGCGGGAGCTTCCGGTCGACGAGTCCTACGACCTCCGCCTGGCGAAGGTCGGTCTCGGGACCGGCGTCACACCGACCGAGGCGGCGTATCTCACCGATATTGCCGGCGACGATACGACGGTCGGAACCGACGAGGCCCGCGACGTCACCGTCGAGGTCCGCGACGCGTTCAACGGGCCGGTGCGGGAGACGCTGGTGAACGCCTCCGCAGCGCGGGGATCCCTCACCACGAGCAGCCCCCGGAGCAGCGGTGACGGGCAGGTTACCTTCCGGTACCGGGCACCCTCCAGTGCCGGGGCTGACCGCCTCAATTTCACCATCGCCGAGGGGGTCGGGCCGGCCGATATCGGCGGGGACTTCCGGGCAGCAGCGCCGGAGAACGTGTCGATGACGGTCGCAGTGACCGAACCGTCGACGGGTAGTGGCGGTGGCGACAGCGCCTTCCGGGTCGACTGGCTGGACCCGTCGGCCCAGAACGGTGTGTCGTGCCCGACCAGTCCCGACGAACCGTGTGTCATCGACGGGTCGGAAACGCTCACCGCCGCTCTCACGATGGAGACTACGCCGACCGCCGAAGACGCCGGTGTCGATTACGCTGTCAACGATTCGTCGGTCGGCACGCTCTCGCGAACCGCCGGGACGACGGACACGAACGGCGAAAACACGACGACGCTTACCGTCTCGGCGAACGGGACAGTCGCAGTCTTCGCCTCGGGCGGTGGCTCCGGTGACAGGATCGACTTCCGCGTGGAAAACGTGGCGCCCGGAAGTACGAATAACCCACCGTCCGCGGCCATCGACGGCGTGACCGACAACAGCCGGGACTGTGACCGCAATCCGGGAGGGAACTGTCGGATGGCGACGACACCTACAGCGGAGTTCGACGTCGACTGGTCCGCGACGGACACTGACGGCGACCTGACCGACGTGACCCTGGTCCTGAGAGACCCCGACGGAAACCAGGTCGACAGCTACTCCGAGACGTTCGGCGCCACGACGAGTGCCTCGAATACGATCACGTTGCGCCACGACGACGCGAGCGGGTTCTGGAACGGGGACTACACGATCGAACTCACCGCGACCGACGCGAACGGGAACACGGACTCGGACTCGGCGACTGAAACCGCGGACGGGGACTGACAACCGAGGCCGTCCACGTGTTCGGCACGCAGTCCGCGATATTTCGACAACTGTCGAACCATATG
>JAZKTU010000194.1:0-3741 GCA_036625385.1 Halovenus sp. | reverse complement strand
AGCCCTGGGCCGTTTCAGCGCCGGGAGTAAGACTCAGCAGCGACTCACAGCCGACTTCGGGTCTATTAGCTGACACCGCGATTCCGACAGTCGAGACAATGGTTCCGGACTTGACAGAGACCCCAGTCTGGCGCCGACCGCAGCGGCGATTCCGCTCCACAGCTATCATCCGGCCGACTTTTGCGGATGGGAGCACTGGATCCGAGTATGCGCGCAGCCGTCTACCACGGACCGGAAGACATCCGCGTCGAAGACGTTCCGCGGCCCGAAATCGAGTCGCCCGGCGACGCACTCGTCCGAGTTACCCACACCTGCGTCTGCGGGTCGGACCTGTGGCCCTATCGCGGTGAGAGCGACCGTGACACCCCGTCGCGGATCGGCCACGAACCGATGGGGATCGTCGAAGCCGTCGGCGGGGACGTCACTAGCGTCGAACCCGGCGATCGAGTGTTCGCTCCGTTCGTCATCAGCTGTGGCGAGTGTGAGTTCTGCCGCCGCGGCCTCCACACCTCCTGTGTCAACGGTGACTCCTGGAGCGGCGAGAACGGCGGCGCCCAGGGCGAATACGTCCGCGCCCCGCACGCCGACGGGACGCTCGTCCGCGTCCCGGATCGCCACGCCGACGACGAGGATACCCTGCGGTCGATCCTCCCGCTGACCGACGTTATGGGGACCGGCCACCACGCCGCCCTCAGCGCCGGCGTCGAACCGGGCAGTACCTGTGTCGTCGTCGGAGACGGCGCCGTCGGGCTGTGCGGTGTCCTCGCCGCCCGTCGGCTCGGTGCTGCACGTATCATCGCCGTCGGTCACCACGAGGACCGCCTGGAGATCGCCGAGGAGTTCGGCGCGACAGAGACCGTCCTCGGCACGGCCCACGACGACGCCGGGGAGTACGTCGTGGATCTCACTCACGGCGGCGCAGAGCACGTCCTCGAATGTGTCGGGGCCGCAAGCGCCATGGAGACGGCAGTCTCAGCGGCCCGCCCGGGCGGAACGGTCGGGTACGTCGGCGTCCCGCACGGCGTCGGGAGCGACGGCATGCCGATGTTCGACTTCTTCGGCGATAACGTCGCGCTGCGCGGGGGCGTCGCTCCGGTCCGTGCGTACGCGGAAGAGTTGCTCGCGGACGTCCTCGGTGGGACCCTCGACCCGTCACCGATCTTCACCAAAACCGTCACGCTGGAGAACGTCGCCGAAGGCTACCGGGCGATGGACCAGCGCGACGCGCTGAAGGTCCTCGTCAAACCCGAACACTGATCCGGGACCGTGTCGAGCGACCGCGGGACGGCGACGGGCCGCAATTCGACCCGAACTTGTGTCTGTCTCATAGTGACTGCTGTACGTCTGTTCCGGGTCGATCGCCAGCAGTCCGGCGGCCGTACCGGTACATCGTTACAGCAGTCACTATCAGCGGAATTGACTGATTCCCGATATAACAGCACTGGTACCGGACAAAGAGCATTGTTATGCAAACATCTAACCCCTACCGTGGCTACGAGCGTGGATAGATTCCCAGTTGTCGGCTTCATCTCACCGCTAAAATCTTGCACGCGGTTCCCGACGCCCCGTCAATAATCGCCGAGAACGCCGAGCCGGCGTGCCCGCCGTGTCGCGTAATGAAACACGAGGTAGCCACCCGCGAGATAGCCGACCGCAACGCCGACGAGCAAGGCAATTTCTAACGGGCTGAACTGCCAGAGCCGGGTGCCGTCCACCATCGCCCGCTGGAGCAAGGCACTCCCGTGTGCAAGCGGGAGCAGGCGAGTCCAGGGGACGTCGAACACGGGGGCGGAGATCAGCACAATAAACCCGAACTGGAGGAGGTTGAGCCAGTTCCCGATGCGCTTGTAGAGGACCGTGATCCCACCGGCTGCGAATCCGAGCCCGAGCACCGACGTGATCGCCAGTCCCGCGATACTGATGGTCGTAACCGGCTCGATCCGGAGGGTCTTCCCCGTCATCAGAAGCATCGCGACCAGTACGATCACTGACGTGAGGAACGTCCGGACGATCTTCGCAACGCCCTTCAGTAACGCGACAGGCGCGAACCCGAAGGGCGTGGTGATATGCCGTTCGAGCGTTCCCCATTGTACCTCGCTGCCGATATCGTTCGACACCGAGGAGTACGCCCCGACAGACAGCGTCCAGAGGAAGTAGCCGACGATAATGCCTTCGAGTGACTCGGTGAGGGCTCGTCCGGCCAACTGCTGCCCCCCGTAGAACAGCACGCCGAAAAAGAAGAGCGAGACGACGATCCCGCCGATCGCGTTGGCCGGATACCGGACGAAGATGAGGAACTCCCGGTATAGCACCGCACGTGCGAGATGGTAGTACGTTGCCGGACGGGGCTGTTCGAGCGGCTCGGAGTCGCTGGCGTCTGTCACCGTCCACCCCCCCAGTGAGTGTCCGCTGTCACACTATCTCCCCCAGAGAGCCCACTGTCACGGCGATCCCTCGTCGTCGACCGGGCCACGGAGCCCCCCCGTGTCGCCGGTCAGACTGACGAACACGTCCTCCAGATCTGGCTCGACGGTGTGGAGTTGCTCGACCGTAACCCCCGCGTCACGGAGGGTATCCATCAGCGTGTACAATTCCTCACCAGCCGCTGCCACCTCGACGCGGCGGCTGCCGTCGACCGTTTCGACGCCCAGAATCTCGAAGGTGGCTTCGAGTCGAGTCACGGCGTTATCGTCGATGTCCGCACTTGTGATCCGGACGGCGTGGCGGTCGGCACCGCGCAACAGCTCCTCGACCGTGCCGTCCGCGACGATCCGGCCGGCCGACATCACGATCACGCGGTCACAGACGTCCTCGATGACGCTCATGTTGTGGCTGCTGACGAAGATCGTCAGTCCCTCCTCGCGGGCGAGTCGCGTCAACTCGGTCCGGAGCGTCCGGGAACTCTCGACGTCCAGGCCGAGCGTCGGCTCGTCGAGAAAGACGAGTTTCGCGCCACCCGCGAGGACGCTCGCCAGCGATACCTTCTGTTTCATGCCCCGTGAGAGGTTCCGGACGGCAGTGTCGGCGTGGTCGGCGAGGCCGAGCCGATTCAAGAGTCGGTCGTGACTGTCCGCGACCGAATCGGGATCGACCCCACTGATCGTTGCAAAGTACCGGAGGTTCTCCCGAACGGTGAGTCGCCAGTAGTCGTTGCGTGCCCCCTCGAGCATCGCATCCACGTCGACGTAGGCACCTCGCCGGTCATCGTTCGCGTCAGTCCCGAAGATCTCCACCGATCCCTCGTCCGGCAGCACCATCCCGAGGATAGATTTGATCAGGGTCGTCTTCCCCGCGCCGTTAGGGCCGAGGAGCCCGACGACAGCGCCCTGTTCAACCGTGAAGCTCACGTCGTCGACTGCGAGGATTTCGTCTTCGCCGTCCCCGAACCGCTTCGAGACGCCGTCGACGACCAGTGCCGATTCGCCGTCAGCGGTTTCCTCGGTCCCTCCGAGAAAATCGGTGGCGACACCGTCTGTGGAGCCGGCTGGCCGGGCCCCCCCATCGCCCCGATCGACCGATTCCTGCCCGGTCGGTGCAGCGTCACCCATCGCTGCACCTTACAGCCTCGACAGGTATAAACGGTGTCCGAACCGCCGATCTGTTTCGTTGGTCTCCGGAAGAGCGCCAATCCTTTTGACGGGGCAGTCAATCGAGCGCTCGCCGCTGGTTACGTCGATTCATAGTGACTACTGTAAGTCTGTTCCGGGTCGACCGCACGGCGTCGTGCGGTCGCACCGGTAA
>JAZKTU010000037.1:0-20640 GCA_036625385.1 Halovenus sp. | reverse complement strand
CCTTGTCCTGCCAGCCGATGTTCGTCGACAGCCCCTTGTCGTGCATCATGTTCGTCGTCGGCGCACCGACGCGGGATTTCTCCTCTCTGTCCTGGCTGTTGAATGCGCGCCACTCCGGGCCACGGTCGACTGAATCCTCCTCGACGACCAGGCCACAGTCCTGACAGACCGTCTCGCCGTGTTCGGCATCCTCGACGAGGTTCCCGCCACACTCCGGACAGACCAGTTGCTCTCCGGCCTGCGTCTCCAGGGTGTTTTCGTCCTCGCTTTCGTCTTCCGATGTAGACTCGCCCGGACGCTGTCGCGTCCGTTCACCATTCCCGCCGTCCGACGATGCTGTGTTTGTCTCGCTCATTGTTGTCTCCGAAGCCGCCGTAGAAAGAACGTTTATACCTCTACAGGCAACCTTCGCTAATATAGAGTTAGTGCGGTAAGTATATAAACCCTTCGGTAGTCGGGCATCTCTGTATCCGGACTAGCCAGAAGCCTTTATCAGCCCACAGCGTCGTCATCGACGCATGGGATCGGACGATTCAGCGGCTGGCGGAGACGAGGAGGAGACCGAGAAACGAGCGGACCTCGACCTCACCGAGGAGGAACTGGCGGAACTCGAGGAGGAACTCGACGAGGAGTCACTCGACGCTATTTCTGAAGTCCTCGAGGAGTGACAGACTGATACTGCCGGCTGTACCGACGTGAAGATATTGGCCCACGGGGGGTCGAAATTGCGCACGGGCGAAGAGCCGGCAGTATCAGACGGTAAAGAGGTGACCCGCCGTCGGAACGTCGAGAAGCCCGATGCGCGCGCCAGCGTCGAGCCAGCCGTGGCCGTACGAGAAGGCAGCCAGCGCGTTGACGGTGTCACCCTCGGCCCGGAAGTGCCTCCCGTCCTCGAGGTAGGCCTCCGCCATCTCCAGACAGTCGACCGCAGCCGCGGCCAGCGGCGTCTCGGCCCCCGGCGCAGCCGACGCCTCCGACAGCGCCTCGGCGAGTAACTGTTCGTACCGGTCAGTCTTCTCGTCGATATCGGTCATCGCTCTGCGTTCGGTCGCCGGTGGTTTATGTCACGCGATTGTTGGACGCTGAGGGCCTGCTCCACCTACGGTTCCGAGAGACGCAGAGTGAGAAGGAGGATAGCCAACATGATCGCCGCCAGGACGAAGTACCCCTCGTCGAAATACCCGCGGTCCGCGATCACCCCAAAAAGGACGGGGCCAGTCGCCCCGAGTGTCGCGGTCGTCGTGCGGACCACGCCCAGACCGGTCCCGCGCATGTCCTCCGAGAACGACTCCGAGAGATACGACTGTGTGATCGCGCCCGAGCCGAGCATCATACTCACGGCCGCTGTGAGCACGACGAGCGCGGGGATGCTGTCGAGGACTGGGAGGAGGGCGAAACCGAAGACCGGACCGGAAAACACCACCACGAGGGAGAGACGTATCCCGACCCGGTCGTAGACGGCGCCGGCGACCGGCTTGACGACGATGCCCATCGCGAAAAACAGGCTGAAAAGCAGGGCCGCAGTCGACGAGGATTTGCCTTTCTCTTCGATGAGATACGTCGGATAGAACCCGGTAAAGGCCTGCCAGATGAGGATATACAGAAATAAAATGACGAGGATGAAGGCCATGTTCGGACGGCGTAGTTCGGCGAGCACGTATCGTGCGGTCCCGGCAGAGAGTTCGTCGAGTGCACTCTCCGAACCCGACTGTTTCGGCAAGAGTACCCACAGCGCGACTGCAGCGACGGCCAGCAGCGGTGCCATGAAACCCAGGCCGGCTTGCCAGGCGACTGCGACGGCCAGTGCGCCGGCGACCGGCGGCAGGACGGTCTGGCCGAGATCGCCAGAGGCCATCGTCACGCCCAGGGCACTCCCGATCCGGTCGGGGTAGATCTCCGTAAGCATCGTGATCCTCGCGATCGGATACAGCGACTGGCCGATCCCGACGAGGGCGGTCGCCACGAACAGGGGCGCCGCAGTCGGCGCGGCGACGACCGCAAGGATCGCCAGGGTGACGGCGACCGTGCCGGCCGTCATCACCAGACGTTCGCTGTACCGGTCAGCCAGTATCCCGCTCGGGAGTTGACCGATCGCGGAACTGAGCCACAGGGTTGTCACGAGAAACCCGGCGAGAGTGAGGCTGAGGCCGAACGATTCACGCAAGTGTGGCAGGAGAACCGGATAGATCATCCGCGTCCCCAGGAGCAGCGCCCAGGCGGCTGAGACAACGATCAAGTACCACCCCTTGCCTCCGCTCCAGAGAGCCTTCGCTTCCACACGGATCGAGGTTAGAGGGTTCATTACGCCGCGGATGGCGGACCCGTCTGCACTGGTCTGCCTGTTCGACATCTGCTCATCGGTATGCTCCCGGACGGGGAGTCGAACGCCTGTGGTATAGTTGTTCGTTCCGTGAGTCGCCCACCGGGTGTACCGGCGTCGATGCGAGGGCGGTGGGGGAGAAACGGGTGGTCGTGCAAATCTCGCGCCGGACAGCACAACCTACTAATCGGGGCTGGCCTAAACACAGTACATGACAGCTGAGAGCGCCGAGCACCGGCGGCTTATCGTCGCCGGGACGGGAATCGCAGGACTGACCGCAGCCATCTACGCCGGGCGCGCGAACAACGAACCGCTCGTCGTCGAGGGGGACGAACCGGGCGGCCAGCTGACGCTGACGACGGACGTCGCTAACTACCCGGGATTCCCCGACGGGATCGGTGGCCCGGAGCTGGTGGATCGGATGAAAGAACAGGCGGCGCAGTTCGGTGCCGACACGAAACACGGTATCGTCGAGGGCGTCGAGAAGCAGGCGGACGGGTCCATCCGGGTCGCTTTGCAAAGCGGTGACGTCTACACCTGCGACGCCTTCATCGCCGCCTCGGGGGCGAGCGCACGGACTCTCGGCGTCCCCGGCGAGGACGAACTCATGGGCTACGGCGTTTCGACGTGTGCCACCTGTGATGGCGCGTTCTTCCGCGGCGAAGACATGCTCGTCGTCGGCGGCGGCGACGCCGCGATGGAGGAGGCGACCTTCCTGACCAGGTTCGCAGACACCGTCTACATCGCGCACCGCCGGGAGGAGTTCCGGGCGGAGGCCCACTGGGTCGATCGTGTCCGGAAGAAAGCCGAGGCCGGCGAGATCGAGATCATGCGCAACACGGAGTTGCTCGAGGTACACGGTACGCCCGAAGAGGGCGTCGACCACGTCACGCTCGCCCAGAACGAAGCGGGCTACCCGAAAGAGAAGCTCGACGAACCCGGAACCGAGCAATTCGACCTCGACGTTGGCGCGGTGTTTCTCGCCATCGGCCACACACCAAACACGGAGTATCTCGAAGGGACTGACGTGAAGATGGACGAAACCGGCTATATCGAGACGGCTCGGGGCGACGGCGGCGGACAGACCCGGACCGCGGTCGAGGGTGTCTTCGGGGCCGGCGACGTCGTCGACCACCACTACCAGCAGGCAGTCACTGCTGGCGGCATGGGCTGTAAAGCGGCGATGGACGCCGACGAGTATCTCGAGGACGTGCCCGAGGCCGGGACTGCAGCGGGCGAGAGCGCCCAGGCGGAAGGCGACGACTGACGGCGGAGATATCCCGAACCGACACCACTCGCTCCCGTGTGTCCCCGGCGTGCACTCGGACACAGGGGCTTTACGTGCGTGTCGACATGTACGGTTATGGCCGACGACACAGCCACCGTTCACATCGAGACGGACGACGGAGAAGACGAACTGACAGTGCCACTGGCAGTCATCGACATGCTCACCGAGCCGGGAGAAGGGGCCTCTGAAGTCGTTGCGGACCTCGCGATGCTCGGGCTTGCACAGCAAGCACACGGGATGGTCCATCACAGCCAGGAGGATATCGGCGAGGAACTCGAGGCGGCGGAGGAACTGACGATGGACCTCTTCGAGGAACGGTTCGGCAAGACCTACGGCGAGATGACCGGCCACTCACACTAGACCGAGGACTGTCCCCGCGAGCGTCGGCCCGCGACTGATAGTGATTATTGCGATTGTTTTCGTGACCACGTCGCGTGAACAGCAGTTCCGCGGTCCGAAACACCCGAACTGTGACGGCCCGGCGGTAAAGAGTCGCAATAATCACTATGAAGGCTTTCAGGTCAGCAAAAAGAGGAGCTGAAAGGTCACAAACGAGCCGACGGTGGCGACGATCGGGACGACGTTCTGAATGATGATGACGCGGGCGGTCGTGGAGGGTTTGAACAGGTCCGACGCGTCGGGGATCTCCTCTGGCTCTTCGGCGCCGATCGGGTCCGGCTCTCCCCCATCCTCCAGGGTCGGATCGCCGACCGTCGCAGTGTCCTCGGCCGCCAACCCGCCCACGGACGGCTGGGGCGCTTCTTTGCTTTCAACACTCTCGGCGAGAGTCGTCGTCCGCGTCGCCCGTCCCCATCCGAGTCCGACGATAGACATCGTCGCGACGACGACGAAACTCGCGGGGATTCCGGCACCGGAGAGCAGGATGACGATGAGCGAACTGATGAGAGCGACGACGATTGCAGCGGTCAGCGGCAGGTTCGTGATGTCGTTGCCGAGAGTCTCCATCGTCCGACGGCCAATAGTGAACGCACCGACGGCGACGGCCACCGACCCGAACGCGATACCGACGTTCATCTCGATCTGACCGCTTCCGACCAGCGGCGCGATCGCGTTGGCGATGTTGCTCGTGCCGGAACTGAACGCCATGACACAGCCGATGAGAACGACGACGATCGAGCCGACTAGTTCCCGGGATGTCGTGTTCGGGCCGGCGGTCGGTCGAGGGACGACGTTGCTCCGGTCGAAGGCGACGAGTGCCCCCTCCGTCTGGTTGATCGCGATCCAGTCGTCGATGTAGACATAAAAGTACCGACCGACGATCGCCGCCACCCAGAAGCCGATGATCGGCGCGACGAGCCACCACGAGACGATTTCGCCCATCACGGCCCAGTTCAACTCCCCGGTTGCGAGGCCGAGGCCGGCTATCGCGCCGACTGCTGTCATCGACGTCGACGCCGGAACGCCGAACGTGTTCCCGATGAACAGCGCACCACCGATGTAGAAGAGGACGATGATGCTCGCAGTGAGTGTGAATATCGCCGGATCCGCGACGAGTTCCTGTCCGAGCGTGTCGACGACCCGCCGCCCGATGGTCACCGCACCGACGAAGAAAAACACGGACATGAACGCCGCTGCGAGCACCTTCGAGATGATGCCAGCACCGACTGCGGGGGCGAACGCTGGTCCGGTAGTCGCCCCACCGATATTGTACGCGACGAAACAACTGACTGCAATTCCCACAGCCAGCAAGAGCCACGCTGCCATTCTCTGCTCTATGCTCTTTCCCTTGGATTCATATACTTATCTGAGTGGCGCAGACATTCACGTTCGTTTGACATGAAGCGAAAGGAGTGGCCGCTCGTCTCCGCGGGAACAGGTGATACCCAGGAACCGGGGGACAACCAGAGGCCCCAAAATCGGGGGCAGTTGTGGCCTTCCAGCGAGTTGCTCGGACCCGGGCTCGACGGTGGCGGCGGTTCGAGGGACGGCTACACGGCGTCGTACTGCAACAGCGCACCGTCGTCGACCCGTTCCACGGTGTCGAGTGTGAGTTTCGGGAATTCGTCGGCGAAACCGTCCCCGTCTGCCAGTGTCGGCGCGTCCCGTCCGCCGATGACGACCGGACCGACGAACACGGAGAGCCGGTCGACGAGACCGGACTCGAACAGCGAGAAGATGAGCTCCCCCCCACCCTCGACCAGCAGCTGGTCGATTCCGGCATCACCCAGCCGCTCGAACGCCGCCGCGAGGTCGACACGGCCCTCCCCCGCGGTGATGACGGTCGCGCCGGTTTCCTCCATCTGTGTGACGAACTCCGGCGGCGCACCCTCCGTGACGAGGAGGTACGTCTCGGCGGCGTCGTCGAGCAGGGTCGCGTCCGGCGGCGTCCGGATGCGCGAATCGGCGACGACCCGCGCTGGATTTCCGGGTTTGCCCGCCGCCTTGCGCTGTCGCCTGCGCGTCTCGCTGTCGAGTGTCAGTGAGGGGTCGTCGGCCAGGACCGTCCCGACGCCGACCATCACCGCGTCGCTGTCGGCGCGGAGCTGGTCGACACGGTCGAAATCCGCGGGCCCACTGATCTCGACCTGGTCACGCCGCCGCGTCGACAGCTTCCCGTCCGCGCTCATCGCAGCATTGACAACAACCCGCATACTACCCCTACCGACGCCCCCGCATTACCCCTTTCGACTCTTGACCCGGAGCGAAAGGGTAGTAGACGTCGGGCAACCAACCCACAACTATGGGCGACGATCAACCGGATCTGGCCGGCGATGACAGGACGGACCCACCCCTGGGCCTCGGGCGGGAGACGTACGGCTATCTGGTGCTGTCGGCCGGTATCGCGACCGGGGTCGTGGTGCTGTTTTATTTCCCGAAGTCGGTCCCGTACTGGCGGCTGGCCCGCCTCCCTGCCGCGCTTGTCGTCGCTGTCCTCACCCACTACGTGTACCAGTACGTCACGACGACGTGGTACGACCGGTTCGAGAACACCCGTTCGGCGCCGTAACCGAGGGAGTCATACTGCCGGCTCTTCGCCCGTGCGCAATTTCGACCCCCCCGTGGGCTCGAGTAGCTTCATATAGTTGGAGCCGGCAGTATCAGATAAACCGGAACGTCTCGAGGTTCTTCGGTGCGAACGTCCGCATATTGAACTCGTGGTAAAGTGCCGAGGACAGTTCCTGTGTCGACGACTCGTCACCGTGGACACAGAGCACTTTCTCGGGCCGGGGGTTCATCGTCCGCACGAAGTTCTCGAGTCCCTGCCTGTCGGCGTGGCCGGAGAACCCGTCGACGCTCTCGACTTGCATCTCGAGCGTTGTCGTCTCGGCCCTGCCCCGCGAGGAGTTGCCGACCGGAATTTCCTTGCGACCGTTGCGGATACGCCGCCCCAGTGTGCCCTGTGCCTGGTAGCCCACGAACACCATCGTGGACTCTTCCTCCGAGGCGAGATGCTCGATCCACGACAGTATCGGGCCACCCTCCATCATGCCGGACGTGGAGATGATGATGGCAGGCCCGCCGTCTGCGACCTCCTGGCGCTCCTCCTCGCCGGCATCGATGTGGTTGAACTGCTCGGAGAGGAACGGGTTCTCGTCGTCGTGGAAGATCCGCTCGCGCAGGTCGTCACGCAGATACTCCGGATAGGTCGTGTGAATGGCTGTCGCCTCCCAGATCATCCCGTCTAGATGCACCGGAACCTCCGGGACCTCGCCGGCGCGCATCGCCTCCTCGAGGACCAGCATTATCTCCTGGGAGCGGCCGACTGCGAAGGCGGGGATCAACACCTTGCCGCCCCGCTCGAGCGTGTTCCGAAGTGTCCGCTTGAGTTTTCGCTCGGAGTCCTCCTGGTCGGTCTGGTAGTCGTTCCGGCCGCCGTAGGTCGATTCGAGCACGAGCGTCTCGACCCGCGGGAAGTCGTTGACGGCCCCGTTGAACAGGCGGGTATCGGTGTAGTGAATGTCGCCCGAGAACGCGACGTTGTAGAGTCCGTCGCCGACGTGGAAGTGTGCGATGGCGGAACCGAGGATGTGGCCGGCGTTGTGGAGGGTGAGTTTGATATCGGGTGCGATGTCCGTCACGTCGCCGTACTCCAGCGGAACGGTGTGCTTGATCGCTTCCCTGACCATCTCGGAATCGTACGGCGGCGACCGGCCCTCCTTCGCGGCGACATCGAGATAGTCGAGTGTGAGCAACCCCATCAGGTCCCGGGTCGGTTCCGTCGTGTAGATCGGCCCGTCGTAGCCGTACTTGAACAGGATCGGGATGAGCGCCGAGTGGTCGAGGTGGGCGTGGGTGAGCACGACCGCGTCGATCGAACTCGGCCCTGCACCGAGGGCCTCGGGGACCTGCAGGTACGGCACCTCGTCCGGCGCCCCCGGCTTGTCGCCACAGTCGACCAGCACGCGCGTTTCGGGTGTCGAAATGATGAACGACGCGCGGCCGACTTCGCGACAACACCCGAGCGTGGTGATGCGGACCCACTCGTCGTCGGCCATCTGATCGCGGTGAATCTGCCGGCCGATGCGCTCGAGGATGTCACGGCGCTCGTTGCGCTCCTGTTTCAGGAAGTTCCTGACGTTCTTGACTGTCGAGGATTCGATAGGGGGTGTCCGGACGACTTCGGGCGTCCAGCCGACCTCCTGTGTGATTTCCCGGAGTGTCGACCCGTGACGGCCGATCACCATCCCCGGCTTCTCGGCTTCGATGACGACCTCACCGGTGTCGACGTGGAAGTCGAGGTCCGTCACACCCGCTTCTTCGGGAATAACAGCCATCACCTCCTCGCGGGCGGTCTCGGGTTTCGAGAGGACAGCAGGGTCGGGTCTGACCGTGATCCGTTTGCGGAGCTTCGAGGCCAGGCGTCTGACGAGGTCCCCGTCCTGGGCGAACCGTTTCGGGTCACGCGTGTAGATGACGAGCTCCGGCCCCTCGTAGGTCACCTCGGTTACCTCGATGTCTCCAGGAATCTCCTCTTCTATCGTGCGTTTCATCTCTTCGAGTCGCTTATCGACGGTACTCATGACTCAGAATGCTCGAACTGCTTCTCGTGTTGTCCCGACGGAACGTCGGACGTACGGGTAGGATAACTCATAGTGGACCTTGTCGTACTACTGGTCGCAGTCGCTTCCGGACATGTGCCCGGAAAACCGAACTATACCCCAGGATTGTCACTGCCGATTATAAAAACCTTCGCAAAGAAGGAGTCTCGTCCGCTGACGACGCGGCTGACCCAGTTGCGGGGGAACGACCCCGCCAGTCTGGCGAATCCTCGGCGCTCTTCCAGAGAAGCACCTGGGGTATACTGTCGGACGGAAGTCATGATATTCTGCTCGTTCCACGTGGGGCGAGTGAAAGTATCAACAGTTCCGTCCGACAGTATATGACCAGAAGAGCCTCCACAACGACCGCACCCGACCCGGCAGAACCTACACAACGACTGCACCCGAAGGAGTACCATGCACGTGACTCAGGAGGTCGTTCGCCGGGAGTACGAGTGGGTCCTCGACCGCGGCGAGACTGTCGTCTCACTCGTCAACGACGTCCGCGACAAACTCGGTCCGGAGTTCGGGGTAACCGTCGACCCCGTGACCGGGGATCAGTACCGTGAGGCTGTCGACCTGGTGTTCGCCGACGGGGACCTGGCGGTCAACGTTTCCGCCCTGACGGGGCTCCTGCGGGAACTGGACGTCGCGGATGACTACCCCGGGTTCGTCGTCGACGAACTGCTCGGCCGGGAGTTGGCCGGAATGCTCGCCGGCAACCAGCCGCTGCGCTTGCTCGGTGAGGCGACGTTTCACTACGCGGATATCCATCTCGACGGGGCCACCGCGGGTGAAGACGACCTCGACGCCGCACTCGCTGCGGGCTTTCAGACGCGACTCCCCGGCTGGGACTGGATGGAGAGTGAGAGTCCTTTCGGCGTGGGTTAACCCCCCGTCCCGTCGTCGCCGAGCGCGCGGTGTGGGACACCGCCGGACGCGACCCGACGGGACAGCCGCGGACAAGCGTAGCCTGTTTATGGGTCGGGTCCGCAGAGATTCCTAATGAGCGAAACGAACGACCAGGAACTCGGGATCACAACCTCGAAGACCCACGAGACCGGCGAGTGGTACGCCGAAGTCGTGCAGAAAGCGGAGCTTGCGAGCTACACGTCGATGGGCGGGTTCATCGTCACCCGGCCGCGTGGCTACGCCGTCTGGGAACGTATCCAGGACTACCTGGACGGCTGGTTCAAGGAAACCGGCGTCCAGAACGCCTACTTTCCGCTTTTTATCCCGGAGAGTTTCCTCGAACGCGAGAAGGATATCGTGGAGGGGTTCGACCCGGAAGTCGCGTGGGTCACCCACGGCGGCTACGACGAACTCGAGGAGCGCCTCGCGGTCCGGCCGACCAGCGAATCGATTATCGCGCCGTTCATCGCCGAGTGGACGCGGTCGCACCGCGACCTGCCCTTGCGCCTGAACCAGTGGTGCTCGGTCGTGCGCTGGGAGGCGACCGAAACCAAACCGTTCTTCCGGACGAAGGAGTTTCTCTGGCAGGAGGGCCACACGGCCCATCGCGACGAGGACGGAGCCTGGGACGAGACGATGACACGGCTCGACCAGTACCGGCGCGTCTACGAGGACGTCCTCGCGATCCCTCCCCTGATCGGACGCAAGCCGCCCCACGACAAGTTCCCGGGTGCGCACACGACCACAACTGTCGAGGCGCTGATGCCCGACGGCAAGAGTGTCCAGGGAGCGACCTCCCACTACCTGGGGACCTCCTTCGGCGAAGCCTTCGACATCACGTTCGTCGACGAGGACGAGAACGAACAAACTGCCCACACCACCTCGTGGGGCATCTCCTGGCGGGCGATGGGCGCGCTCATTATGACCCACAGCGACGACCAGGGGCTCGTGCTCCCGCCGACGCTCGCTCCCGAGCAGGTCGTCGTCGTTCCCATCTGGCAGGAGGAAAACAAGGAGGACGTCCTCGCATACGCCGCGGACGTCGAATCGGCACTCGCGGACGCTTCCGTCCGCGTCCACCTCGACGACCGCGAAAACCGCAACCCCGGCTTCAAGTACAACGAGTGGGAACTGAAAGGAGTCCCGCTCCGGGTCGAGGTCGGCCCCGACGAGGTCGCGGACGGGGAAGTCACGGTGGTACATCGACCCGACGGTGAGACAGCGACGGTCGACCGCGACGGTGTCGGGGAGGCGGTGCAGGACCACCTCGACGAGGTGTTCGCAAAGCTGTATGCAAGCGCCGAGAAGACCCTCGACGGCGAGATACGTGAGGCGAGGAGCCGCGAGGAGGTGCTCGGGACGATCGGGAAGCACGGCGGCTACGTCAAATGTGGCTGGTGTGGCGACGAGGGCTGTGAGGAACCGATCAAGGAGACCATCGCAGCCGAAATCGTGATGGTTCCGCTCGACCGCGACGAGGAACCGATCCAGGACGAGTGTGCGATCTGTGGCGAGGCCGCCGAGGAGACGGCTTACTTCGCGAAAAGCTACTGATACTGTCGGCTGGCCGGTTCTGAAGGCGTTCGCCGCTCCGGGGTGTCGAATATTTGTACGAACGTACAGCCAGCAGTATCAGTAGTGATAGCGAGGAAGACCGTTCCGGACGAGATACCGCGGGAACCGGCCCGTCTCGAACAACACGAGCAGGGAGTCGGATACGTCGGGCTGACGTCTTCGAGCGCGGAACAGTCGGGTCGAGGCTTATGCCACTGCGGGCCAACGACAGATGTATGAAAGCGGTCCAGAACGAGAGCACGGGAACCTGGCACCTGCTCGGAGCGCGCGGGTGTGGCGCCAGACCGGACGGCGAAACCATCGACGCGTCCTGGTCGAAAATTAGGGACCGGGTCGAACGTGATTCCGGGAGCCGCTGTCGGAACTGTAACTGGCCGCGGTAGGTGGCAACCTGTCATACGGATCGTTATGATTCATCCGTATCATCGTAACCCTCTGGCCCGTCGAGGTCGTAGACGCCACACCTGGGTGTATCCGTCGAGTTGTCGGAGACGAGCAAGCGACCACCGTCCGGGTGCCAGTCACTCAGTGTCGCTTCGGCACCGACCTCCCCGATTTCGAGGTTCCGGGCGTTCGAGCCGTCAGTATCGGCAACCTAAACGTCCAGATTGTCGAGGTTATCGGTCTCGTTCGTGGTGTAGGCGATCCGCTCGCCGCCGGGGCTGTACCGGCCACCCCTGACGGGGAAGCGATACGCCGTCAACTGAGCTGTTTCGCCGGCCCCGCGGTCGTGTTCGGACAGGTTCATCTGTTGGCCGGCATCGCTGGTGAAAAGCAGTGTGTCGCCGCTCTCGCCGACGTCAGTCAGGATGCACTGACTGTCGTTTTCCACGACGGGTTCGACAGCGCCATCGCGGTCGATCGCCACGATGTCATTTTGCTCGTTCCCGTCCTCGTCCTGTTCCTCGAGAGGGGACTCCTCGGACATACGACTGTCCCTGAAAGCCACGCGGTATTTAATTGGTCGGTCGATCACAGGGTGTTCGGACTTCGGGATTGGCTGACCGCCCGGTCGAACTGCTTTTTGCGATACAAATATACAGCAAAGGGACGGAGGGTACGGCGTGGTTCGGCGAAGCCTCACGCTGATCGCCGTGGCAACAATCGCTGTGGTCGCGATCGGTCTCTCGGCAGCGACGCTCCTGTCGACGGTCCCGCCGGCGAGTTCCGGGGGGGGACTGAGCGGCAACGACAGCGGGTCCGGACTCTTCGAGGAGGTAGAGCCGGAGGAGCCACCCGAGGACAGCGGGGAGATGGACATTCCACGGAGTCTCGAGATCCTGCTGTCCGTCCTGCTCGTGCTCCTGTTTGCCGGGTCACTTGTCTACCTGCTATTTTACAAACCGCAGTTGCTCCTCACCATCGTGCTGATCGCCCTGGGCGGACTCGTACTGTGGGTGCTGATACAGCACTTCGTCTGGGACGGTCTCGACCTGTTCGGGGGAAGCAGTGGCCTGTTCGGCGGGGAATCGGGGGGTGTCGGGAGCGAGGAGGAAGCGGACGGCACCGTCCCCGCGCTGCCAGCGGTACTCGCGGTGCTAGTCGGAATCGGGCTCCTGGTCGCGCTCGCCGCGTACTTCGGTCACTCCGGGCGGCCCAGCGAAGCGGAGGAACCAGGGGACGGGACAGTGGAGGAGAACAACCCCCGTGACATCGGTCGGATCGCGGGGGACGCGGCGGATCGGATCGAGTCCGACGACGGGGGGACGGCGGATGCCGACAACGAAGTGTACCGCGCCTGGCGGGAGATGACCGAACAGCTAGACGTCGAGGGGGCCGAAACGACGACACCCGGGGAGTTCAAGACGGCTGCAGTCGACGCCGGTATGAGTCCCGACGACGTCCGGGAACTGACACGGCTGTTCGAGGACGTTCGGTACGGCGGACACGACCCGACAGCCGACCGCGAGCAACGCGCACTCGACGTTCTCCGGCGGATCGAGGAGAAATACGGGGAGAAGGCGTGAGCAGAGCCGGACTCTACCTGCTCGTGGGCGCGGCGTGTTTCGGGCTCGCAATCGTCGAACTGGTCCAGCCGGGAACGATCCTCTCGCCCCGTGGGGACACCGGCCTCCGGATATTCGGCGGGATCGTCGCGCTCTACGCGCTGTCGGTGTTCAGGAAGCGCCAGCGTGACCGTGCGGTGGAGGAGACGCCGGAGGTCGAACTCGCGGAGCCGACGGCGGTTCCCGGGGAGACACTCGCCGATGCACTCAGAGGGTTTCCCGGGACCGAGGGTGCCTGGGGGCAGGTGTTCTCAACGGAACGGAGAGGGTTACGGGCCGCAGCGACGACGGTGCTGACGAGATACGAGGACACCGACGAGGAAGCAGCGCGGGAACGTGTCGAGGACGGAAGCTGGAGCGACGACCCCTACGCCGCCGGCTATCTCTCGACAGGCGACGGGACGCCGCGATCACTCCGAGACCGGTTCGACCGCTTGCGGTCCGGAAACCGGTACAGAAGCCGGCTCGTCCGTCGAACCGTCGACGCGCTGGCCGGGATTGCGAACGTGTCGACGGAGCCCCGGGAGCCACACGGGGAGGGGCCGGACGGGGAACTCGACGGCGACACGCTCGACGACGTCGAGTCCACGACTGTCGACGGACCTCGTCCGGACGGGACGACGGTCGGTGCCCCCCGGGAGACCAACCACCTTGCGGGCGTGAGCGCGGTCGCCCTCGTCTGTCTCGGTGTCGGACTCGTCGCGCTGGAGCCGGGTGTATTGCTCGCCAGCATCGTCGGCGTCGGCTACGCCGCCTACAGCCGCTTTGCCTCGCCGGGACCCGCCGAACTCGTCGCCGAACGGACGGTGAGCGAGGCGGAGCCGGAACCCGGCGAGACGGTCCAGGTGACGCTGACTGTCACCAACGAGGGTGGACGGTTCCGCCCGGACGTCCGGATCGTCGATGGGGTCCCGGAACGGTTGGCGGTCATCGACGGCTCACCGCGGCTGGGGACTGCCTTACGACCGGGGGAGTCAGTCACACTCTCCTACACCGTCACGGTGAAACGGGGCGAACACGAGTTCGGGCCGGCGCTCGCACTCACGCGGAATCTGGCGGGAACGAACGAACAGGAACTGTTTCTCGAGGCGGAGACGACAGTGCGGTCCATCCTGTCGCCGGCGCCGCTCAGTGTGTCGGTCCCCCTCCGGAAGCGGGCGACCCAACACGCCGGGCGGGTGGGGACCGACACGGGCGGCGAGGGCCTCGAGTTCCACGCAGTCCGGGAGTACCAGCCCGGCGACGCGATGAGCCGGGTCGACTGGAACCGGAGGGCCCGGACCGGGGAACTCGCGACGCTCGAGTTCCGCCAGGAACGGGCCGTTCGGGCGGTTGTCGTCGTCGATGCCCGTCCGGATGCCTACGTGGGCCACTCACCGGTCGCCGAACACGCTGTCGACCGGTCGGTCGACGCGGCCTACCGGGTCTTTGCACGCCTGCTCGACGACGGCCACCAGGCCGGCCTCGCGACCTTCGGTCGGGGCGACTGCTGGCTCGCGCCGGGTGCCTCGACCAACCACCGCCAGCGCGGCCGGGAACTCCTCGCGGCGAACGAGAGTCTCCAGTCCGGCCACACGACGGGCAGCCCGAGGACCACCCGCTGGATCCGCCGGCTTCGCGGACGGCTCCCCGAGAACACACAGCTGATCGTCCTATCACCGCTGGTCGATGCCGGCGCGCTCCGACTCGTCCGCTCGTTCGAGGCGCGCGGGCACCCGGTGACGGTGATCAGCCCGGACCCCACGAGGACGGGAACGGCGAGTCACAGGCTGATGGCTGTCCGGCGGGCCGTGATCGTGACAGTGCTTCGCCAGGCGGGGGTTCCGGTGATCGACTGGCAGCCGGTCGAGTCACTCGACGCGGCGGTCAAAAAAGGAACGGAGGCGATGCGATGAACACGCTGGACCGCTCCCCGACGCCCGTGAGCAGCGCGCTTTCGGCCCTGATGGGAGTCGTCGTCCTCGCTGCCAGTGGCCCCTACGCGACGCTCGCTGCGGGCCTGGCCGCGCTCGGACTGGTCGTGTTGCTGGCCGGGCTATTTGTCGGGACACACCGACTGACGACATCCGGCTGCTCCGGACTGTTTGTCGGGGCGGTGGCTGGTGGTATCGAGGGTGCGCCGATACTCGTCACGCTCGTCGGCGTGACAGGGGCGGTGCTCGCCTGGGATTTCGCCGGATACGCCATCGACCTCGGCGTCCAGCTCGGCCACGATGCAGACGCAACACGCCTCGAACTCGTCCACGCGACGGGCAGCGTGGTCGTCGGTACCGGAGTTGGTGGCGTCGGCTTCCTCGTCTATCTCGCGGCAACGGGTGGACAGCCGGTGTCGGCAGTGTTTGCTTTCCTGCTCGCGGCAGTGTTTCTGCTCGCCGCACTCCGTCACCTCGACCCCGTCGTCTCCTGATCGAGTGTCGGGACCGCTGTCCGCGAGAGGACGTCCGCGATGACGTCGCGTTTCTCGGTTTCGTTGACCTGTGCGTCGGGCGTGAGCACGAGGCGGTGTGCCAGTACTGCCGGTGCGACGGTCTTGATGATGTCCGGCGTGACGTAGGCCGTCCCCTCGACGACCGCCCGTGCCCGGGACGCCTCGAACAGGCGCTGCGTGCCACGCGGCGAAACGCCGACCTCGACCCGGGAATCCGTCCGGGTCGCCCGGGTGATCTCCAGCGCGTACTTCATCAGGTCCTCCTCGAAACGGATCTGTTCGGGAACTCCCTGGAGCGCTGTGACGCGTTCGGTCGAAAGAGCTGACTCGACACTCGGGGCACGTGCCGTCCTGTCCGCGCGCCGTTGCAGCAGTGACAGTTCGTCGTCGAAGTCGGGGTAGCCCAGACTCGTCTTCACGATGAACCGGTCCATCTGTGCCTCCGGCAGCGGGAAGGTGCCCTCCTGGTCGACGGGGTTCTGGGTCGCGATGACGAAAAACGGCTCCGGCAGGGCGTGGGTCTCCCCGTCGACGGTAACCTGTCTTTCCTCCATCGCTTCGAGCAGCGCCGACTGGGTTTTCGGCGGGGCGCGGTTGATCTCGTCGGCGAGGACGACGTTCTCGAAGACCGGACCCGCCCTGAACTCGAACTCGCGGCTCTGCTCGTTGAAGACGTTCGTTCCCGTCACGTCCGTCGGGAGCAGGTCAGTCGTGAACTGGATCCGGGAGAACGAGAGGCCAAGCGCGGTGGCCATACTGCGGGCGGTGAGTGTCTTGCCAGTCCCCGGAACGTCCTCGAGCAAAACGTGCCCCCGCGAGAGGAGACCGACCAGCACAGTCTCGAGGAATTCGCGGTCGCTCACGACTGCCCGCTTTACCGTGTCTATCACCGAACGACACTGCTTCGTCGCGTCGTCCAGGTCCATCCCCTCGGTGAGGGCAGCAGGATTCTGGGGCGTCGAGTCTGTCACAAGCCGGTCTTTGGGTTCGGCCACCTATATATTCTCACCCGGAGTCCCGGTTCAGCGGGAGTGAACTCGAGTACGCCGACTGGTCCCCGTCCGGAGAGTATCAGCCGTCCCCGGTAGCGTAGACCAGTCCATCGATATATTTGATAGTGATACGTCGACACGTATCCACTCATAGTGATTAGTGCGAGTCGTTACCGGTCTCTCACCACCCCGGGGTGGTGAAGAACCGGTAAACAGTCGCACTAATCACTATCAGACGTGATTCAGTTAAGATCTGCTCTCACAGAATGCAAGCATCGCGGCCTGCACTCCCGGAGATTGTATCGTGGCGTGTAACGAAGTCACGTCCGAGTGGATATGAGACGGCGCCAGGTCCTCGCAGCCGTCGGCGGTTCGGTCGGTCTCCTGGCGGGATGTCTTTCGAGTGGCGGGACGGAGCCACACGCACCGCTGGTGGTCGCAATCGTCGTCCGAAACTTCCACGGCGAGCCACGTGGAGGCCGTCTGACCAGGTCTCACGGTAAAACCGACATTTGAGTCTCCAGTGGCTCTTTTTATTTCCCGCCTGTAGACTCACGTGCCGACAGCCGCTCTGTCGGCGTTGTCCCCATGGCGCACTCCGACCCCGACCGTCGCAACCCAGCCGACCGAATCCGGGCCCAGCGTGCCCGCCAGCGGAAACGCGACTCCCCGACCCAGGAATAGCCCTCCGGTCACACGCTCCGGCGACACCACACCGATCCCCTGCCGGATTTGTTTTCTCTGTGGGTTGTGCGTTCTCGAAGCGTTGCGACACCGCGGACTGTGTCCCGGGTGTTGTGATAAAAACAGGCTACGGGCCGCCGACACGGGTGGTCTGGGTCTCCGGTTGCGCGTGTCCGGGTTGACTGTACGATCCGGTTCGGGGAGACGGAGGGCTCTCACGACGGTGTCGAATGAACCTCCGTCTCCGTTTCCGAACTGTCCGTTTGCCATCGGTAGACTGCATACGCGGCGGTTGCCGCGACGGCGAAACCGGCCATGAGTTTCTTACCGGGCATCACACTAAGTGGTTCGTCACTCGTAATATTGTAAGTTCGACAATGGACGGATCGTCCCAACTCCTTACAGAAGAGGCGTGCAAGGGGTAGGAAATGTAATTATACTAATAGCTATAATCCCGTGAACGATTTTGTCCCCGTATGGTCGAAAATCTTCACGTCGGTATAGCCGGCAGTATCAGCAGACGGGCCACTACAGATGTTCCCATTCCCACAAGACACAGTAGAGTACTGAAGTGAACGAAACCCATCCACTTATTGCTAGCAAAGTAAAGGCCTCGGGTGACGTTTGAGCCAGCAGAAGCCAGAGCAGACCGACGACCCCCCCAGAAAGCCGATTGCAACTCCGATGACAGCTTTGGACTCCCGGGGATTTGGTATTTCCATGGTCAAGAACCCAGCGGGAAGATAGTAAATCTTTGCCACATCTCGCCATGGGGGCTGTCCGACGCTCTATCTCTTTTTTGTATGGTCATCTTGATACTGCCGGCTGTACGTTCGTACAGATATTCGCTACCCCGGGGTGGCGAATTCTTTCAAAATGTTACAGCCGGCAGTCTGAATCACAGTCACCGATCAATCGACAAGGCGCCCGGGTGAGATGTCCCATCTGTGAGGTAACACTCTCAAGAACCGTTGATGAATATGCGCAGTACTTCTTGCACGCCTCAAACGATATGGTTGAAATCCGACAGGTATATTCGTAAATCAGAACGTACAATTCCACGATTGAAGAACCACGAATACGGATTGTTGTGATTCGTTACCGCTACGTTGAGACAGTGTGGTAGTTTCAGACTCCCAGATGCCGATACCTGGGCGGCACTGCCGAAAATAGTCACAACAATCGGTATAAGGCTTGAGTCGACAGGGGAACGGGATGCCTGAGGAGACGAGTTCATAAAGGACACCGGTCGCTGTTTCACACCCAGAGACAGTTCTCCTCGTCCGAAGCGTCCAGAGGAACGGAAGACACGAAGGGAGGGCTTCGCCGTGGTCACCCGAGGTCGGCCCGACGGAACCGGAGATACCCCAGGGCGACGGGGACGACGAACCAGAACAGCAACACGGGGACGAGAACGGGTTCTTGCAGGTACGCAGGGACTTCTCCGGCGACGACTCGCTCCGTCGCGCTCACGTCCTGCGGGGCGAAAATCGGGATAGTGAACGCACCGAACGTCTCGCCCAGGATGGCATCGGTCAGCACGCCGTAGGCCTCTATCGGATTGAGCCACTGGAGGAACACGTACCAGGCCTCGAACTGGTCGCCGGGGTTCCCCGGGAGTTCACCCCTGAGAACCCGGTAGACTGCGGCAGTGATAAGATCCCAGAACAGCAAGAAGATGAGATAGAGGCCGATGACGCCCGCCATCGCTCTGCCACGGGAGGCGACCATCGCGGAGATACCGACAGCGATACCCACGAAGGCAAAGCCGACCAGCACGGAGGCGGCCGCGATACCGAGGAAATCAACGAGCGGGAGGGCCTGGAAGAAGAGAAGGCCCAGCAGGACGAGGGCGGCGAACGCGGCGGTGACGGCACACGCGATGACCGCGGACCGGCCGAAGAGTTTGCCAAAGACGACCTGCCGTCGGTTCGGCGGCAAGGAGAGCAGAATCTTGATACTCCCCGATTGGCGCTCGCCGACGACCGAGAGATAGCCGGCAATGAGGGCGACGAGCGGGACGAGCAACTGCATGAGTGCCCCTGCAATGCCAACGATATCCGTCGCTCCCGGGTCGTCGACATTCCACCAGACCGCCAGGTAAATGAGCGCGACGATAGCCACCAGCAACCCCATGAGCGACCAGAGCATCTTCGACCGGACGGCGTCCTCGAAGTCCTTCCGGGCAACGACAGCGGTCCGTGACGTCATGCCTCCACCTCGCGTGGTGTCCGGGGAGTCGCCCCGTCGTCCGGTTTTTCGTCGTCACCGTTTCCTGTCAATTCGGCGAAAATTTCCTCGAGCGCGTAGTCCTGGACCCCGATGTCCCTTACAGTTGCACCCGCGTGTTCCAGGTGGTTGATCGCCCTGGCCTTCGCTTCCGGATCCGCACAGTAGACCGTCACGGTTTTGCCGTCGACAGTGGCATCGCTTACACCGTCGAGTCCAGGAAGAGAGTCGACAGCACCGGGAACCGTATCGAGGGAGAGAATTAGCTGTGCATCACCGGCGAACTCCGACTGGAGTTCCTCGATGGTGCCGACACCGACGAGTTCTCCCTCGTTGAGGACGCCGATACGGTCACAAACCGCCTCCACTTCGCTGAGGATGTGACTGGAGAAGAACACGGCGGTCCCCCGGTCCGCTTCAGTCCTGACGAGTTCCTGAACCTCGCCGATCCCGGTCGGGTCGAGCCCGCTCGACGGTTCGTCGAGGATCAGCAGGTCGGGATCGCCGACCAGTGCCATGCCGACCGCGAGGCGCTGTTTCATTCCTTTGGAGTAGCCGCCGACGTCCCGGTCCCAGTCCCCGCTATCGAGACCGACACGCGCGAGAATCTCGTCCGGGTCGCCGTCGACATCTTTGGCACGGATCGCAAACCGGACGTGCTTGCGGCCCGAGAGCCGGTCGTAGAGGTCGTACCCCTCCGGCAGAACGCCGATCCGTTCCCGGATCGCCTGGGACTCCGCCTGCGCGTCGTGGCCAAGCACTGTCGCCGACCCCGAACTCGGTCGGGTGAGGTCGAGCAACATGTTGATCGTCGTCGATTTCCCGGCACCGTTCGGGCCGAGAAAGCCAAACACTTCGCCTTCCTCGACGGTCAGGTCGAGGTCGTCGACTGCGAGGACGTCCCCACCGAACTGCTTCGTGAGTCCGTCTGTTTCGATCGCTGGCATATCCTTTCGGACGGCCAACACCCCTCTAAAACCCACGACCCTGTTTCGGCCGGAGAAACACGCCAGTCGCTGAGACTGCCGGCCACCCCATGGTAGTACTGCCTGACGGGTCGGAGACGGGGACGGGATCGTTCGTCAACTCCTCCGCAACCTCCGGTTTCTGTATCACTAGACCGATCCAGGCCAGTGGTGCTGATTACTAGCATCAGTACCTCACAAAGTTCGGTACTGACAACCGCGACCGCACCCGCAAACAAAC
>JAZKTU010000193.1:0-3790 GCA_036625385.1 Halovenus sp. | reverse complement strand
CCGTGCTGGTTGTACACGTTATCGTTGATGATTTCGACGAGGTCACCGGCCTCGATTCCGCGCTCAGCGGCGTCGTTCGGATGGAGTTCGATGATGTTCTGCTTGTACCGCTTTTTGATGTAGCCCAGCCGCTGATGGGTGTACATGTTCTGCCAGAGCCGGTTGACCCGCCCATTCGTCATCCAGAGTTCACCGGCATCGGGATCGGGACTGACCTGCTCGTAGACGTCCGAGACCCGGTCCCAGTCGGCGCGCTGGAAGACCGTTTTGCCCGTGCTGGTGTGGAAGCGGTGCTCCATCGTCCGCTCGGATTCGTCAGGCGCATGCACGCGCGGCGTTCCGGTGAGTTCACCGTTATCGTCGACGTACGTCGGCATCTGGACGCCATCCGTATCGAGTTCGCGCATCAGTACAGTGTGTACGCACATGGGATGTAGCATCGGAGCGAGTGTCGACCCTGATCGGGCCACTGCGGGACCGTGTCCGTGTCACTACACGTCGTTCGATCTCTCGAAGGGCGGCCTCACCGTCGTCGGTCCCGCGACGACGGATCTCCCACAGATCGAACTGGAGGTCGAAAACGGCAGTATCTACGCTACAGGCGTCGATGGCCTGATGTTCGGGTACCGGAACAATCTCCGGGACGGCGAACCTGTCACCGGCGGCGGGGAGAGCGACGCCACGTCGACGCCGGAAACAGACACGGACGGCGGTGACTCCGACGGCGAGTCAGCGTTCGGCGACTGGTTCGACGGCGTGGACAACTACGACGGGACGACCGCCGATCGGACGGGAGAGGGCGAGGTGACGGTGACGGTCGGAGCCGAAGGGAACGGAGGCACGTTCGCGTACGATCCCCCAGCGGTCCGCATTTCAGTCGGGACCGCGGTAGCCTTCGAGTGGGTCTCCGAAACCCACAACGTCGTTGTCGAATCACAGCCCGAAGGCGCGAACTGGGAGGGATCCGAAACAATCGAGGACGACGGGTTCTCGTATGCACACACCTTCGAGACGTCGGGTTCCTATAAGTACTACTGCGAGCCCCACCTGTCTCTGGGAATGAAGGGAGCGATCGTCGTCGAGTGACGGGTCGATGAGCGAATCGCGCCCGCACTCGGAACGTGGCCCGCGTTCGGACCCTCACCGCTGACCTCACCGGGAATCGTCAATCGGCTTCTCGTCGGGCTCCACCGTCTCTGTATTCGCCTCGACGATTCGCTCGACTTCTCGGCGGCGGACCTCGTCATTTTCGTCGAGATATCGGTAACAGACGCCTTCGGTCTCCGTTCTCGCCGCCCGGTGGGACCCATCACAGAAGGGGAACTCTTCGGAGAGCCCGCACTGACAGACGGCGACGTTCCCCTTCTCGGAGTCGAAGTCCGATTCGTCGAGTTTTTTCGGCCCTGTCGCATCGAGTTCGACGAGACGACTCATACCGGATATCGGTGACGGAACGAATTAATCACGTTAGTTCCCCACGTCGGGCACGGTTGACACACGCTGTCGACCGAATGTACCGCACATTCCTGGTCTTCGCTCAATCAGCGCTCGCCTGCGCGAACGCCGCGGTCGCGAGCTTCGACTCAACGGCGTTCAGCCGCTGGGAGAGCGCCGAGGTCGATATCTCGAACTCCGAGGCGAGTTCGTCGAGGGACGTCTCCCGCGGTGAGGCGTAATAGCCCGCTGCAATAGCTTTCGTGGCCGCCTGCCGCTGCTTCTCGGTAATCTCGAAGAGGTCGAGCGTGACGGTGTTTCTGCTGCGTTCGGCTTCTCCAGTGTCAATCCGTTTTAATTGTCGGAGCCGAAGGCCGTCAGTCGTGGTTTTCAGCGCGTCGACGAGTTCCGAGAGCCGCTCCCGGTCCGACAGATACGTTTCGATCCGGAACTCTCCATCGTCGATGTCGACGAGTTTGGGGATACAGCCGAACTCACCGAAGACGGTACACGGACATGTATCGTCGACATCGGTAGTCGTATGCACCACCTCCGTACACTCGCGCTCCGCCGAGCACGCGCAGTCGTCGACCTCCAGCGTCGTGTCGGTGTGACAGACGTCACCAACGTATTGCTGTCTGACCTCTCTGATCTCGTCGTCGAAACCGGCGAGGGGACAGCCACTGTTTGCGACCGGCGTGATATCGAACACGACGCACAGGTCACGCCGCGAACCCCACCCGGTCGCGTTTTTGTCCTCAATCATCGCTCTCGTCCCGAGGATATTCACGAAGGGGATATATCCGTTGGGACGATTCCTGCGGAGTAAGAACGGAGTTCGACCGAATCGGAAGCAAACTTGAACCGATAACTATCGATTCGTAATCCGACGAGTAGCTCTTCCGTCGCGTTTGAATCAACCATCACCTGCAAAAGCACACGATCCCACCGACGGCCTGAGTTACGGCCTGAGAAGCCACCTCCGTACATACGGCTGATTCTGCCGTGACTGACCACTATCGAACGGGCTCAGTACGGGACAATAAATCGAATATTATCGAAATGTATCTGTATCAAAACCAGACTTTATCGATGTGTATGGGAGATACGATCGTCGAGAGGAGCGTGCAGATGCGGACCGGATCGAATTCGAACACTCGCAGTCGCGGCGAGGGAGGTGACCAATGAAAATCACGATCTACGGTCCGGACGGCTGTAGCAACTGTTCGAGACTCAAGCAGAAGACCCAGACCGTGGTCGACGAGCACGGCTTCGATGCGGAAGTGGAGAAGGAAGGCGACACGGTGAAACTCGCCGAGAAAGGGATCATGTCGACGCCCGGCTTCGAGATCAATGACGAGATGGTGTTCACCGGGTCGAACCCCGCGACGGATCAGCTGAAGGAGTACATCGAGGAGCGGCTGTAAGCGCGCATGGTTTTCGAACAGTTCGCCGCGTACGTCGTCGAAGCGCTTGGTCTCTCTGGCTCACTCAGAGCGGCGGTGCACTTCTGGATCTACGACACGCTGAAGATCACGGCACTGCTCATCGCGGTAATCTTCGGCGTAGGGTACCTGCGGACGTACTTTCCCCCAGAGAAAATCAAGGCGTACCTCTCGGGCAAGCGGGCGTTCACGGGGTATCTTCTGGCTGCACTGCTCGGTATCGTCTCCCCGTTTTGCTCGTGCTCGACGATTCCGATTTTCCTCGGCATGGTCGGTGCGGGCATCCCGTTCGGAATCACGATGACGTTCCTTGCGGTCTCCCCGATGATCAACGAGGCTGCGCTCGTCGTCCTCCCAGGTGTGGTCGGTCTGAAGTTGACTGCGCTCTATGCGGTGAGTGGGGTCGGGATCGGTATGACCAGCGGGTACGTCCTCAACAGGGCGGGCCTCGACAGGTACATCAAGGAGTTCGACTTCGGGGAGTCGGACATCGACGTCGAGGAGCCATCGCGGAGAGAACGTGCCAGACAGGCATACGTCGAAGCGAAAGCCATTATCAGGGAGATCATCCCGTACGTGGTTGTCGGCGTGGGGCTCGGGGCGGTCATCCACGGATACGTCCCTGAGCAGGTGGTGACCGAGTACCTCTCGGGACCGCTCGGCGTCTTCGGGGCGGTCCACCTCCAGTCAAATGATGGGTCATCACACGTTCTCTGGCCGGGCAACAGGCTTGTTAATTTCAGAAGTACGTATTCCGCAACTGTACGCGGGCCGTACCTGTGCGCACCGCGTACGTGTACGTCACTCGTAACTCTGGAGTCGCTTTGTCCCCGGTGGTGTATCCTCAGTGTAGCCAACGGTTCGGGTTCCCGGTGAGCCTCGATCTCGCCATCCCCGGACCGCGATATCAA
>JAZKTU010000192.1:0-3831 GCA_036625385.1 Halovenus sp. | reverse complement strand
GCTGTTGGGACATAGTAGAGGATTAACGAGACCCGGGTATATATTTAACTGAATATAGATTATGGATCCCCGAGGCAGAACGCTACTGCTCCCGAATGGCGAGTGCGCAGGTGGAGAATCCAGATATCCTACAGGTCCATCTCACGACAACCAGTCCGGAGGTGTGTACTGGCGACTGCTCACGAAAACGTGTGAGTGCCAACTTCTCACAAGGATTATTGTTTGGGAAGAGGGAACAAAACATACATAAACGTCCATGCGGCAATCGCCCGTTTCCTCGTCGAACAGGAGATAGAGACTGTCTTCACGCTGATGGCCGAAGATATCTTCGGTATCACCGCGACGATACAGGAGGAGATGGCCGACGGTATCACAGTGGTGGAAACCCGACACGAACAGTCGGGGTTGCAGCGGCTGATGGCTATGCGAGAGCAAGCGACGATATCGGTGTCTGTGTGGTCGGGCGGGGACCCGCGATCGCACAGACCGGAACTGGTCTCGGCACCGCCGGCGCGAAAGGCTCGAACGTGCTGGTCATCACCTCGGAAACACCAACGTCGGCGACGGGAGACCTAAAAGGGTTCAGGCAACAGTTGTATCTCCAGTCGCTGGTCGACGACGTCCGGTCGGTCCGGAACGAACAGGCACTCGTCCCGACGTTCGAGAGCGTTTTTCGCGAGCTCCGCCGCGGGCCGCCGGGACCGATCGTCGTCCAGATCCCCTGGGAGATCATGGAGAGGGGCGCGGAGTTACCGGATGACTGGCGACGAACGATCGGCACTGCCGGGAGGTCGACGCCCGGCGATCCCAGACTCCGCCCGGACGAACAGGTGATCGACGATGCAGTCGATCTGTACCTCGAGTCGGGCGCGACTGTCCCGCCACTCGTCCTTGCCGGGGACGGGGCCGTCAGAGCGGATGCAAAACCGGCGATCGAGTCGTTTGCAGAACGCACGAACGCGATTCTGGCGACGACGTTGCAGGCCCAGGGTTACTTTGCCGACCACCCCTATTCGGTCGGTTTCGTCGGAACGTTCGGACCGACCCTGGCAAATGAGTATTTTACACACAGCGACTATGTTCTGGCGGTCGGGTGCAGCCTGAACGACCACACCACGGACAACGGCCGTCTCGTCGACGAAGACACGACAGTCGTTCACGTCGACCACGACCGGGCTGCGATCGAACGACACAACGAGGTCGATCTCGCTGTCGTGGGTGACGCGCGGGTCACCGTCGAACGGCTCACCGACGCGCTCGCGGGGAGGGGTATCGATTTCGAGGGGAAGTTCTGGACCGACCGGCTCGAGCGCCGTATCGCCTCGGCGTCTGTCTGGGGGCGACAAGACACCCCGAACCGACCGGACCGGATCGACCCGCGCGACCTCGTAACCGAACTCGATACCGTACTACCGGCCGACAGGTTCGTCGTCACGGACGGCGGACACTTTATCAACTGGGTTCTAGACGGGATCACGACGACACATCCGGACGATTACGAGTGGACGATCGACTTCGGGGCCGTCGGCGTCGGACTGCCGATCGCGCTCGGGGCAACCTTCGCGACCGACGATCGAACAGTGGTCGCCTTCTGTGGCGACGCGGGGTTCATGATGTCGATACAGGAACTCGACACTGCCGTCCGTCAGGAGATTCCCGTCGTCGTCGTCGTGATGAATGACGACGCGCTCGGATCCGAGTATCAACAACTACAGAACAAGGGGATCGATCCCGACGCTGCTGTCGTCGAAACGCCCGACTTCGCTGCCGTTGCCGGGGCACACGGTGTAGACGGGTGCACGATCCGGTCCGTCGACGACGTAGACGCGCTTCGGGGGAAACTCGAAACGGGAGTCGACGGACCAGTCGTCGCCGATTGCAGAATAAACCGTGACGTCCGCCACCGGTTTTACGATACCGACCACATGATGTGATTCGACAGGAGATACGACGTTGCCGCCACGACCGGAGACGTTGCCCGCACTGCCGGACGTGCCGATGGCTCCCAGCCACGACTGGAAAATGGCGAGTGCACCGCCGACCGGATACTCGCCAGTCTCGCGGAGTCGGGTCAGTTGGCTGAATCAGTAATGTTTTGCCGGATGCCCAACGTATCCATGATATGAGTCGACAAATCATCAACCCGGAATCCGCTCCGGACTCGTCATCGTACAGTTACAACCACGCAATCGTCGCCGACGGGACGCTTTACATGTCGGGACAGGTCGGGATGGATGGGAACCGGAACCTGGCTGGTGAGGATATCGCCTCCCAGGCGAGACAGGCCTTCGACAACGTGGAGGCGATCCTCGCGGAGGTCGACAGGACGCTCGCGGACGTCGTGAAGGTGACCGCCCACATCGTCGACCCCCAGTCACGGTTCGAGGGCTACCACACGGTCTGGGAAGAGCGGTTCGACGAACCGTATCCCTGTCACACCGTGCTCGGCGTCGAGCAACTGGCTGGCGAGGAGTACCTCATCGAACTCGAAGTGGAGGTGCCAGTTGACGGATCGGCTGGCAGTAGCCAGGGGAGCGACGATGAATAGCGCACGCGCCGCGGTCCAGACGGCGGCACGGGAACTCGAACTCCGCGAGTTCGACCTCCCCGAGTCGATCGGTGACGGCGAAGCACTGCTGAAGGTCGAGGGCTGTGGGATCTGTGGTGCGGACTACGAGCGCTACACGGGCGGCATGGACGACAGCGACCTCTTCGAGTACCCCGTCATCGTCGGTCACGAACCGGTCGGGCGGATCGAGCGGATCGGCCCGGATGCCAGCGAGCGCTGGGGCGTCACCGAGGGTGACCGGGTCGCAGTCGAACCCTTCGCCCCGTGTGGTGTCTGCGAGAACTGCACGGCCGGCGAGTACACCATCTGCAACCAGCGGTTCATCTACGGCACAACCTCGACCACGGTCGGCGAGGGACTGTGGGGTGGGTTCGCCGATTACATGCTCCTCCGGCCGGGGACGCTCGTCCACGAACTCTCCCCGGATCTCTCCATCGAGGATGCGGTAATGTTCAACCCGCTGGGGGCGGGATACGAGTGGGTGTGTCAGGCCGGCGACGTCGGTGTCGGTGACTCCGTTCTCATCATGGGGCCGGGTCAGCGGGGACTCTCGTCGGTGATTGCGGCGAACGATGCCGGGGCGAGTCCGATTCTCGTGACCGGCCTTCCGGAAGACGAACCGCGTCTCGACCTCGCCGAACGACTCGGGGCAACTGAAACCGTCAACGTCGTGCAGGACGACCTGCAGGAGCGCGTGGCCGAGGCCACGGACGGCCGTGGCGTCGACACGGTGGTCGACACGACCCCGGGCGCGACGGCCCCGGTTCTCGACGGGATCGAAGCGGTCAGACGCGGTGGGACGGTCGTGCTCGCCGGGACCAAGGACATGGCCGAGGTCGACGGGTTCGTTTCGGATCAACTCGTGTTGAACAACATCCGGATCGAGGGGACGCTCGGGACCCGGGCCTGGTCGTTCGACCGGGCGATCGACGCCATCGAGTCGGAGACGTATCCCCTCGAGGAGTTCCACACGCACACACTCCCCATCGACGACCTCGAACGGGCACTGCGTCTCCAGGGGGGCGACGTCGAGGACGAAAGCGCGTTTCATATCACGATCGTCCCGGAAGCATGAACCCAGTCAGTGAGAGTAGATGACCGACGAGGAGCCCGAGTACCATCCAAACAGCGGGTTCATACCAGCCGGTGAGAACCTGGTCGAACAGCTCCAGCAACACGCCGAAGACCATCCCTTCATTGCCGACCTCGGGATGAGGGTCAAGTCCTACGACGCCGGCGTGCTCCGGATTTCGGTCCCGCAC
>JAZKTU010000036.1:0-20991 GCA_036625385.1 Halovenus sp. | reverse complement strand
CAAGATCCTCATCGAGACCGTCGGCGCCGGCCAGAACGAAATCGATATCGTCAAAACCGCCGACACAGTGACGGTGCTCGTTCCCCCGGGTAGCGGGGACGACGTCCAGATGCTCAAGGCCGGCATCCTCGAAATCGGCGACGTGTTCGTGGTCAACAAGGCCGATCTCGAGGGGAGCGACCGCACAGTCCAGGAGTTGCGGGAGATGCTCGAGTACAGGGACGACGGCATGCCGGGAACGGCAGGCCACCACGGAGCGACGGACCTCGACCGGGGTGGGGAGGAAGAGACTGACGACGAAGGGTGGTCGCCGCGTATCGTCGAGACTGTCGCCAAAAACGGCGAGGGTGTCGAGGAACTGCTCGAAGTGCTCGCGGCACACGAGAGGTACCTCGAACGTTCCGGCCGGCGGGAGGCCAGAGCGCGACAGCGCTACGCCGAGGAGATACGGACGCTGGTCCGCGAGGACGTCAACGACCTGGTAGCCGACGAGATAGCGACTCGGGGAGGTATCGAGATGTTCGTCGAGCAAGTCATGGACCGGGAGACCGACCCGTACGCGGTCGCCGACGAGATCGTGGGCCCGATCGCGGAGTGTCTCGAGGAAAACCGGGAGCGGTGAGACAGCGGGCGTCGTTCGTACCGTTCGACGACGCTACTTATATGTTTCCCAGGACCGTTCCCTGCTATATGAAGCTCCGGAACCTTCTCGCGGGGGCCATCGGTGCAGTTGGTGTAACGGCAGTAGCGAACAGATTCCTCTCGGCGAGCGCGGAGACGTTCGAGCCGTACCTCGACGGCGAGGCGGGCACGTACCGCTGGCGGGGATTCGACATCGCCTACACCGAACACGGGGACCCCGAGAACGAGGATCTGCTGCTCTTTCACGGGATCAGCGCAGCATCGTCGAGCCACGAGTTCTTTCCCATCGTGGACGACCTCGCCGAGGACTACCACGTTATCGTCCCGGACCTGCCGGGTTTCGGTCACTCGGACCGCCCCCCGTTGCTCTACTCGGCTTCGCTGTATACGACCTTCGTCAGCGACGCTATCACCGACCTCGGCGACCAGCCGGTCGTCGTCGCAAACGGGCTCACCGGGGCGTACGCCAGCGAGGCCGCAGCCGAGACGGAGATAGACCGTCTCGTGTTGATCACCCCGACCGACTCGTCGATGGGGGACCGGCAGGCCTGGCGCCGTGGCCTCCTGCGCTCTCCCGTCGTTGGAGAGGGGCTGTTCAACCTTCTCGTCAGCAAGCCGGCGATCCGGTACTTCAACGCCGACCACGGCTACTACGATCCGGACACCCTGCCGTCGGATGTCGTCGACTACGAGTGGCTGACTGCCCACCAGGAGGGTGCACGGTTCGCACCGGCGTCGTTCGTCAGCGGCTTTCTCGACCCCGAAACCCCCCTCACCGAGACACTCGAGGAAGTGGCGGAACCGGTCACGCTGGTCTGGGGGCGCAACTCCGACGTCGCCCCGCTCTCCGAGGGCCGTGACCTCGCGGAGGCCGTCGGCGCTGGCCTCGTCGTGTTCGACCGGGCGAAACTCATGGCCCACGTCGAACATCCCGACCAGTTCGTCGCTGTGGTGCGCGACGAAGTCTACCCCGAACCCTGATGCGGGCCACCCGTGTCCGGGCGGTCCTCCCGAACCAACTCCGGCATGGTGTTGATACGGCCAGCTATGAGCCCGTAAGCAATTTCGGCCACCCGCGGGGTCGAATATCTTCACGGCGGTATAGCCAGCAGTATCAGGTCAGAATATCGTCGACGCGGCGCGGTTCACCGGACAACGCAGGGTCTTCCTCGATTAGCTTGAGGACTTCGTGGTCAGTGACGTCCGGATACTGCTTGCCGATTGCCTCCTCGATCAGCGCCTTCTCGAGGCGGAACTCCGTACCTTCATAGACCACGTCGACGCCGTTCTCGTCGAAGGAAAGCACCGTCATACGGGTCCCTAGGCAGGTTGTGAGTATAAATCCCGGACGTTGTGAGCGCGGGTAACGCTCATACCCGCGGCAGTGGTAACGGGTGTATGGTCGATCGACTCGACTGGCTCGCACTCGAAGTCAAGTACCTCGACCGGGCACGGGCATTCTACGAAGCGTTCCTCGACCTGGAAGTGAGAGACGTAGCGGACACCGAAGTCGCATTCCCGGCGGGAGAGACGGACCTGATCCTCCGCGCGCCGAGTACGGTGCCGCGTGGTGGCCTCCACACGCACTTTGCCTGCTCCATCCCGGCTGCGGAGTACGACACGTGGTACGACCAACTCGACGAGCGGTTCGACCTGGTCGAAAAGACGTTCGGCGACGCGACCTCGCTTTACTTCTACGACCCCGACGGCCACTGCGTCGAGCTGGGCCAGTCGGACGTGACTGGCCCCGGCATCGACGGCGTGTTCGAGGTGGTGCTCGAAGTCGAGGACCTCGACAGAGCACAGGCGTTTTACGAGGCACTGGGATTCGAGCCGATCAGCCGGGGCGAGAACCGCCGACGGATCCGGCTGACTGCTGGCTCGTTCGACATCGAACTCTGGGAGCCACACCTCGGTATCGCCGACGCCCGTGGCGGAGTGCATGTCGATATCGGGATCGGCGTCTCAGACCCTGCCGAAACCGTCGACGCAGTCAGGGATATCGCGCTCGCACTCGAGGAGGTCGGAGACGGCGTCCGACTCCGCGACCCGGATGGCCACTACATTTCGATCAGCCAATAACGCTCCACAACGCTCGCCAGGTGGAGGTCCCCAACATTATCGGACAATCGTTACCGGAACCGACGCCCGACGAGTGACGTCTTCGGCCACACTCCCCAGGAGCATGCGTGTCAGGCCGGATCGGCCATGACTTCCCATGATAATATGGTCGAACTCCTCCTGATCTGCGTACCCGACGATCACTCTGGCTGGCCGCCCAGTGCGGGACTCGGTATCGACCTCGCGGTCGTACTCGGACGCGGTCGTAGTTGCCTCCTCGAGGACGTTGTCGATCCGTTTCTGAAACGCGGGGGGTTCGGTGCCCACAGGAGAATCCGTGACGTACGTAAGCTCTTTCGGGTCGACGATAGTGAGTGCGGTGATCTCGGAATCCGGAAACTCGTCAAGTGCGAACTCCAGTGCCTCCATCGACTGGTCCGATCCATCGACTGGAACGAGGATGCGTTTCATCGTGAGCCGACTTCACGCGGTGGCTTCAAACAGATGTCGACTGTTCCCGGACGATGGTACTGCCGGCGGTACGAGAAGTGATACGCCGAAAAAAGGCCGCTATCGCAGAGAGCCAGTGGCGGGACCGAGGGGCTGTCCTCGCGTCCGCGGCGCGTCTCTCCCCGGATTCGATTTTCAGCCGGCAAGAAGTGCTGGTGTACTTATTATGATTACAGCCGAAGGTAGAGACATGGCTGGAGCAACGTTCGGATTTCTAACGCCCGAGAACGTCCCGTTGTTCACCGACCTGTACGAGTTGCGGATGATGCAGGCCTACGACAGACAAGACCACAATCCGAGGGCGACGTTCAGCCTGTTTTTCCGCGACCTGCCTCCAAACCGTGGGTACATGCTGGCTGCCGGGCTGGAACAGGCCCTCCAGTACATCGAAAACATCTCTTTTGGGGAACGCGCTATCGATTTTCTCCAGGAACAGGGATTCGACGACGAATTCCTCGCGCATCTGGAGAGCCTGGAGTTTACAGGCCCAGACGGACGAACTCCTGGAGACGCTCGAACGCGAAGTCGACAGGTAGCGGGCCCGGGGACGTCTCGTTTCGCCGTTGCGCTCGGGAGACAACTAGCTGGGGTCGGGTTGGTTCCTCGAGCGAAGCAGCTTCCCCACGAATCCGACGGACCATCTGATATACCTCCCGACAAATCTCAAAGACTCGGAACAGTCCGATGATATATGACTCAGAACGGTGTAACGAGGCATATGGGAGAACGCGTACTGGTACCTCTGGACGGGTCACCGCTGTCGTACCGTGCACTCCGACACGCGCTGGAGAAGTTCCCGGACGCCGAAGTCGTCGTCTTTCACGTCAGTGACGTCTTCGAGCCGTGGCAAGGGAGGGACGACGAGTCAATACACGAACCCCAGATCGGCTCAGACGAGTGGTACGCGATGGAACAGGAAGTGACGGACGAACTGTTCTCCGAAGCGGAGGAAATCGCCGCGGAACACGACAGAGAGATCACCACCGAGTCGGAGATCGGTGATCCCCAGCGGATCATTCCCGAGTACGCGAAAGAGGAGGAAGTAGACCACGTCGTACTGGGGGTACACGGCAGGGAAGAGGCGGAACGAACGCTGTTCGGACGCGTAGCGGAGACGGTCGTTTTCCGGTCGCCAGTCCCAGTCACAGTTATCCGCTAACCGACCGTCCCGTCTCGGAAAATCGGACTGACACGGTGGATATTTACCGCGGTCAGTGACAATCTGGGGAGACCGAGAACAGTTCGATCCGTCGGTTGTCCCGGTTGGTCGGGGCGGACCACGCGTCGTCCGAACTGTCGGAGGTGAGTTGTTGCCCCCCGCCGACCGGGCGGCCCTGGGTGGCCAGTTGAGACCCATCGCTGGCGACTGCTATCGCCAGACAGCGACCGCACCGCCGGGAGATACCGACCACCTGCCGGTTGGACGGCCGGGAGCCGGCTTATTCGCCTTCGCTCCAGCCGCCAGCGTCGACGACCTCGAACAACTTCCGCCAGTTTTCCTCGTCTTCGCTCTCGGGAAGTTGGTCACGAAGTTGCCGGAAATCGGACTCCGGAACGACTGACTCGACCAGATCGACGACAACCCTCGCGTGGTAGGCTGCGTCCGATGGGTCGGCGTGCTCGATCTGGCTGACACGCTCGACAAACTCCGACCAGTCGAAGCGCTGGCCGTGTTCGTCGACGGCACCCGTCATGTACCATTTTATCTCGATCGGCAGCGATGCGGCGAGGTCCTCGGCGTTCCCTTCGGGAAGTCGCTGTCCGAGGGTCATCAGTGTCGCGCGAATCGCTCGCAGGGTCTCTCCAGTCCCGGCGAGTTCGAGACGGTGCTGAACCTGGCCGGTGAACTCGTCGAAGTCCATATGCTGTTTTCGAGGAGCAGTTGTTTTAATCAAGCCAAATTTCCCAGGTCTTGAGAAAAAGAGGGGAGCGACTATCGGAGTGTGAGAACGGAAGCATGGTACTTATGGCTGAGAGACGAAGTATGAAAGAGTAACAATGGATATCACAGGCGTCGTATCGAAGGACTTCACAGAGTTCACACCGGATACGCGGGTCTCAAAGCTCGTCGGGACGTTCGACGATCCCTCCGTCCGGGGTGTCATTGTACGAGGTGACACGTTCGAGGGTATCGTCACCAGACGACAGCTCATGACCTCTCAGCACCAGCCCGAGCAGAAACTCGGCTCGCTCGTCCGGCACGTTCCGCAACTCGCTCCCGACGAGGACATCCGGAAGGTTGCCCAGCTCATGATCGATAGCGATTCCTACGTGCTTCCGGTCTTCGACGGACGGGAACTGACCGGCGTCGTGACCGTCGATGGGGTCCTCGAAGCGGTCAAACCGTTCCTCGACGCCGCATCAGTCGATGACGCCTACAGCAGGAACCTGATCTCGGTCGATCCGGACACGACGTTCGGGAAGGCACTGAACGTTCTGCGCGAGAACCAGATCACCCACCTGCCAGTCGTCGAGGACAGCACCGCTGTCGGCATTCTCAGTCTCTACGACCTGACCGACCTCATCATCAGATCCGTACAACAGAGCCAGGGTGGCAATGCGGGGGGGACAGACTCCCACGGCGGTGACATCTCGAGCAGTGCAGGGCGTGCACGTCGGGGAGGGTACGGCGCCCGCGAGGGCGAATCCGCACAGATGCTAGATCTGCCGGTCCGGGATGTTATGGTGTCGCCGGTACGAACGATCCGCCCGGATAGCACCCTACAGACGGCCGTCGACGAGATGTTCGCGATAGAGAGTTCCTCGCTGGTCGTCACGGACGGGGACGGTCCCACTGGTATTCTCACGACAACTGACGTGCTCGACTCACTGACGTGGGAGGCTGGCGGTAACCGGTCTGTCCAGGTATACGGTGTCGACCTGCTGGACGACGTGACCTACGACGAAGTCGTGGCGATGATCGACAAATTCGACGACAGGGATCACGGTATGAACGTCCTGGACGCGAAAATCCACCTGCACAAACACGACGAGAAACTCCGTGGAACGCCGCTATTGCTCGCTCGAATCCGAGTCCACACCGACCGTGGTCTGTATATGGCAAGCGGCGAAGGGTACGGGGCGAGCCACGCCCTCAACGAGGCGCGTGACACGCTAGAGCGGCGGATCCGCGACAAGAAGACGTACGGACGCAGCAAAAAACCCCCCGAAGAGGAGTTCTGGGAGAAGCGGTTTGGCTGGTTGCTCGAGGAATAACGCCGACCGGCGCCCCGTCATCTCGACTGTGGCGGGACAGGTGCGCCAGTTCTAACTGGCCTGTCGGTTCGAGCAGGCGTCCATTTCCCACGAAATAAAAATTATCCACGCGTTCTATAGGGGCGTTGATCCTCTGCACAAACGAGGAGAGAGAGAGATGTACGAGACAGTCCTCGTCGGGACCGACGGGAGCGAGTCAGCGAACAGAGCGGTCGAACGGGCCCTGGATACGGCTGAACTGCACGACGCCCAGCTACACGCAATTACGGTCGTGAATACCGGGCGCTACGGCGAACCGGCTCTGAGCAGCACCGAACTGGTTCTCGCCGAACTCGAGGACCGCGGGAACGAACAACTCGAAGAGATCGAGAGCGAGGCGACAGACCGGGGGATCGAGCTGACTTCCAACTGTTTCCACGGCGACCCTGACAAAGAGATCGTCCGGTACGCCGACGAGGTCGACGCCGATCTCATCGTCCTCGGCTACCAGGGACGGACCAGACCCGGGTCGAGAATCGGCAGTACGGCGGATAGAGTGGTTCGTCAAACGGACAGGGCCGTCCTCCTCATCTGAGGCACGGAATGGCCCACCCGAGGGAGCCCCGACTGCCGTCGGCGAACGGGCGATCGAGCCGATTGTAGCGGAGAGCTTTCGTTTCGATCGAGGAAATACTCGTCACTTTCGGTTGTCCTCAACCCCTCCGACCGCGAAATCCACGAGTTGCGGCTGCGAAGACGGTTTGGCGTCGCCGACACCGACAGTGCCTCTCTCGACGGCGCCGGGATGTTCGCCCTCGAACGTTTGGCCACACGACGGAAAGTCGTCGTCAGTGTCATCGACGTTACTCCAGTGGACCCAGGCGCGTTCCCCGTCAACAACCACCGCGCTCGAGTGAGTTTCCGGGGCGAGATCGAGACCGGCGACGTCCGCTACGTGGGCCGGGGAGCAGAGTTTCGAGTGTCGCCGCCTGGAATCCCCCGGTGGCGATCACCGTGGCCGGTGCTTTTCGGGGAGTGATCGAGTGGAAGAGGGTGAGTATCTCGGGGTTGACAAGCTCCGGGATTGGAAAGGGCCCGTCAACCGGTTCACTCCAGCCGGTCGGCGTCGATCGCAACGCCCGGGGGCGAGGCGATAAGAAACCCCCGAAAGTGCATCAGTTCGCCGCCGGCCTCCTTGATGTCACGGGCGAACCCGGCAGCGAGTTCGTTCAGGTCACCTTCGACGTTCAACACGAGCACTGCGCCCGATTCGATCGTAGAGAGCCACTCCTCGTCGGCTGTGGTTCCGTCGAGCACGCCGAGTACCACGCGGTTACTTCCCGGCTCATCGCCCTCGTCCATCTGGTCCTCGACTGACTGGAGGTCGAGTCCCTCGAAGTCGCTCATACCCACCAATCGAGGGGGGTAATAAAAAATCTGCTGACGGATCCGGGGGTCCATGGAAACGTGTGCGAGCCGGGATATTCGGGTGGCACGCAGGCAGTGTTAACTCAGGAACGAAGTCTGCAGGATAAGCAACCGAAGGCAGCAACGCACTGACGCCACGCCTGGAAGTCCCTGGCCGCTCGACCAGCCGGGATTCGCTGCGCTCCTCACTGCGTTGCGGTGCTTGCCTCGTCCGGGCCGGATCGACCTGACTCTCGGCGAAGGCGGACGACGCAAGCACTACACCGAGCAACGCGAGGGAAGCGCCCAGCGAGTCCCCCGAATCGAGAGTGCGGGGGCTTCCATGCGGGAGGTCCTAGTGAGCGCACTCTCCTCTGTTGTTCAGCAGCGACCAACTCCGGTCGCTAAATTAACGCTGCGCATGGAACCTCCGATGGCGTTAAGTACAACCACCCATCGGTCACTTTTCGTCCTCTGAACTAACGCCGGATAAGTAGTGCAGCTTGGCCTGTGTTAACTGTTTGTACTGAAATTCCTCGTACACTCTCTATTTGCACACCTCCCAAAACATCACATTTTGTAGGTTTCACCGGGGCCGTTTTTTACTATTAGCTGTAAAATATCAGCCGTAATGTCCGGTGAACCTAGCGGGCAGCAGAATCAAGATGCACAGGACAGCCAGCCACAGAGTGCCCGGCCACGGGGAGAACAGCGCCAGTATCAGGAGGCCGCACCCGGTGTCGGGGAAATCCTCAACCGGGAGGACACGAAAGACGAGTTGAAATTCGGCGTCGCACTGTTCGCCATCCTCGCCGTTGGCCTCGGACTTGGCGCATTCCTCGTCGATATCCTCGACGAACCACTGGGCCGGGGGTTTTTCGCCAGTATTAGCTGGGTGATAGTGCCGGTGCTTGGAGCGGTTGTCGGCCTTCGTATCTCGGAGCAACTGGCAGATCTCCCGGACAACCTGGCCTACGCGACGGCTGCCGTGGCAGGAATCGTCGGAACAGTCGTGTTCGGCATCGTCACGTGGCTGTTCGGGGAGATCATCTACGAGGTCTGGGCCAGTATCGGTGACCTCATCGAACTGTGGATCGCCTTCGGCATCGCTGCTGCAGTCGTCGCGGCTGCGGCGATCGCTATCGAGCGTACCTTCTGACACGCAGGTGCCGTTCCCGGCCCGGACAGCGAACGGTAGCCCCACGCCGACAGCGGGTGGCTTTATGTAGTAGCAATTTAGCAATACGAGTAATGTCTGAAGACTCTGGCAGACAGGGGAACCAGGATGAGACGAGCGGTCAGCCACAAACACAACCCCAGCACGGAAGAGGCGGTGCTGGCAGGCAACAGACCGTGGGGGGCCAGGATCCGTTACAGGCCTGGACGGTGTTCCTGGCGACACTGTTCGCGATGGCTGGCTTCGCTATCGGGGTGTTGACCATCCTCGTAGACGCCATCGACGAGAGCTTTCTCGAACCGGACATGGACGCACCGACTGGCGGCGGTGGCGGAGTCGACTTCGGGGCGGAGTTCGCAAACCTCTTTTCGGTGACGTTCACCTATCCGGTGCTGGTGTTTACCGTCGCACTCGCGGTGTTCGTCGGCGCCGGGCTGGCGTACCGGGCCGAAGCCGACGAGAGTTCACTGTTTCAGATAGCGGCGGCGAGCGCCGGGGCTGGCGCAGCGCTTTTCGTGATCGTCTCCGTGATACTGGTCTCGACGACGATCGACGGCCTCTCGGTCAATTTCAGTGGCCTACTCATCAACGCGATCATCACGGGTATCGTTGCGGGTGGGGCGTCCGTCGCCGGGACCTGGACGGTACTGAATCAGTCGCCGGAGTAGCCAACAGCCGGCTGGAATGAAAACGTATTTCACCGGCCTGCGGCTAGATATTGTCGCCTGGGCCGGTAGCTCAGTCCGGGAGAGCGACGGACTCTTGATCCGTCGGTCAAGGGTTCAAATCCCTTCCGGCCCGCTTCTGCGAGGAACGAACGTGACGAGCGAAGCGACCACGAAGAGAGTTGAACCCGGGGAGTCGCAACCGTGAGCGAAGCGAACGGTCCGTCTCCACTCGGTTCGAATCCCTTCCGGCCCGCTTGCGGCTCTCCGCTTTGTAGCCGGCACAATCGCCGGACAGCACCGAACAGATTGCGCAGGGCGACACCATCGGTGACGTATTGCGCAGATCTACAGGTTTACAACTGACCAGAAAAACAGTGTAGAGAATGGCCGTCGCCACGCTGAAACAGTTTTTCGGGAGGGTGCACAGGCGAGGGTTCGGCGAAATCATTAGCTCGCTGAAACGATTGATACACGCCGTACTGGTCAGACGTCTTCGGCTTCGGTGGTTGCGGTTGACATCCGGCAAGGAGACTGTCGTTCGTGAGATAAACGGGAGTGAAATGGAACTCGACATCCGTCCCGGGAGTCCGAACAAGATAGAACGAACCCTTGCCGTCGATGGAATCAGGGAACCGGCAGCGACAGAGACGTTCCGTGCCGTGCTCACCGAGCTAAAGGATGGACGCACCGCGACGATCCACGCGTTCGACATCGGTGCAAACGTTGGGTACTTCGCGCTGCTCGAAGCCAACATACTGGGAGCACAGGGGGAGGTATATGCGGTCGAAGCCGAACCGGACAACGCCGACCGGCTCGAGCAGAATATCGAACGCAACGAGTATACCAATATCGAGGTACGACAGGTCGCGGTGGGTGCCGAGCGGACAAGATTAGAGTTGTCCCTGGGATCGTCGTCCAATCTCCATCAGATGAGCGAGGTTCTCGGCGAAACGGACGCGGGAGAGACGGTCGAGGTCGACGTGTATCCGCTCGATTCGCTGATAGCCGAATACGGGATACCCGAAGACGAGGTGATAATCGTGCGGATGGACGTCGAGGGATACGAAGCGCGGGTCTTCGAGGGAATGAGACGGTTACTGACAGGCGACCGTCCGGTGTATCTCTTCGCCGAAATACATCCGATTGTAGGATCGGTCGACGCAACGAAAATCGCCGAAACACTGGAGGAAAACGGATTCACGCCCGAGTATCTCAGCTTCGACGGTGGGAACACGTACCGACAGATGGACTCGCTGGAGGAACTGAAGCGAGCACGGTCGAACACGCATATCATGGCGAGTCGGCTCGGAACCGAAACGTCGCCGGGCCGAGCGAGAGATGGTCTGAGAGGCGGGGAGTAACTCATAGTGGTTGTTGCGAGTATGTTCGCAACCGGGTTGCGATTTTGGTGCACCAGACCGTGAATCCCGCGTTCTGTCCCGCCACGGCGGTACAGAGTCCCAACAGCCACTATCAGAGGGACGCCTCACCACGGCCTTCCTGCCTGGTCCAGACGCTCCGGGTACCGACGGTTTATTTCCGGTCAGCGCCCAACTGGCGGAACATGAGTGGGGCCGACGGTGGTCGGGTAGGTCGTCCATGACCACCCGGTCACTCCCGGGCGCGCAAGGCGCACGGAACGCCGCGACGGCAGCGGCACTCGTGCTCGTGCAAACGAACCTGTTCATCTCGCTCGCTGCCACAAGTGTCGCCGTCTCGACAGTCGTGCTTGCGGGGCTTCCCCTGGAGCCGTTGCCCCTGTTCATCGTCTTCGCGGTCACGCTGTTTGTTTACTCGTTCAACCGACTGGCCGACCGGGCGGAAGACGAACGGAACGTCCCCGGCAGGGCAGCGTTTGTCGACCGCTACGGGAAGCCGCTTTTTGCTATTGGCATCGGGCTGTATATCGCGGCGACTGTCGCCGCCGTGCTCCGGGGGGTTCCCGGCGCGCCGGCGATGATCCTGCCGCTCACTGTCGCCGTCCTCTACTCGATAGTCGGGCTGAAGCGGATATTGCTCGTCAAGAATCTGCTCGTCGGCGTCGCCTGGGGACTCATTCCGCTGGGTGTGGGGGTCTACTACAGCCGGCTGATGACAATCGATATCCTCTTTATGACCGTGTTCGTCACGGTCATGCTGACCATCGCAGCGGTCGTCTTCGACATCAAGGATATCGAGGGGGACCGCGCCGAGGGGATCCGGACCGTCCCCATCGTCGTCGGTCCCGAACGGACGCGGAGACTGGCTGCCGGTGCGACTGCAGTCGTCGGCGTACTCGTCGCCGCGCTTGTCCTGACTGACGTTCTCCCCACGCGGTATGGCCTCGTGTTACCGTTCGTTGTTTACGTGCTCTGTTACTGTCCGTTCGCCACCGAGGAGCGTGGGCCGTTGTTCTACGGGTTCGTCGTCGACGGCGAACACCTCTTTCTTGTGCTACTCCTCCTCGCCGTCGAGTTCGGGTTGCCCTGAAAACGACACCGCCACCCGGTGTAGGTGGACCGTCGTCAGCTCAAAGCTCTTTTTCCATCTCGACGTGTGGGATATCGGCCTCGACGAACTCCTCGCTCGTGACCTCGTAGCCCCGCTTCTCGTAGAAAGGCACGACACTCGTCTGTGCGTGCAGCCGCGAGAGTGTACAGTCCTGGTCGCGGGCCTCCGCCTCGATACGGTCCATCAGCCCGTGTCCGAGTCCCTGGCTGCGGGACGCTCGCCGGACCGCGACCCGCTCCGGTTTCGCAACGTCGCCCTCCGGCGGACGGAGTCGTGCGGTCCCGACAGGCTGTCCCACCCCGTCGTAGACCACGTAGTGGACCGCCGTCTCGTCTCTGCCGTCCATCTCCTCGGCCTCGTCGACACCCTGCTCCTCGATAAAGACTGCACGCCGGACGGTGAACGCGTCGGCGAGCGACGCGTCGCCGGGGTATCGACGCCACTCGTAGGCTGTCATCGTCATTGTCTCGGGACCGGGGCTATCTCAGCGTTTCGACGCCCGGCGGGGACGCCAGTAACTATTTCATCGACGGGCGTGTAGCGACATGCGTATGCCCTCACTGGAAACGTTCGAGTGTGAGGAGTGTGGACGGGAGTTCAAGGCGATCCCGGATGCACAGGCGGCGGAGAGTGGCTACGGCAGTCCAGCCTGCAAGACAGCGGGCGAGAACCTCGCGTGACTACGTCGAGTCGGGACTGTAGTTCGGCGCTTCGTCGGTGATGACGACGTCGTGTGGGTGACTCTCCTGCTGGCCGGCCGCGGAGACCCGCACGAACTCCGACCGGTGCTTGAACTCCGGGATCGTCTCGGCGCCCACGTAGCCCATCCCGGACTGCATTCCGCCGACGAGTTGGGTGAGTTCGGACTCGAGAGTCCCTTTGTAGGGCGTGGCGGCTTCGACCCCCTCCGGAACGAGTTCGTCGTCATCCTGTTCGTCTTTGAGATACCGGTCGCCGCCGCCGGATTTCATCGCGCCGACGCTCCCCATCCCGCGGTACTGTTTGTACTTTTTCCCCTGCATCGTGATGACACGGCCGGGAGCCTCGTCAGTGCCGGCGAAATACGAGCCGAGCATCACCGCGTCCGCGCCGGCAGCGATGGCCTTGATCGCGTCCCCCGAGTAGCGGATTCCCCCGTCCGCAATGACCGGAATATCGTGCCGGCTGGCGACGTCTGCCACCTGGGCGACGGCTGAAATCTGTGGCATCCCGGCACCTGTGACGACGCGGGTCGTACAGATAGAGCCCGGACCGATGCCGACTTTCACGCCGTCCGCGAAGTCGACGACGTCACGGGCCGCCTCCCCGGTGCCGATGTTGCCGACGACCACGTCGGCCTCGACTTCGGCCTCGATCGTGCGAGCACTCTCGATAACGGCCTCGTTGTGGGCGTGCGCACAGTCGATAAAGAGAACGTCCGCACCGGCATCGTCGGCGGCCTGTGCCCGGTCAGCCTCGAAGGGACCTACCGCGACCCCGGCCCGGAGGTGGCCGTCCGCGTCGCGGGCAGCACTGTCGTACTCCCGACGCTGGAGGATGCCGGCCATCGTGACCAGACCCACCAGCCGGTTCTCGTCGTCGACGATAGGGACGCGCTCGATCTTGTGCTCGTACATCAACTCGAGGGCGTCGCGGGGGCTGACGTCCTCACTGGCGGTGACGACCTCGTCGGTCATCGCCTCGCGCACCTCGTCGTGCTCGCCGACCTCGAGGTACGGGCGGATATCCGTCCCCGAGATGATGCCCAGCACGGTCCCCGCATCGTCCACGACTGGTGCACCCGAGACGCCGTTCCGTTCCATGAGTTCGTCGACCTCGCGAACCGTCTGGTCGGGGTCCGCCGTCACGACGTCCCTGATGATGAGTTCGTCGGCGCGTTTGATCTGCTCGATCTCCGTGACCATCGTATCGATGTCCATGTTGCGGTGGAGCACACCGAGGCCGCCGTGTCTGGCCATCGCGATGGCCATTCGGCTTTCTGTGACGGTGTCCATCGCCGCCGAGAGCACCGGCACGGTGAGCTTGACGTTTTTCGAGACGCGTGTGGTCGTGTCCGCCTCGTCCGGCTCGACCGTACTCTTTTTCGGTCGGAGTAACACGTCGTCGAAGGTCAACGCCTCCGACACCTCGAGTTTGTCCGAAAATTCGTTCGCCATGTAAACCGTCGGACACGGGCGGGCAAAAACGTTCCGAGATTTCCGTCTGTATCACAGCCGGGTCGGTACCCACTCGGTCGTCGCGGGCTATCGGTCACGGCCGGAGCAGTCACCCGTTGTCCGTCGTCCGGTCGCGCCATATTCGCCACTCACCGTCCTCGTTCCGTGCGGCGGTGATGCGGGGCTCGACCGTCTGCTCGCCGCCAAACGGGGACTCGATGGTGATGCGGGTCCTGACAAGAGCGAGTTCCTCCACCCCCGCAATCGAGACGTCCTCGGCGCGGTCGAGAACCTCCGTTTCCTCGACAGTCAGGTCGACGCTTTCGAGGTCCGGATTCTCCGCTGCTGTCGGAGGAGGGTCGGGGGCATTCTCGTGGAACAGCTCGCCCGCGGTGACGAAGTGCGCGCGGTCGAGCGCATCGACGTACTCCCTGACAACGTCCTCCGCAGGGGTCGTGTGCTCGTAGAGGAACGTCCGCCAGCCCGCGGCGAAAGCCCCGAGTGTGACGAGAGTCGACCCGACTCCGTATCCCAGCATCGCTCGCCTGCTGAGTTTGCCTGCCCTGTCCTCTGCCTCGTCCCCAGCCTCCGGGCCGCCACCGTCACCGTCGACGAGGTGCCCGCCGCAGTGCCCACACTCGATCCGGGTGTGCGCAGCGAGTCGCCCGCAGTCCTCACAGCGTGGCATTGGATGTCGACAATCGGGCCTGCCGGGCTAAAATCCCATCGCCCGCGACTCCGGAACAGTGTCTATCGCGACCGGCCAGTGCACACACTCGCCAGGCAGTGCACAGATGCGTCCAAAACCGGTCACTACTTCGACCGCAAAGTGGACGTTCGACAGTGACTCGCGTTCTCTTTTGTGGCATGTGGTCGGTTCTCACGCAAGCGTTTTTACCTGGCACGTGATAAACAGATACATGAACTCCGCGTTCCCCATCAGCGGACGGAGTGCACGCCAGCCGAGCCTCGCCGAGACTGACGTGAATACATTTTCGATGGGGACATTCAATTCGGAGTTTACAGGGTGCAAACGGGTCGCCGAGGGCGTCGACAGCGGGCCCAGGCGGTTGCCAGACCACCCATCGGCCACGGGAGACGGCCACCTCTGACACGGGATGAGTAGCTCCCAACATCCAGTCGCGCTCACCATCGAGCAGTGGGTAAGCTCTTCGACGCGCCTGCTGGCGCTCGTGATGTTGCTCCCGCTGGTCGATGGCGTGTTTGCGGCCCTGGTCCTCGCCGACACGCTCGAAACGATCGGCGGGATCGTCGAGATTGGCTTGCTCGTGTTCGGGGGGAGCGCGATGGTCGCAGTCATCCTCGCGGAGATGGACCAGTCGCCCCGCGAGCAGGCGCGTATCGTTCTCGGTGTCGGCGTCGTTCTCGTCGCCGGCGCGGCGGTGCAGGCGGCGCTTGCTCCGACGATCGCGAGCGTACTGGATATGGTCATCTTCGAGCGGTTCGCCGGGCTCGTCATCCTCGCTGTCGCCGCCAGCACCGCCTCCTCGCAGGTCGGCGAGTACCTGCCCGGGGCGGGCGTCATCGTTGTCCTGGGTCTCGTCGCCAGCCTCTCACCGTCCGGACTCGTGCTCGCTGTCCAGACCGAACCGGGGCTGATACTGCGAGCGATGGCCGCCGCCAGCATCGGTGTCGGGTTCGCGCTCGCCGTTGCGCTGACGAGCCCATGGCTGCGAAACGCCGTCGACATCGACCGGTTTCGTTTCGGGAGTGCCGTCGCGCTGGGAGTGCTCGCGCTCTCTATCGTCGGTGTCGTTCCCGGCGACGCCCCGATCGCGCTGGCGGTCCTGGCGGTGACGTCGCTGCTAGCGTTCGATCCTGGTCGGGCACGCGAGCGCTCCCGCCACTACCGTCCCGATGAAATCGACGTCACCACCGCACTCTCGGATGGCGGGTCGTCCGCGCGGGAGCCCGTCGAAGGGCCAGCGTCCGATCTCGGCACCGACGGCGAGATGGGGAAAAGCCCCGACGAGCGCGAACAGCCTCCGTGGTTCTAGGAACGCTCATACTGCCGGCTGTACGTGCGTACAGATAGTCGCGACCCCGGGCGGCGAATACATTCAAAACGCCACAGCCGGCAGTATTAGGTGGATCCGGCCACTGTATCCGATATGAGTGACAATCGGGTCGTCCAGGGCCGGATGGTGACGCCGGTCCGTCTCGCAGAACTCATCGAGGACGACGACGTGATGGACGCAGAGCCGATCGCGGATGCCGAACGTTCCTGCCCCGAGTGCAGCGGTGACGTGCTCGAAGTCGGGTACATGCCCTCGGCGATGGAGTTCGTGACGGGCTGGAAGTGCCAGGACTGTGACTGGAGTGAGACGGACCGGGAATAATCGAAATCCCTTTAGGCCGAATCCACAAAAGGCGGGTGAGGGCTCGTGGCCTAGTCCGGGAAGGCGGCTGACTCCAGAGGCACCGTGCCCGGTGACGACACTCCAGCTGATATACTGAGCGGCCGGCTGATCACCGCCCGCGTTGATGACCCTCTGGAGTACCGAGGCACTACCGGAGATATCAGCCGATCGGGGGTTCAAATCCCTCCGAGCCCACTTTGCTGTCGCGAGGACATCCGCGAGCGACAGCAACGAGACGCGAGGTTGATTTGAATCAGGGAGCGGAGCGACCGTGGTTCAAATCCCTCCGAGCCCACTTTTGCCGCGAACAATTTCGTGAGCGGCAAATGGGCCTGTGGGTTTGTACCAGACGAGTCGCGCGCAACGGAGTGTCTTGCAACCTGGCCAATGTCCCGAACACAGAGTTCATGATCTTCCTCGCGCCGGTCGATGATCACGCCGTCGCCGCCGAAACGGCTTCCAGAACTGGATACCGGGTCCGACGTCGCTGCGCCGGACATCGAGTACTTCGTTCACTACCGCTGGTCAACTACCCCACCCTGAGCGCCTTCGGCACTTTGAGGGTGGGGCTTGCCCGTGAACTCGGCCTCATAGTGATTAGTGCGAGTCGTTACCGGTCTCTCACCACCCCGGGGTGGTGAAGAACCGGTAAACAGTCGCACTAATCACTATCAAACCCGTCCGGGTGGGCGGTACATCCACCACTCGGCGTCACTGTTCCAGACTTGAGAGAGCCGACTTTCCCCATTCATAAATAGTACACCACACAGATCTCGGGGAATATATTTTATACCTTTATGTTGTCTTTTAATTCATGTCAAAGGACAGTTCGGATCGGGGCGCGGGAAGCCAGCGCGAACGGGATCCGCAGGGACGGAGCGGAAAACATGATCGACTACCCCAGCAACAGTCAGGGACGCCGGGTCAACGCCAGCAAGGAGGGGCCGGCCAACCCCAGGGGCAGCCAGGGGGATCACGCCATCGACAAAAGGCCGGCGGTATCGATTTCGACAGCCTACCCTGGGTGTCCGGTACAATTAACGGCGTTGCATATTTCCTTTCGGCGTTCATCGTCTCGGGATTCGTGTATCTCGGAGATGTGATATATACGTTGAGAGACGTGCCCCAGAGTGAGGAATTTTTTCGCTACGCAATCGGCTGGAAATTCTACGACAACCATCTCGTTCCGATGGGGGAGATGTTCGGACTGTTGAACACGGGATTGACAATCCCTACGATTTTGTATCATCTGATACCGGCGCTTTTCCTCTTTCTTGCGGGCCGGTCTGTCGCCAGATCGTTAGGTAGCTACGAGATGCCGAGTCAACAGCTTGCAGTCTATGGCATGACGGTCATCGCCGGATACCTGCCGATGGCGGTGCTAGGAACGATAATCTTTGAGATGAATGGAGTCGGACCTGATCTCGTGGTCACGGTCGTGATCATGGGGCTCATCTATCCCGCTGTATTCGGTGGCCTCGGCGGTTATCTCGCCAAACGGTGAGGAATTTTATCCACTCGGACGTGACTTCGTTACACGCCACGATACAATCTCCGGGAGTGCAGGCCGCGATGCTTGCATTCTGTGAGAGCAGATCTTAACTGATACGGTCGTGCGTGACTGTTTTCGACACCGCAGTGCGACAGTGCTGGTTTCACGGTCTGAGACTCGAAGGGAACGAGTCCATGGCGGTAAATAATCACGCACGACCGTATGAATCACGTCTGACTGGATATCTCCAAGACCAGTCGGCGCGAGCCCTTGCAGTTCACATCCCTGCTCTGACGACCAGCGTAACTGTGCTTTCACGAGTCCTTTCGGTCGGCTGGGCGTTTACTGCTTCGGGAAGGTGTTCCAGCTGAGGTCGTGGGGGTGGCTTCCCGCGTGATAGGAATCCTGGCACTCGTGTTGGTTATTGGGGCGTGCGTACCCGGGGTAGCGCAACCCGAACCGGTCCAGCCGGCAACGGACACCGTCCCGTCCGGAGTGGACCTGTCAGTTTCAGACGAGTCGACGAGTGTTGTCGGGCAGCTAGGGGACGAGAGACCGGACCTGGATGAGGGCGAAGACGGCGAGGAAGGAGCGAGTATTATACTGTCGGACGGAACTGTTGATACTTTCACTCGCCCCACGTGGAACGAGCAGAATATCATGACTTCCGTCCGACAGTATATCGGTGACTGGCTGGGACTTGGCGGTAAAGCAACCGAGACGGCGTATGTTGGTCTGGTGGAACTTGGTATCATCGTGTTGATAGTCGGGCTTGCTGGTTACGCCATTGGCAAACGGACAGCGTACGTGCCCGCGCAGTATCGTCGGTATCTGCTTCCGGCTCACGAGTGGTCGATGCTCGTCGGAACTGCGCTAAAATGACCAAAGAGACATTGTTCTCGCGGTGGCGATGGATCCATCGGTCACTCACTCTCGTCACTGCTATTGTACTTGCGTTGCATATCGTGACAGCTGTCGGGGAGTGACACAGCCGGCAGTATAGGAATCAACACCCTACACGGGGTGAGACCGGTGGCCCGGGTGTAGCTGACACCGTGCAAGCGACCCGTACCCGGCCCGGGCAGATTCGGCGATATATCGCCGATATCAAAGAGCCACGGGACGTAGGGAGCCTATGACCAACCGGTCTCCCGGCTCTCGTTGGGCGGCAGCCGCCGTTGCCACGATCGTTCTTCTCGTCGCGTCAATCCTGCCATCACCTTTCCGACGTCATCCGGGATGGAAATGGCTGGGTCCGGACAAACTCCTGCATCTCGTCGGCCATGCAGGCTACGTCGTGACACTGGCGAATGCATTCAGCACCGATCGACGGACTGACGGGGAGGTTGCCGTCCTCGCGGTGTGCGTCTCGACCACGCATAGCCTCGTAACCGGTCGGCTTCAGAAGCGGGTTCCTGGACGGGTGTTCGAACCGATGGACGTCCTTGCTGGCCTGGCCGGGGCGATCCTCGCCGCGTTCGGCTGGTACGCCACGAACGAGACGCCGGCCAGGGACTGTCAGTGAGTGGACCACGACAGGCGGTGGACCGGGACATCGGCCTATGCCCCCTCCGCGTTCGGATAGGCGGGTGGACGGTCGAGACACATGCCCGGTCTCCCCGTCGCCGAGAAGTCGGGTGCCGCCACGCCGGTCCCCCGTCGATCAGCGGCCCGTCACGATGACGATGACAACTCCATTCGGGACCTGCGCGGGCAGTATCGCTCGGGACGCCGTCACGACCGTCCGTAGGCGAGGTATCACAATGCGAGGGTGCTACGCAGCCGGCTGTGGGCGTCTCCACCTGACGGGTTCTCCCGGTCCGTATACTCATACTGCCGGCTGTACCGGTTTGAACGGATGCGCCACCCCGGGGTCGCGACTATCTGTACGCACGTACAGCCGGCAGTATCAAACGTGCTCGAAACGTACGGGCACTCGTGTCCGACAACCGATTGTTCGGCGTAACAGCCATCGCCACCCTCTTGCTCGTCGGCTCTGCCACGCCGCTTCCGACCCGATACAACCCGGATTTCGGGCTGTGTGGCCCGGATAAGTTACTCCATCTCCTCGGTCACGCCTCACTCACCGCAGCGCTCGTGGATACGTTTCACGACAACAGCCGTTCGCTTCAGGTCGCTGTGATCGCGGTCGTGCTGTCGACCGGCTACGGGATCGGGACCGAACTGCTCCAGGAAGCGATTCCAGGACGGGAGTTCGAGCGAGGGGACGTTGTTGCGGGCTTTTTCGGGTCGCTCGTCGCTGTACTCGGATACGGACTACTGTGATTATCCACTCGGACGTGACTTCGTTACACACCACGAACCCATATCTGTGGGCTCAGACCGCGATACTAGCGTTTTGTGAGAGTATGGCGTAACTGAATCACGTCCGAGTGGATATGTTCGAGCGGTTGGAGAATATCGTCGTCTCAGCCGCTGAAACTGATACTGCCGGCTGTAACATTGTGAAAGAATTCGCCACCCCGGGGTAGCGAATATCGTTACGAACGTACAGCCGGCAGTATGAGAATCTGTGCCGGCCCGGCGGTGAGCCGAGCACAGCGAGGCGAGTCTCGTCAGGGGATCTTCCGGTGGTACCGAGTCACAGCCGTCTGTATCAGTCCCACCCCGGAACCCCGGGACGCTAAACCGGACAGTGACAGCCACCGTCCCGACGCCGTTGAGCAACTGTGTCGGAATGGCCTCACTCGCCTCGCTACACCCACAGTTCGTTCCGGAGCTACGTGAGGAGCCGGTAAACTATTAGTTTAGCGACTGGAGCGGTGTTCCGCTCTCCTCTGCGTTTATGTAT
>JAZKTU010000191.1:0-3881 GCA_036625385.1 Halovenus sp. | reverse complement strand
AACATTTTGAAAGAATTCGACACGCCGGAGTGTCGAATATCTTTACGCACTTACAGCCAACAGTATGAGCCTGCACGGTCGCGCTGGAGGCATCACGTGACCCGGATGGCCCGCACGCCGAGTTCGCGACAGACGTGGTTGACGTGCTCGCTGTCCTCGTCGCTTACCAGCAGCAGTTCCTCGACGGTCCAGCCCCAGTCCGCCCGGACGAGTTCCCGGTATGCCAGCAGGTTGCCGACAGTTCCGACCGACGAGGCGCCCGGTTCGACCGCAACGAGGACTGCCGACTCGTCGGCGAACGTATTCGTCTCCCGGAGGGCCCGGAATTTATCCGCTTTCGTCACGTCGACCCACCACTTTCCGTCGGGCGACGCGTCGGAGCGAACGAAAGCCTCCAGGAGAGCGTCGTGTGTTTTGGACATAGTGACGATCAGGGACTCACATCCTGCCAGGTCGGCGAGGGTGGCGGGATCGCCGGAGTACGAGTTCAGGTGTCTGTAAAACATCTCTGCAGTAGAGCCGACGTCGCAGACGCAATCGACGGCTGTCGCTTGTGTGCGGACGATACTGACGGATCAGCCGCTCTCCATTCACTGTATCGGCCCTCACAGATTCCTGTGCAAATACGGTTTCGGTTCCCGGCTGTCGAGTCTGCAGCCGAACGACGGGAAAACTACGACCTTGCAGCGGCCGACGACCCGCAAGCCAGGGGAACGATTGCACGAAGCGGGCGGACGACACGGGAAAAGCGGTGATACTGCCGGCTGTACCCTTTTTCGAAGAATCGGCGTATCGAATATCTTTACAAACGTACAGCCGGCGGTATGAGCAGCCGTGCTCGCGCTCGATTCCCTGTCAGACGGACTGTTGTGACTCGGTACCACCGTCGAGCACGGTTCGACGAGGCTCACCGCCGGGCCGACACCGATCTCGCGAGTCGGCGTGTGAACCGACAGTTCCCTGGGGGCGGTGCCGAAACCACTCACAACAGTCCGTATCAGTCGTCTTCGACGTGAATAACCCCGACCATGTCACTGCGGAGATGTGGAATACAGAAGTAGTCGTAGCGACCCGGGATCTCGAAGGTGTGCTCGAAGGAGTCACCCTCGCGAAGCCCCCCACCGAGGCCGTCGTTCCAGGCCTCCCGCGCGGCCTCCTCGGACCCGAAGCCACCCGACGCGAAGTAGGCCGCATCCTCCGGAATACCGTCCCCGAACGCAGTGACGGTGTGTGTATGGGAACTCGTGTTCAGGAACTCGACTGTCGTACCCGGTGTGACAGTGAGCGAATCCGGTCGGAAGCTGTCGATGCTCATCCCCACATCGTGGTTCCCAGTCGAGCCGCCGCTGATGCCGAGACATCCGGCGAGCCCGGTAGCGATACCGGTTCCGGTGACCGTCAGAAACGTCCGGCGGTCCATGCGCGGGGCTCAGGACTGTACGATTATAGGCATCCCGGTTGACTGTCGCATCCGGAGCCTCTCACCGTCGTCCACGGACATCTCACACTTCCCAAAGGGAAACGCCTTTGCCCCGATGCATCACAGGGAGATGTATGAGCAACGGGGACGAGGACGCCGACACTGAACCCGACAAACAGGTCGACTCCGACGAATCCGGGACGGTCGAGGCCGACCAGTCGGATGATGGGGCCGGCGTCGAGGAGACTGACGAGGCCGATGCCGGGGAGGAAGCCGATAGCGAGGAGACCAGCGGTGTGGAGGAGGCAACCGATGAAGCCGGGGACGAAGCTGACGGCGAGCAAGAAGCTGACAAAGGGGAAGACGAAACCGAGGATGAAAAAGAGAGGGCCCATTCGGAGTTCGACGACCCCGAACCGTTCGCGGAGAGGCTAGACGTGGCGGCAGATGACCTCGAGACCGCAGAGACGGAGGATGACCTGGACGCCGTGGAGGACACACTCGACGCTATCGCCGCGGACCTCGAGGACGCGGAGTTCTACGTCCCGGAACCCGAAGACGAGGACGACGAGCCGGAGGACCCGCGCGACGACCTCGAAGACCGGGTCTCCGACCTGCGCGAGGGAATCGAGGACGCGCGCGGCCCGTACGTCGAGGACATCACAGACCTGCTCGGGGACGCGGAGACGGCAGTGACGACGAGCGAGTGGACCGAGCGGGGCGAAGGCGAGGCCGCGGACGCGGTGGCGACGTTCTTCGAGACGGCCAACGAGTCACTCTCGACGTCGTTCGCCCTCGACAGGAGAGATCCGGAGTCAGTCGCAACACGGCTGGAGGAGGCGACCGAAGCCATCGGCGAGACGGCGCTCGACCCGGACGACGACGCCGGAACGATCGCCACGCTGCTCGAGGCCGCCGAAACGCTGGTCAGTGACCTCGAAGACGCACAGGTCTGGAGCGACCTCGAAGTGCGCGAACAGCTCCGGAGGCAGGGCTTTTACGACGTCCTCGAACCCGAGACGCGCCGCGATTTCCCGCCCGAGTGGAACGCCATCAAGATCTACGAGTCGGAAGGCGAGGTCGAACCCATCCTGACGGCGATGGAGAAACTCGGGTCGGATTTCATGGAGGACAACATCCTCGACGCGCTCGAGCACATGGCACCGGTCGAGGCGTACGACCAGGTCCAGGGCCTCGCCCAGCGGCGCAACAAGCAAGCGATCCGGGTACTCGGCCGGATCGGCGACGACCGGGCCTGCGAGATGCTCCACGACTTCCTCGGCGGCGGCGATGTGAAACTCGAACTCGTCTCGTTGCGCGCGCTGGGAACCATCGGCAGCGAGGAGTCGGTTCACCCGGTTGCCCAGCGGCTGGTCGCGGAGAAGCCCGATGTCCGTTCCGCCGCGGCACGGGCACTGGGCCGCATCGGTGACACGCGGGCGATCGAGCCACTTGCCGACGTGCTGGCCGACGACGAGGCCGATGCCGTTCGGGCGAGCGCGGCGTGGGCACTCAATCAGATCGGCACGGAACAGGCGCTCGACGTTGCCGCCGAGTACGCCGACGACAGGGCGTATCTCGTCCAGGTCGAAGGCGAGAAAGCGGCGGGCAGCTGATACTGCCGGCTATACGCCCGTAAGCAATTTCGACTCCCCGTGGGGTCGAATAGCTCCACGCAGGTATCGCCGGCAGTATGACCAGTTAGAGCTCGCCGAGTTTCTGGAGGAGCTGGCCGCGGTACTCTTCGTCCGCCTGGACGCCTTTCAGCTGCAGGACCTGCCGTTCGAGTTTGTCGAGCGCGACGCGAAAGGACGTTTCGGCCCCGTACCCCTCACCGGAGCCACCGACTTGCCCTCGGTTGGTCCGCAGGCGGATCTGACACTGGATGAGCGGCGTCCCGCGGAGGCGCTCCTTGTGCTGGTGGAAACGAACGTGTGCGTGCTGGACCTGCATCCGTTTGTACTTGTCCGCGACACTCTCGATGCGCTGTCTGATCGTCTCCCGGCTGATGGTATCGAGCAGCTTGATGTTCGTAATCTGGACGTCCATGTGCTCCTCCTCGGTGTAGGTCAGCGCGCGGAGGACGTCAGTTTTCGTGATGATGCCGGAGACGGTCCGGTCGTCCCCGGACGGGGTCACGACGAGTCCGTCGTAGTTCTGCTCGAGCATCTGCCCGACGGCAGTCTCGACGGACTCGTCAGTGGTTGTCGTCTCCACCGGGTTGCTCATCACGTCGAACGCCGGGATGTCGAGAACGCGGTCGATGTCGCCGGAGCGGTCACCTTTCTGCTGGCGTTCCATGCTGCGGACGGCGAAGTCGGCGATGTCGTGGGTCGTCACGACGCCGGTGAGATTGCCGCTCTCGTTGAGGACGGGGACCCGCGAAATACCGTGTTCACGCAAGAGCCCGATAACCCGTCCGACGCTCGTATCCTCGTCGATAGTAACGACATCTTCAGTG
>JAZKTU010000190.1:0-3937 GCA_036625385.1 Halovenus sp. | reverse complement strand
GCCCTGAATCTCTTCGGCCCTGAAGACCACGACATCACCCTGGTCGATATCGCCGGCCAGTTCGGTCGGGATCGCGACGAAGCCGTCCCCAGTGTCGATCGTGGGCTCCATACTCCCCGTCTCGACGAAACTCAGCAGAATTGGCTGGCCGAGAAACTGCCCGAGGAGAAGCGAAAGCACGACGACGACCACTGCGAGCTGGAGCGTCCAGCCGAGGAGCTGTTTTCCGTTCATCGATGTGTTGTGGGTGCTACAAGTATGAACTCAGGAGCCTAATAAGAGTATGCGCCGGTGACTCTCTAGTGGCCTGTTCACGATCGGTCAGCGGTGCAACTGTGAGTACGAACATCTGGATTCGACGTGTGTCGGACGTTAGGTCGTCTGGATCTCGAAGCGAGCACCGCCCTGTGTGCTCTCGGTTGCCTGGATCGACCAGCCGTGTGCGTCGACGACGGTTTCGGTGATCGCAAGTCCCAGTCCCGATCCGTCCGCCGACGACGAGACTCCTGGCTCGAACACCGCCTCGTCGTCGGGGAGGCCAGGTCCGTCGTCCTCGATGTAGAACCCGTCCGCTGTCGTCCCGACACGAACCGTGACAGCATTGCCGGCGTGCTCCACGGCGTCCTGACGAGTGTGCGAGTCAGGGCTCGTGGAGCCATGCTCCACGGCGTCTCCGGGCGCCTGGGACTGGGGGCTCGTAGAGCCGTGCTCTACGGCGTTCCTGTAGAGGTTCTCGAACACCTCCATGAGCCGCGTCCGATCCGCCCGGAGTGTCCTCGAAGAGTCGACAACGAGCGAGGCCTCGGCGGTGTCGGTGTGTTGCCAGGCCTCGTGTGCCACGACACCGAGATGGACCTCGACACGCTCGCCGATCAGTTTGCCCTCGCGGACGGTCTCCGAGCAGTGTTCGAGGAGTCGCTCGATCCGGGCGAGCGACTCCCGGGCGGTCGTAAGCTCCGACTGGGCAGTCGACTCGTCGGCGAGTTCGAGATTCCCTGTGGCGACCTCTAGCAGTCCACGCACGTCGTGGGTGAGTATCCGGACGAACTCTTCCAGACACTCCTGTTGGGCTTCGAGTTCCGAGAGACGGCGGGTTCGTTCTGTCGTCTCCGTGCCCGTCACGAGGAGGAGTTCGGGACACCGCCCGGTCGCAGGAACCGGCCGGATCGCCACCTCGACGGTAGCCGTCCGTGATCTCCCCTGAATTCGATACACACGGTCGATCCGCTCGCCGCCGACCGCGCGCTGGAGATCCTCCCGGAGCTGGTGCCGGGACGTACTGGCGTTTCGAAACCAGGATGTGTTCCAGAGTCGTCGTCCGACGAGCTCATCGAGTGTCGATCCGGTAAACGCAGAGACCTGGTCGTTCGCTCTGACAACCAGCCCGCTTGCTTCGAGGAGAAACGCAAAGTCGTGTGTCTCTTCGAAGAGCACGTCGAACAACCGGCCGTACTCACGTCCACTTGCTACCCCAGCCAGATCTGTCGACCCGTGTTCGAGACTCATGGTCTCACCATCGGGGGACCCCACAGTCTGTCGACGGATCGAACTGCCCCGGCATCCATCCCAGAGGACTGATAATTTGTGCCCATCGAATGTAATTAGTAAGTAACACAGTATTGTTAGAAGCTGTCTGAAAACAATCTATAACGTTCATAATTTCATGAACAGTCCAGCAGGTGTTCCCTGAATTCACTGCCCCATAGTCTGAAAACCGCGCCAGCAGTTTGCTATCCCCGCTACGCGGCAGATTACGGGCAAAAAAGGAGACTATTAGAACAGTTCGATTGAGAAATAACATTGAAAATATACTAGTTGAGCGACTCGAAAAGTATCGTTTTCAATAGTGGTAACTATACCGACCTTTTTTATTCAGTAACGAAGACTATTCTATTGGTTGGGGCATGACTGCAACAAGTACGACGGCCGAAGAATCCTCGAAGCAGGACGATGAACTCCCGGAGTCGAGCGAGGTAATCTCCTACGACGAGTGTTTCGACCTACTGAGTAACCACCGCCGTCGGTACGTCCTCCACTATCTCCAGCAGAACGGAGACACGGCAACGCTGAGTGATCTCGCAGAACAGATCGCAGCCTGGGAGAACGGGATAGAGATCACAGATCTCAGCTACGACCAGCGCAAGCGTGTGTACACCTCCCTGCAGCAGGTCCACCTGCCGCGGATGGACGACGCGCACGTCATCGAGTTCGACGACCGCGAGGGTAGCATCGAGATTGGACCAGCTGCAGACAACCTCGATATCTATCTCGAAATCGTCGAAGGTGGAGATATCCCGTGGAGCTACCTGTATCTCGGACTCGCGTTGATCAACACCGTCGTCGTCGGTGCCTTTGCGGCCGGGCTGTGGCCCGTCGCGGCGCTTCCCGGGCTGGGTGTGCCGATCTTCGTGACGACATCGTTTCTGGTGACCTCGGTCGTACATCTGTACATCACCCGGACGGAGATGCGACTCGGTGGGAGTGAGGAGCCACCAAGCCGCCCTGAATAAGGTGTGAAAGTTCCCCGACCCTATTTTAGAATCGGATTTTTGGTGCGTATGGCTTATTCGAGTGGGTTCGGAGTACTGCCGGCCGAGTTGGATGGAGACGACGAGTTATTTTTCGGCGTAATCCGATCGGACTGATACTCTTGGCCAAAGATACATGAGGATAGAATCTGTGTACTGATGTAATGACTCTGGAGAATGTTTCGACTGATTACCTCCGCCATGTGCTGGCGGAGGTTGACGATGCAGACGCGACAGAGCGGCTCATGGCTGCAATCACATATAAAGAAATCGATGAGGTAACACAGGAAGACGCAGCCGAACTGTACGGATACTCTGAAGGATGGGCATCGAAGTGGTTCAATCGACTCGAACGGCTCTCCGATGAGCCGTTCGAGGAGGTCGTCTATGACGAGCCCCGACCAGGGAGACCAACCAAACTAACGGAACAAGAGCACGAGCAATTCGTCGAAGCCCTCCACGAACAACCAGAGGAAGTTGGTATTGACGCGCCCGCGTGGTCTGTTCCACTAGCTCTTCGGTTTCTCCGCGACGAGTTCGATGTAGAGTTCTCCGAACGTCACGTCCGACGATTGATGTCCGAGGCCGGGCTGTCCTGGAAGACAGCCCGGCCGGAATTCTACAAATCCGACGAAAGAGCCCAAGAGGCGTGGGAAGAAGGCTTCAAAAAAAGCGCAACGACTTGGACGACGAATACACGATCCTGACCATCGATCAGACTCGACAGGTTCTCTCAACGCTCATCTATGCGTGGTTTCCAGAAGGGGAGCGCCCGTCACTGCCGGTGACGGGCGCGTGGGACAGCATCAAACTGCTCGGTGCAGTCAGTGACAGTGGTGAGACGTTCTTTCTCCCGTGTGAGGAGAATTTCAACAGCGATACAACGATCCGCTTGCTCGACGCTCTCCAGACCGAGTTCGGCGAGAAAATCTGTGTCGTCTTGGATAACGCGTCATATTTCACGGCGAACGCAGTGCAAGACTTTGTCCAAGACACACCGATCGAACTCTGTTATCTTCCGCGGGGTTCACCGGAGCTGAACCCCACGGAAGAGTGCTGGAGACAGCTCAATCAAGAACTTGGCAACCGTCTATTCGAGACTCTCGACGATCTTCGTGATGCTGCTCTCTCCGCACTTGACCGAATCAAAGTTCCAGATATCTTCACGTATCTATGTCCGTGAGTATGAGTATACGGGCAGAGAGGGCGTGATACGCAAACGGGTCGTTGCGCTACTGTCGATGAAGCCTGTTCTCTCTCTCGTGGTGGTTCTCACGCCCAGTTTGGACAGGCTATTGGAAATTGCGACACCCGAAACCGTCGCTCAGGGATACGAGTTCGTCGTAACCCCGTTTTTTATTTTTCATGTCTCCTACAACTGGATCCTGACGGCGGTTGCGATCGCGGTT
>JAZKTU010000189.1:0-3938 GCA_036625385.1 Halovenus sp. | reverse complement strand
GTATGCGTGATCGGAGAGGCAGATCGAACACCGACGGGGTAGCTGTATACCTACAGACATACACAAATAGGTGTCTCACGACTGGGTACAACATCCGATCATGGACCGCGAACGCGGAGACAGCGGCGAGTTCATCCCCACAGTCACGCCCATCGCGTCCGTCGTCTTCGAGGCCGTCGAAGAACCTGGACACGACTCATAGTCGACCTGCTCGACAGCGTATAAAACTGAAAGACGATCCAATTCAGTCGTCAGCCGTGTACGCACCGGAGCGGTGCTCGATCGAATAGACGATCAGCAGTCGATCGTCGTACCGGCACGAACAGGCGAGACGAAAGGGACCGATCCGGAGCTTCGAGTACGGTGAGCCAGTCAGCGGCTCCAGATACTCGTCGGGTGTCCGCCACTCGTCGCCGACGATGTCGTCGAGCTTCGAGGTGATGCGGTCCTGCTGGTGGTCGTCGAGCGACCGAAACGTGTCGCGGGCGGACGTCCGGAACTCCCAGTCCCACTCCTCACTTGTCATTTTCGACGAGTGCTTTGATCTCCTCGCTGCTGTACGTCTCGTCCTCGCCAGTCCGCTCCCTGTGCTCCTCGGCCGCAATCTCCTTCCAGGTCTCCCGCGTGAACGAGGGGTGTTTCACCGTATCCCGGAGCACGAACCGGATGAACTCGCTTCGTGAGTTGAACCCCTCCGCCTGCCACGTCGCGTCGACGTCTTCGAGAAACCCCTCCGTGATCCGGATATTGATGTTCGTTTTCTCGGGCTCTCCGTTCCCGTCTGTATCCGTACTGGACATACAATTGAATTACATACGGGCTCAAATAAGTGTTCCCACGGCAGTCGCGACGTGGATACGACAGCGATGGGATCGTCCCCCAATCAAGATCGAACTCCGTCGCTACCGTCTCCGGATCCATCCCCTCCTCGTGCACCCACTCGACGATCTGCAGGACGCTGATGCGACGGCCTTCGATCCGCGGTTGCCCGCCCATAACGCCATCCGTCGAGACGATTTCGCTCATATCCACCTGACTCCCGCTGTTCATAAACAGTCGGTGCCCGCCAACTGGAGCAGCGTCTACGGCCCCAATCCACGAATTCACGACGAGCGCTTCTCGAATGTCACGTCGAAGGGGAGTTCGTGCTCCGTTCGCGCGGAGACGTTGTATGCCGGGATTGACTCACTCAAGCAGGCCGAGAACGCCTGGCTGACCTCGACCAGTCAGTTTTTTGTCGCCACGCGGCCTCGACTCCGACGTACCAGTTCACACGATGTCCCTCCGGCGCGCCCTCAGTCTCGGTGCGACGATTGCCGTCGCGCTCGTCGTCCTCTCGCTGGTCGCGGGCAGCCTGCTCGGTCAGCCGATCCTCCTGAGCTACGTCGAGACGGGGAGCATGGAGCCGACGCTTTCCCCGGGCGACGGGTTCGTCGCCGTCCCGACGGAGCTGGCCGGCCCCATCGAGGAGGGCGACGTCGTCGTCTTCGAGGCAGAAGAGATCCAGGGCGGCGGGCTCACCACCCACCGCGTCGTCGGCGAGACCGACCGCGGGTTCGTCACGCGGGGCGACGCCAACCCCTTCACCGACCAGGACGACGACGAGCCGCCGGTCAGACGGGAGCAGATCGTCGCCACCGCCTGGCAACCCGGAGGGGTTGTCCTCGCAATCCCCCACCTCGGGACGGTGGTGGGTGGGATCCAGGGCGCGATGCAGACGCTCCAGACCCGACTCGCCGGCCTGCTGGGGACGCGCTCGCTGCTCGGAACCCAGGGCATCGCGTACCTCCTGTTCGGGGCGACAGCTGTCCTGTACGCTCTGGACGTCTATCTCGAAGACGACAAGTCGCGCGAGCGCGACCGGAGCCGGGACACCGGAACGAGCGCCCGGCTGCTCGTCGGGGCGATGGCGCTGGGGCTCGTCCTCGCTGCGACGGCGGCGATGGCAGCTCCCGCGGGGAGCCAGGAGTACACCATCATCAGCGCCGAGTTCGAGTCCGACAGGCCCTTCGTCATCCAGCAGGGCGACAGCACGTCGATCACCTACCCCGTCGGAAACAGCGGATTCGTCCCCGTCGTCACGTTCCTCGAACCCGGCAGCGAGGCGGTCGACGTCCAGCCACGCGAACTCCACGTGGGGTCGAACGCCGTCGTCAACGCCACCCTCACTCTCTCGGCACCGCCCGAGACGGGCGCGTACCGGCGATACGTCGCCGAACACCGCTATCTCGCGATCCTCCCGACGCCTGTCATCCGCACGCTCCACAGGGTTCACCCCTGGCTGCCAGTCGCGGTCATCGACGCCGTCATCGCCGTCCCCTTCTACCTGATCAGCATCCGCCTCCTGGGAACCGGCCGCATCCGTTCGCGGTCGCGGGACGCGCCGTCCCGGCTGGCGCGTCTGAAAGGCCGGTTCCTGTGACTTGCCGGCCCGGCGGCGAATCAGAATCATCAACCGTTTTGTATCTAGATATTAAACAGTCGGTTCGATGGATGTCCAGCGGTGGATTCGCGTTCGTATCATCCTCGACGAATATCTCTCGATACTCGTCGCGGTGTGTCTGGTCCTGGCGCTCGCCGGCGGGTATCTGGCCTTTACCGCCTACGGCGAGACACAGACAGCGACCGAAACCGAACAGACGGCGTCCTGGGAATCCAGGGCGGGCTTTACGCACAGCGCCACCGTCGTCAACAGCACCGCAGTGTACGAGCGCGGCCAGACGCTGGAGGGTCGAACCAGCTACTTCCGGGAGATCACGCCCCGTCTGAACGGCTCGTTCGGGTACACCTACACCGCGACCGACGGCGGCGATCTGCGTGCGAACACGTCGGTCTTTCTCGTCCTGCGGTCGGTCACGGAAGACAGCCAGGGTAACGTAACCGAGTACTGGCGTCTGGATTCGCCACTGACCAGCCGGGAGGCGACGCTTTCGCCGGGCGAAACCGTCCAGGCTTCGTTTTCGACGAACGTCAGCAGGGTCGCACAGCGCCTCGATGCCATCGACGAACAGGTCGGCACGACTCCGGGTCAGAAGGAACTCCTCTTCGAGGCTCGCCTCGATCTTTCGGGGACCCGGAACGGTCGGCCCGTCGACGAGACGAAGACCTACCGGATGCCGGTGTCCCTGTCGGGGAACGTCTACGAGGTCCAGGATCCCGGGGCTGTGACGGACAGCGGGCAACAGACCGAACAGGTGACGGTTACCGTCGAGCCGGGGCCGATCAGCGCCTACGGCGGCCCCCTGCTCCTGCTCGTCGGGCTCGTAGGGGCCGGCGGGCTCGGCGGTGCGCGCTACAGGGGAGATCTGGCTGTCTCCGACCGGGAACGCGACTGGCTGCAGTACCAGAACACGCGCGAGGAGTTCGACGAGTGGATCACCGTCGTCGGCGTCCCCTCCGAGGACTGGCCCGACTCCGCCATCACCGTCGACTCCCTCGAAGGGCTCGTCGACGTCGCGATCGACACCGACCGGCGCGTCCTTGAGGACCGGGAGCGCGACCGGTTCGTCGTCTTCGAGGGCGACCGCACGTACACCTACAGCCCGCCGGACGCACCCGAGGACGACAGGCTACCCCCCGCAGACGGGCAGGGCGATCTCGGGGGTGGCTCGCCGGAGGAAGAGGCGGAGACGGAAGGCGGCTAGTTTCGACGAGAAAGCGCCAGTTTGTCTGTTCGGCGTCGATTACGGATCGTTCATTGTCTGTTGGTACTGGTGGCTCCTTGCAGCCGGCATCGGCCTCGCGCTCGTCAGCTATCGCATCTGGCGACGGGGCGCTGGAACACCTTCCGGAACGGAGTGATACTAACGGCTATACGCCCGTGAGCGATGTCGATCCCCCGCGGGGTCGACTATGCTCACGAAGTTATAGCCGTCAGTATGACTTGCGGACGAAGGATCAGCCCCTCCAATCAGCTAAAACAACAGATGAAGGTTCAT
>JAZKTU010000188.1:0-3946 GCA_036625385.1 Halovenus sp. | reverse complement strand
GTTCGCAGCAAAATGCGGTGGGGCTGGGATTTGAACCCAGGAGTCCTCTCGGACACCTGCTCTCAAGGCAGGCGCAATGGGCCGCTCTGCCACCCCACCACGTCCTACCGTTCCGGAGCGTCGACCTAAGGCCTGTCGGAACGGACGAGGTCCCCCTCGGCCCCGACACCAAGCCCGAGTTCCTCGATCCGCGCAGCGGTCCGCGGCGGGACATTCCGCCCGGCGGCGAGCCGTGCCCGCACGACCGCTACCACCGTCGCGAGTGACGCCGGGTCAGCGACTGCCGGTACCATCGGCAGGAAATCAACCGATAGCTCCCTGTCGATGGCGCGGTCGGTCAGCGTCTCGACTGCCGGTGTCGCGAAGGCGTCCGCGAAATCCACCGGCTCGCCGAATCCCGCGAAGTAGACGCCCGCGTCCGGCGTGGGCCCGAGGACAACCTCGCTGGAGCGGAGTTTCATCGCCGCGCTCCCGATGTGCTCGCGTCTGAGCAGGACAGCCGTCGGTTCGACGACAGCCACAGTCTCCTCATTTTCCGATTCCAGCAGGTGCGCCAGCGTGTTTCCGACGCGCCCGGCGTATGTTTCGCCCACCTGCACCTCGTATCTCGCCGGGTCGTCGAGTTCGTCGTCGAGTGCCCCCCTGAGCGCCGCCTCCGGGTCGCTGGCCGGACTCCGGTCGGCCGAGGGGTAGTTGACCAGCAGATCCGCGCCGCCGCGCTGAATCGCTTCGCAGACGTCCACGAGCATCGCACTGTACAGCGCGACCCGACCCTCCTCCTCGAAGGGGTCCCCCAGTGACGGGAGCACGACCTCCGCGATAGGAGGGTCCGCGAGCACTGCGATAGTCGTCATATCCGCCCTCCGGGCGGCCGACGTTTTATGCTTCCGGCGTGACGAGAGAGTGTATGCGCTGGCGTCGTCCCGCAGGCTCTCTCGTCGTTGCAACGGTCGCCGTAGTAGTCGTCGGAATCCTCACGAGTCTCGTGACTAGGAACACGCTTCTGTTCGACTCGGTGTGGCAAGCAGCCGCGTTCGCGTCTCTCGGCTTCGTCGCCGTCGTCCTCGCCCTCTTTGTCGCCGTGGGTCGGCCGTGGCGGCGTCGCCTCTCCTCGTCGTACTGGTAGCGTCCCGGGGACTGGACCGGTTCACCCGCGACCGCGCCGGTTCCGGCAGGGCGGGAACACCCGACAATATTTATTACTGGTTCCTGTAGCAAGGCTGAGACCGTGGCCAGGCCATCACAGGAGACAGAAAACGGGCAACGGCTGACGTCGGTGACGTCACTCTTTCCAGCCGGCAACCCCGGAGAGAGCGTCCTCGTGTACGGCCCCACGATGAGCGGGAAGCGTACACTCGGGTTCGAGTTACTCGCTGCGACCGAGGCAAGCGACATGCGGGTGTACGTGACGACCAATGAACGGGCAAGCAAGGGACGGGCCGCACTGGCGACAGCAACGAGCCCTGCTGTGAGTGAGACGACGACGGTTATCGACTGTCTCGCGGCCGAGGACAGTGAGGGAACGATCGCTGTCGAATCCCCGGGCGATCTGCTCGGCATCTCGGCGGCGGTTTCCACCGTCTACGACGGGGCGAGAAGGCGTGACCGGGTCGGCTCGCGGCTCCTCATCGACGACGTCTCGACGCTCCTCTTGCACGCCGGTATCGACGCTGTGACACGGTTTTTGCATCCGGTCATCGGCAAAGTCGAGGACTCGGGTGGCCTGCTCGTCGCGACGCTCGGCACCGACGGACTCGACCCTGCAACGCGTCGGGCCATTCTCGGCCTGTTCGAGTCCCGTATCGAAGTGCGAAACCATGGGGAGCACGGACCTGCCTGCAGGCTGGACAGCGAGGACACGTGGTACCAGTTCGACCCGCTGCTGGAGGACCCACAATGATCGAGGGACGACTCTGATGAGAGCACTGTACGACGCACTCGCGGACCGGACCGGACAGTTCGTCATCCTCAACTACGAGGGGTCGGCGGACCGTCTCGAGGCAATCCGTCGGCGCCTCGCCAGCACGGGCGTTGCGACGCGAACCGCGGCGACCGAACGCGGTGAGCCAGTCAACGCCGGCGTGTTCTACGACGACAATCTCGTCGACGCCGTCGATATCGACGAGTGGTGGCCGGAGACAGTGACGGTCGAGCGGGTGCTCGAGGGCGAGGGCGGTATCGACCCGCCTGCCATTCCGGGCAATGACGGCTCGGTCGTGGTGTCGCCCGAAGCGACCAGAGACCGTCTCGTCGGCGTCTCCCGCCAGTTCGAGGAGCGGGCGCTGCGTTGTGGCGGTGGCCGCCTCGCCGTCGGGTTCCAGAACCTCTCCGTGCTCGCCGACTCGCCCCGGACCCGCGAGGTGTACGACCGCCTCGCCTCGACCGGTGTCGACGTCTCCGTCCACGGCTACCCGGACGCCGACGTCAGGGACGTCGACTACGATATCGTGCCGGATACCGAGGGCCAGTTCCGCGAGTACTGGTTCATGCTCTACGACGGAGACGGCGACCCGGACCGGAAGGCCGTGCTAGTTGCACTGGAACACGAAGATGGTATCTACGACGGCTACTGGTCGGTCGACCCGGCTGTCGTCGACGACGCATTCGACATTGTGCGCGACGCGTACCCGACGCTTTTCTGCCACTCGTAGCTCGGGGTGGGGATCCACGCCGACCGGAGAGCACGTCCGCGTTCGCGAACCAGCCTGACAGCCTGCTGGCGGTTCCCGGCCGCGACAGTCCCCTGGGGCTTCCCCGGAGCGCGTGAACCCCGAACTGTTTTCCCCGTGGCAGCGTAAGTACTGCTATGGTCCTTGAGGCCCTCACGTCGTCGATCCCCCTGCTGTTGTTGCTGGCTGGCGCGGGGCTGATCATCGCCGAGGCGTTCGCGCCAGGCGCGCACTTTTTTGTCGTCGGTGTGGCACTTTTCGCTGCTGGTCTGGTCGGTGTCCTGCTCCCTGTCGGGGGGACACTCGCTCTCGTCGTGATGACTGCTGTGGTCGCTGTCACGGCTATCGGGACGCTCTATGGCTACCGTCGGGCCGAACTTTACGGTGGCCAGGGAAAGGGAAAGACGAGCGACTCCCAGTCACTCCGGGGGAAGTCCGGCCGGGTAACAGAGCGTGTCACGCCGACAGAGGGGCGGGTCAAACTCGAAGAAGGCGGGTTCAATCCTCACTACCAGGCCAGGAGCGTCAGCGGCGAAATCCCCGAGGGTGAGGAGGTCATGGTCGTCGACCCCGGTGGCGGGAACGTCCTCACTGTCGAGTCCTACAGGGAGGTCGGCGACGATATCGACCGAAAACTCGAGCGAGACCGCCGGACGAAAGCACGGGAGGCGGAGGGAGAAACCGAGGCCGAATCGCGCTCCTGACACCGCCTGTTTTCGCCCCTGAACCGTTTGACGTCGGCGGAAATCTTTTTCAGAACAAACACTTTTGCACGCGGATCACTAAACCCCGTTGTGATGCTGCCAGTACTCCAGATGGATTCGGCCGGGTCCATCGTTGCGGTGATCGTGTTCCTCATCGCAGTGGTCACGGCCTACCAGAGTATCGTTATCGTCCGCGCTTACGAGAAGCGAGCGTACACGCGCTTTGGTGAGTTCCAGGGCCTGCTCGAACCGGGCCCCAACCTCGTGTTGCCCTTCGTCACGAAGACCTACAAGTTCGACATGCGTACCCAGACGCTCGACGTCCCCCGACAGGAAGCCATCACGCGGGACAACTCCCCCGTCACAGCCGACGCCGTCGTCTACATCAAGGTCATGGACGCAAAGAAGGCGTTCCTGGAGGTCGACGACTACAAGAAGGCCGTCTCTAACCTCGCTCAGACGACCCTGCGTGCGGTCCTGGGCGATATGGAACTGGACGACACGCTGAACAAGCGCCAGGAGATCAACGCGAAGATACGGACGGAACTGGACGAGCCGACCGACGAGTGGGGG
>JAZKTU010000035.1:0-21272 GCA_036625385.1 Halovenus sp. | reverse complement strand
CGCGGAGGGCTTGCGGCTGTTGCCCGCGGAGGCACACCCCATCGCCGGGCCGGCGGTCCGGAACTGGGGGACTGGCGGGGGGACGCTCGGGGAGGCAGACCCCGCTGGCAACCACTCGTGTGCGCTGCTCGCGCTCGGTGCGGACATCGAGTTGGCTTCGGCTGACGGAACCCGGACGGTTCCGGTCTCGGAGTACTTCCTCGCGTACATGCTGACCGCCGACGAGGACGACGAACTGATCACGAGCGTACGCATCTCGCGGGAACCGTTCCCGGTCGACCGGACGGGGATGGCCTTCGAGATCGAAAAGCAGGCCGCCCAGACCTGGCCGACGCTCGGCACGTCGACGGTTGTCAGGGTCGACGACCCGGACGCAGCGGCGCCGACCATCGAGGACGTCCGGCTCTCGTTTGCCAACGCTTCGGACGTCCCGCTCCGAACCGCGGCAGCCGAGTCGGAGGCGGAGGGCGAACCACTCTCGCCGGGCCTGCTCGAGTCCGTCTCCGACATCGTCTACGACGCTGTCGAGCCCCAAGACGAGATGCACGCCGACGAGACGTACAAGCGCGAACTCGCCGCAACCTTCGCGAAGCGCTCGATCGAGACGGCCTACCAGGGGGCGGTCGACGGGGGGGACTGATACGGATTGTTGTGACTATTTTCGGGAGTGCCGCCCAGGTCTCGGCGTCTGGGAGTCTGAAACCACCACACTGTCTCAACGTCGCGGTAACAAATCACAACACTCCGTATGATACGGATTGTTGTGACTATTTTCGACGTCTCGGTATCTGACACCGCCAAACTGTGTCAGCAGAGCGGAGAGCCGAGCACAGCGAGGCGGGCCTCGGAAGAACTCGCTTTTCGGGCGGTGAGTGACTCGGAGAGCCGCGGGCCTCGTCAGCGGACGCTCTGCCGTGGCAGAATACACGTTTCGCGGGCTGATACGTCCTATATTGAACTCCCTGTCGAAAACAATCACAACCGTCCGTATCAGGGGATCTCCCTCCGAGCACGGAGTTGTAATACGCGTGACGATCGCAGTGTAATCCAGATGGGTTTTCAACCAGCGTGTACTGCGCTGTTTCACGGGGAGAAACACTGGAGGGATGATTTTCCACTGTCGGGCCGGTACTCCACTAGAGCCCCCTGGCTTCGTGAAATAATGCAGGTTAATCAGTTCAAATCGCGCTACATGCCCACGAACCGTGACGAGACGTCCAGATCGGAACCAGTGTGCGGCCGTCACCTGGGGTGGGACGTCACCAGACGTGGCTGTCACCGAGACCCTCTCGGACGTGGTCGGACAGGAGTTCGGGGACACTTCGAGGTGACCGTCGCCGACGAGGGCAGATTCGGCGTCGTCCAATGCAACGAGGAGGTCCTCTAGATGCCATCCAGTAGTCGCCGCCGCCTTCTCGCAGCCGTCGGGACCGCTGCCCTCGCCGGTGCTGCCGGGTGTGTCGGGAGTGGAAACGATCGCCCGGATGTCAACCCTGGAACGGGGTTGTCCCAGGACACGAGTCAGGCGCTCGACGACGAAGCAATCTACGTCGTGAGCGCCGACAGTGACCTTCCGACTCCGCCAACGGCGGCCGGTTCACTCGCGGATGCGACCGCCGTGTTAGCAGCCGCGACCGCAGACCGCGCACCACTCACCCAGGCGGTCCGGGCGGGGAAACCCGTCGCGATCGTGGGGGACAGCGCACCCACTACCATGCGTGGCCTGCTTGCCAGCGTCCGTGGTGAGTACTCGTTCGGCGTCGAGATGGTGCGGGCACGTCCCGTCGAGGTCGTCGTCATCGACCCACGCGGCGATACTGTCGAGACGTACACGTTCGTGGCTGACGGCGGGTGGAAGGATCCAGTGCTCGACCCGTTCGGGTGGGCACTCGCGGGGCGTGTGCCCGAGTCCGATACAGCGCTGCCGGAATCGGCGATGGACGACGCGTTCGAGTACGCTGGCGCTGCACACGTTGTCGGCCGTCTTCCAACCGGGGAGACGTACGCATCTCGGTCGGTGGCGTCGGTCGCGGAGCAGGACGATTGGGTGTTCGTGGACCTCCAGACGACACTCCACGCGGCTGCCAACGACGGGTATGCTATCGAAGAAGCCCTTCGAGAGGCGGATCTCCCGGACGATCAACATCTCGACACCGTGTATCCGAACCCACACACGCAAAACGGCGTTCAGATCACCAACGTGTCCAGTACAGTGCAGAGTACGTTCGGTATCGAACTCACACCCGAGAGTCCGCGGGCCAGAAGCGCACTGACCGGGTCCGGTGGCTTTCGCACAGAGAGCGCCCTGGCGTACGACTATCGCACGAGCGTCCAGTGGAAGCACGACACCCTCCTCGACACTGATCGGCACTACGCCACTGCGACGGGGCGTGGCGAGTGGGCCTTTCGGACGTCGGAGCAGGATACTCCATAACCCCCTGGTACTGCGCAGGAGCGGTATTCGTCCGCTGTGGAGTCGTCGCTCCGACGGAACGCTGCGAGCGTTCGGCTCTCGCCAGCAGTTGCTGGAGGCCCAGCGGTATCGCCTCCGCGAGTGGCGGCTTGTCCTCGATGTTGTACGCGACGATACTCTCCCCTCCTGTTCCTGTGTCGTCTACTTGCTCGTTGCTCATGCCTTCATGTGACACACCAGGGTAATACTACTTATATAGTACCGTTATTACAGTATTTCGGCGGGGATCGAGCCGGAAACGGACGGGAAAATGCGGGAAACCGGACGCGAACGTGACACCGAAAGAGAACGAACACGTCCGAGTGAGCCCCGTGGACGCGGCGAAGAATGCGTGGACGAACGCCGGGGACACGGCGGAGAATGCGTCCGGACAGACACAGAGGACTACTCGACTGGCTGGACGGGCAACTCGACGTGTGTCGGGTGGGCCGAACTGTGGTGGACCGTATTCGTCGCGACGTTGTAGTCGCGGTCGGCGTAGAGTGGCCCGCCGGTGTTGTGGTTGACGTCGTAGCGGGGGTAGTTCGACGAGGAGACGTCGAGTCGGATGCGGTGGCCCGCCCCGAAAACGTTCGCGGTCGGGTACGGCTCCATGTAGTACTCGTGGACCGCACCGGGTTCGATCGGGTCGGTGGTCTCGCGGTAGCCCCGGTACCGGCCGCGACAGATAGAGTCCGCGAGGTTCAGTGCGAAGCCGTTCTGGAAGTCCCCGGTGGGCGGGTACTCGTCGACGAGTTTCGCCGTGAAGTCCGTGTCCGGGGCGTCGGTTTCGCCGTACACGGTCACCGAGAGGGGACCGACAACGCGGACCGGTTCCTCGAGGGGCGGCGTCCGGAAGACGACCACGTCGTCACGGGCTTCGAGCGGCCTGTCGGCTGTCGTCGCGCCGAGGGTGTCCGCCCGGGTCCGCTGGTCGAATCCGCCGCGTCCGGTGATGTCCTCGAGGTTGCGCTCGGCGAGCGGGTACTCGAGGATGCTCTCCTCGCGCTGCTCGTAGGTGATGTACGACGAGCAGTTCCCCCCGAGTGTCGGCACCGGGTCCTTCGGGTCGAACTCGTAACTCGTCGACGACTCGGGCGCGTCCGGCTGCTCGGTCGCGAGTGTCCCGTCCCCGTGGGCGTAGTAGGTCGTAAAGTCGGTGTCGGGCAGAGGCCAGTCGGGAGCGCTGTCCCACGACCCGCCGTGGAAGAGCCGACCCTCTGTCGTGCGCCGGCCGTTGCCCTCGCCCATCCGGAAGTACTCGACGGTGGGCTGGTCGGCCCACGTGTCGGCGCCCTTGAGGTAGTGGTCGAAAAAGTCGAGCCGGGTCTGCTGGTAGTCACGCAAGGCCACGTCGCCGAAGGCCGCCTCGCCGGAGTAGGGTTTGTTCCAGGAGGGAAGCGGATAGGTGTTCCAGCCGTGGGTCCAGGGGCCCATGAGGAGGTAGTGGTCGCTGTCCTTGCGCCCGGAGAGCGCCGCGAAGTTGTCACAGGTCGCTTTGGTGTAGGAGTCGTACCACGCGCCCGCATAGACCGTCGGGACGTCCGCACTCTCGTCGTAGAACGTCTCGAAGTTGATGCCCGGCGACTGCCACAGGTCGTCCTCGGCGCTGGCCGAAGTCATGATGTCGAAGGCCCAGTCCTCGTAGCCGGGGATATGCCGGAGCGGGGACTGGCCCCGCTGGACGGGGCCGTCCTCGAGGACGTCCCGGACGTCCACGTTCGCGAGGCGCTGCTGGATCTCCTCGTTTTCGAGCGCGCGCTTCGCGAACCCGCCGCCGAGCGTGAACGCCCAGCAGAGCCAGCGCAACTCGAAGGCGCCGTTGTGCCGGAACGTCGCCTTGCGGCCGTTTGCGGCACCCTGGTTGACGAACATCGCCTCGAGACTGGGCGGGTCCTGGGTCGCGAGTGCGGACTGGACCCAGGCGCCGTAGGAGGTCCCGAAGGTCCCGACCTGTCCGTCACAGTAGGGGCGGTCGGCGAGCCACTCGACGGTGTCGTGGCCGTCCTCGGCCTCGTCGACGAAGATGTAGAACTCGCCCTCGCTCTCGAAGCGCCCACGGCAGTCCTGTATCGCGACCACGTACCCCCGCTTCGCGTACCACTCGCCGTGGCGCTCGAGTCGCCCCCGCTTCCCGTAGGGTGTCCGGTCGAGCAGCGCCGGTTTGGGCTCCGCGATCGGTTCGCCGGTGTCGGGGTCTGCGGGGCGGAAAATGTCGGTCGCCAACTGCGTTCCGTCACGCATCTCGGCGGTGACGTTCAGCTCGGCGTGGACGCCATACTCCGGTTGGGAAGCCATGCTCGTACACAGCACCAAGAGTGTAAAATAAGTTGTGTCCCGTCGCCAGGCGCTGTCTCACCCCTGGGGCTAGCGTCAGCGGACGACGAGTACGGGCACCGGGGAGCGCCGGACCACGTTCTCGGCGACGCTGCCGAGCAGGACCCGTGCGACGCCGTCACGCCCGTGACTGCCGAGGACGACGAGGTCGTAGTCGTTCTGTTCGACGTATCTGACGATGGTCCGGTCGGCGCGGCCCCGAACCCAGTCGGTCTCGAGTTCGACGCCGTGCTCGGACGCGAGCGCTTCCGCCGAGTCTAGGACGGCGTTGGCCTCCTGTTCGCCGAGTTCCTGGTCGGGCACCTCACCGCTAGTACCGGCGAGCGCGCCGAGGTCGCCGGTGCCGGAGGACAGGACGTGCAAGGCCGTGAACTCCGCGTCCGGAAAGTGTTCGAGCGCGTACCGTAGCCCGTCTTTCGAGCGTTTCGAGTCATCGACCGGGACGAGGATTCGTTGTCCCATACACACATTTCTATCGGCACCGATAATATAACTTTCCTGCCACAGCCGGGGTGCCAGGAGCGACACCGTTCTGTCCCCGAGTACCGGGGTCGACTGCCGCAAATATTCCCCCACCACCAATAGTTTTATAATTATGTTAGCGTATATCATCGGTATCGCAAGCTAAACACTGTCACGCCAGACAGTCAAGCAACCTGATACTATGACTGAACAAGACGACACAACGGACGCTCGCACAGACGGCGGGAGCATGGTCACATACGGTATCGAAGACAAACCACCCCTCGGACAGTCGATACTGCTCGGTACCCAGCACTGGCTGACGATGGTCGGCTCGACGATCGCGATTCCGCTGGTTCTCTCCGGGTTTCTGGGGTTCGACTCGGGACAGACGGCACAGCTCGTCGCGACGTTTTTCCTCGTCTCCGGGGTCGCGACCCTAGCGCAGACGACCATTGGGAACCAGTACCCCATCGTCCAGGGTGGGACGTTCTCGATGCTCGGACCGGCCATCGCCATCATCCTCGCGCTCGGTGGGGCTGACGGCGGTGCGAGTTCGACGGTAATGATGCGGGAGTTGCAGGGGGCCATCATCGTCGCCGGTGCAGTGGAGGTACTCATCGGCTATCTCGGCGTCTTCGGACGGCTCAAAAAGTACATGGGGCCGATCGTCATCGCGGTGGTCATCGCGCTCATCGGGTTGGCACTCATCGGCGTGCCACAGATCACAGCGTCCGACCAGAACTGGTATCTGGCAGGTCTGACGCTCGTGCTCATCACGCTGTTCTCGCAGTACCTCGACGACTACTCCCGGGCGTTCAAGCTGTTCCCGGTCTTGCTCGGCCTCGGCCTGGCGTACCTGGTCGCGGTGGCGGTGTCGGTCGCCGGGGTCGCCGACATCGTCGACCTCGGACCGGTCGCAGAGGCCCAGGCAGTCCGTGTTATCACCCCGTTCCAGTGGGGGACGCCGCTGTTTACCACCTCGTTCATCGTCGGGATGTTCGCCGGCATGCTCGCCTCGGCCATCGAGAGTTTCGGCGACTATCACTCGGTCGCCCGCATGGCCGGTGAGGGAGCACCGAACAAACGCCGCGTCAACCACGGCCTCGGCATGGAAGGGATCGGCAACGTCTTCGCCGGCATCATGGGGACCGGCAACGGGTCCACGTCCTACACCGAGAATATCGGCGCCATCGGCATCACGGGTGTCGCCTCCCGGTACGTCGTGCAGATCGGTGCGATCGTGATGATTCTGGTCGCGTTCATCGGCCCCTTCGGCGCGTTCGTGACGACGATTCCCAGCGCCATCGTTGGCGGGCTGTTCCTCGCGATGTTCGCACAGATTGTCGGTGTCGGGCTCTCGCAGCTCCAGCACGCCGACATGGACCAGAACCGGAACGTGTTCGTGCTCGGGTTCGGGCTGTTTGCCGGTCTGTCGATTCCACAGTATATCAGTGGCCTCGAAAGCGGCGCGCTCGAAGCCGGCTTCAGTAACGTCCCCCTCCTCGGTGCGGTGCTGGGTATTCCGGAAGTAGCCCAGACTGTTAGCATCGTTATGGGGACCGAAATCGCCGTCGGCGGCCTCGCGGCGTTCATCCTCGACAACACCATCCCGGGCACCGACGAGGAGCGCGGGTTGACACAGTGGGAGTCCATCACCGAGGAAGAGGACGCCTTCGAGCCGTTCCACCAGCGGTTCCTCTCGGGTGGCGACTCCGGGCCGGAGGTCGCCGACGACTGATACGGATTGTTGTGATTTGTTACCGCGACGTTGAGACAGTGTGGTGGTGTCAGACTCCCAGACGCCGAGACCTGGGCGGCACTGCCGAACAGAGTCACAACAATCCATATGAGTCCCGGACCGCCGCAACTGCAAAGTAAACGCCGTTTTTTTGTGCGGTATGATGGAGACGAATGATGCCGTCGACGTGACGCGGATGTCGCTGCGCGGGGGCGGCTGGATCGGGTACACCGCCGATGCGGTGTACGTCGAACGCGACGACGAGAGGATAAAGATCGCCAACGAACATATCAGGGAGGTTGCACTCCGGTCGCTGCGGTGGGACCTCGCCATCATGAGCCTCCTGCTGGTCGGCGTTGGCGGCTACGTCGTGGTGACCCGAAACCCGCTGGTCGGGGTCGCCTTCGCCGCCGTCGGTCTGTTGAGTCTGTACCGCACGTACGGGGACCGGTACGAACTCCTCATTCGGGTCGAGAACCGATCGAAACCCGTCGCCGTCCACCCGCAGTACCCGGTGGAGTGTCACGAAACGCTCGTGGAGAGCATCGAGGGGTAGCGTCGTGCGGGGAGGCAAAAACTAAGTTACTCGGCGGAGTGATCGCAGATAGTATGACGCACGCAGACCTGCGAGTAGTCAATGCACGAGTCGTCACGCCCGGCGAGACGCTCATCGGGGGCGTCGCGGCGAGGGACGGCAAGATCGTGGCCGTCGGGGGCAACCAGTCGTTGCCCGACGCCGACCGCACCATCGACGCCGAGGGGAACTACCTCGTTCCGGGCTTTATCGACCCGCACGTCCACTGGGGGCTCTCGCGCTACGAGTACGAGTACCACGAGGGACTCGAACACGACTTCGAGACGGAGACCCGCGGCGCGGTACACGGTGGCGTGACGACTGTCGTGAACTTCCTCCTCCAGCCCGACCCGTACCTGCCCGACATGGACTACTTCGTGGCGGCCGGCGAGGAGAACTCCTACATCGATTTCGCCTACCACGCTATCATCCACAAGGAGCCCCACTTCGAGGAAATCGAGGGATTGGCCGAGGAGGGCATCCGGTCGTACAAGATCTTCTACAACTGGTACAAGCACGCCTCACCCGAGCTCGGGATCGAACACTCCGACTCGGGGCGCGTGTACCGCCTGCTCGACGAAGTCGCGGACATCAGGGGCGGCGTGGTGATGTTCCACGCCGAGAACGAGGACCTCGCCTACGAGCGCCGCCAGGAACTCAAGGAGGCGGGGCGCAACGACCTCGAGGCCTGGACCGAGTCCTCCCCGAACGTCGCCGAGGCGATGCAGATCGAGTCCATCGCGAAACTCACCGAGTACACCGATTCCACGTCGTACATCGTCCACATGAGTACGGGCGAAGGGGTGGAGATCTGCCGGCGCTACCAGGAGCAAGGCATCGACATCAGCGCCGAGACGCTCCCCGCCTTCCTCGCACACACCAACGACGAGGACCTGGGCGTCTGGGGGAAGATCTCCCCGCCGCTTCGCGAGGAGTGGAGTCAGGAGAAGCTCTGGCAGGGGCTTCGGGACGGCGTCGTCGACTACGCCGGCACCGACCACTGCCCGCACAAGAAACCGTTCAAGGAGAAAGAGGAGGGCAAGTACGGCGACGTGTGGGAGGCGATACCCGGGGACAGCAACGGGATCGAGTACTTCCTCCCCGCCATGGTGAGCGAAGGGGTCAACGAGGACAGGATCAGCATGGAGCGGCTGGTCGAGGTCTGTGCCGAGAACAACGCCAGACGGTGGGGACTCTATCCGCGCAAGGGCGCACTCGTCGAGGGTGCCGACGCGGACATGGTCATCGTCGACCTCGAGAAAAGCGCCGTCGTCGACGACGACTTCTACCACACGATGGAACCGCGGTACTCGACGTTCCACGGCGACGAACTCACCGGCCTCCCGACGCACACGGTCGTCGGCGGCGATGTCGTCGTCGAAGACGGCACGTTACAGGTCGAGAGCGGCGGCCGCGAGTACCTGCCCCGCTACGCCGACGGCGTGCCGCTGGAGTGAGGCCGTCGGACGAGCGTCCCGGAGCGGTCACTTTCCCCCGTCGTTCGCCACCCTGGACACTCGGCACGGCCACCAGGAGAAAGACGAACTAACTCTGTGTTTTGACCTGCGAAAAAAATATTTACTATCACTAAACGCTGAAGCTGTGTTAACACGTACCACGAATAGGCCGAAAATAGGTTCAGCGAAGGCAACAAAGCGTATAACCGCGTAATTTCGAATTTGACAACATTCTGGAATAACAAGGAGACGTTCAGTCATACAGAACAACGTGCGTACGGCACTGATCGTCTCCATCTCTTGAGGCAGTGCCTTCACGATATCGGGCAGTAGTGGCCGGTTGCGGTATTACAAACGTATATCTGTAAGTTGAAGGCGGAAGCAGCGACAGGTAGCGCCCGGAGAGCCGGGAACTGAACCGCGACGAGAGCCGACACGATCACGCCAGATGCCGGGGACCGAACAGCGCAGTGAGAAAATAAACTGTTTAACCATTTATTTACTTGTTTGAGTATGGTATAACGTATATTTTATTATATCTGTATGGTTATTTGCGGTGAAAACCGATCCAGAACCACAGTAGCGACCGCCAGCGAATCGTTCAGGAGTCGTACGTACCAGTCGCGTACCGGGGGACCGGTTTTTCGGATCGCGGACAGAGACCGGAACCGAAACGTGGCCCACACGCCGTCCTAAATCAAGCAGGAACCGCAACAGGACGGACGAAAAAGCCGTCTGGACCAGCAGAAATACGCAGCCACACGGTGTCGGGCTCGCCCCGACTCATAAGTGAGATGATTATTGTGGAGTGACCGGGACAAATAGATAATATTACTGTTGGTAAATTATGAGTATAACTCGTCAGTCCCTGTAGAAACTAGTATATAGTTTATTTGGTAGCCGGTCCGAAATCCGTCCGGCAGGGACAATCGCAGTTCGAGGACCAGCAGCCTCAACTCATGAAGAGTCGCCGGTCGGCCCGTTCGTGGTGCATCCCCATAATCTCGGCCATGGGCGCAAACGACGACAGGGTGTCGAGGGACGCATCGACATGCTGGTCACAGACGTCCTCGACGACCGGGAGAAGCGCGGCCAGCTGTGACTGGATGGCAGTGTGTCCGAACGAGCCGAGGCGCTGGGCTGCCCCGAGCAACTCGGTCACGAAGGAGTACGCGTGCAGGTGGCAGGCGTTTGCCCGCCCGATGTCGGCCCGCTGGCTCACGATGCCGAGAACGACAGCGTAGTGGGCCGGTGTCCCGCCCGCGTCGACGGCTGTCGCGTAGTCGGCGGCGACCCCGTCGAGTGCAGTGTCAAAAACGAGGTCCCCGTCAGTGTCTTCGAGCAGGTCGAGCAACTGCGTGCCGGCTTTCGTCGAACTCGTCCGGAACTCCGCCGGAAGCGTGGCGGCGTGCAGGCGCTCGTCGGCGGCGAACGCGCGCTCGAGGGCCCCGTCGGCAGTCGCCCCGTGTGCGGCCCCCAGTGCGACGAGGTCTGCCGGCCCGACGAGGCGCCGGAGATACCCCTCGACGAGGGTCCCGAGTTCGTCGACTGTCTCGAGCCGTCCCTCGTTGACGTACTGCTCGACCCCGTACGAGGACGTGTACGTCCCGACGGGCAGGAACGAATCCGAGAGCCGGAGCGCCATCAGAAACGCCCGGTCGTTCGTGGGGTCGCTCCCCGCCGCGGGCGTCCCTGTCGCCCGATCACTCATGGCTGCCCCCGTCGCCGTGGGTCGCGGAGCCGTGGGTGTGTCCGCGGTGACTGGGCGTCCCGTCGAGCCACAGCGAGGCATCGACCGCGTCGTAGCTCGTCTCTGCCCCCGGCGGAAGGTGGTCCTCGACCACGTTTTCGACGATATGCCGGTCGGCTTCGACCGGGATGTACACCGTCCCGTCCCGGACGGCGAGGTCCCAGTGCTGGTTACCGACGCGGTGGCCGAGTGTAACGGCTGCAGCGAGCGTCTCCGGCGTCGGTTCCGGGAGGGAAACGACGAGCGCCTCGCGGGCGTCGAGGGTAACCACGACCGCACAGTCGTCCTCGAGCACCAGCACATCACCCGGCAACAGTTCCGGGCGATCGACGACGATACCCAGTTCCGTCCCGGCGTCCGTCTCGACGCGGAGCCGCGATTTCTTCCGCTCGCCGGCCTCGAGCACGACCCGTTCGAGCGTTCCGGCCTCGTCGTGGACCGCGAGACGCTCGGCGAGCGTCCCGTCGTCGTTCGTGTTGCCGACGACGCCCTCGACGCGCCGCATCAGTACCTCCTGTCCGCCGGTGCGCCGACGCCGAGTGTTTTCTGTCTCGTCTCGTCCCACGCGGCAGTGACCGTCCCGACCACGTCGGCGCTTCGGGCGCCAAGCACGCGCACCGAGACGCCGGCGCCGTCGGCGAGCACCGAGACGCCCGCAGCCGTCGTCCCGGCAGAGCCGACGCGGTCGTGGATCGCAGCCGAGAGCCCCTCGGCGTCCACACCGGGGGCGAAGACGTAGAGCGAGCCGACGACGCTGTATCCGGCCATCGTCGCCAGGTCGTCGGGACTCCCGGCGGTCGGTTGCAGATCCACCGTGTCGACACAGACCAGGTCACCATCACAGCGCGCCTCGACCCGGCTGCTGTAGTGGTCAAACGAGAACGGGTCGTGGGCGGAGAGGCCGTCGGGGACGAGCACGTCGCCGACGACGACGACAGCGCTCGGATCGAGATCGACGGAGACCGTCTGGAGACAGCGTGCGTCCTCGTTGACGATGGTCGGCCCCGGGAGATACTCCAGATGGGCGTCCGGCCCAGCCGCGAGGGTCGCGTCGAGATGGGCGTAGTTCGTGTGCATGCTGTGGACTTTCGTCGCGCTCTGGGTCGTGACGTGGGCGCGGGCACGGTCGCGGGCGGTCACGTCGACGCTGTGTCGGTCCCCCTGAGCGATGCCGCCGGTTGGCTCCTGCAGGCAGAGCGTCGTCAGCCCGTCCGCGGGGTCCGTGTCGAGCGTCCCCGACAGGTGGTACGGGACCTTCGTGTACTCCCGGAGCAGGCGGGTCTCCCCACCTTGCTCCCGGGCGAGTGTCGCCTCGAAGACGCCGTTCTTGCCCGGGCCAAAGGCCGGCGCCTGCGACAGCGCCTCGTCACCGTACGCCCGGAACGCGCGCGGGATGGTGGTCATGCTTGCGCGAACAGGATGCTCCCCTCGATGTGGGAGACGACCTCCTCGATCCCCTCCTCGGCGAGGCAGTCGGTGAAGCAGGTCGGCCCCTCCCGGACTGCGTCGGCGTCGCGCCGGATCACGTCCAGGTCGACGTCGACGTGGGGGGCGAGGTCGGTCTTGTTGACCACGAGCAGGTCCGCCTGTGTCACGCCCGGGCCGCGTTTGCGGGGGATGTCCTCGCCCTCCGCGACGCTGATGACGAACACGAAGTAGTCGGCGAGTTCCGGGTTGAACGTCGCGGCGAGGTTGTCGCCGCCGCTCTCGACCAGCACCAGGTCGAGGTCCGGATACGCGTCGGTGAACTCCTCGATGGCCGCGAGGTTCATCGAGGGGTCCTCGCGGATCCCGGTGTGGGGACACGCCCCCGTCTCGACGCCTTTCACGAGGTCGGGCGGGAGCGTTCCCGCGAACGACTCCCGGAGCAGGTCGGCGTCCTCCTGGGTCATGATGTCGTTGGCGATCACCCCGACGTCGTAGCCGGCGTCGTCGAGTCTGGGGACGAGGTGCTTTACGAGCGAGGTCTTTCCCGACCCGACGGGCCCCCCCAGGCCGACGGTCGCGACCGACCGGTGGCTCATTGTTCCTCCAGCTGGGCCCGGCTGTCGGCCCTGATCGGGTCGTGGATGGTCACGAGTTTCGTCCCGTCGGGGAACATCGGCTCGACCTGTACCATGTCGATCATCTCCGGGACGCCGTCCATCACGTCCTCGCGGGTCAGCAGCGTCGTGGCCTGAGAGCGGATCTCGGCGACTGACATCCCCTCGCGGGCGCGCTCGCAGGCCCAGTCCGAGAGGTACGCGACCGTTTCGGGATGGTTGAGTGCAATACCGCGCTCCTTCCGGCGGCGGGCGAGTTCCGCCGCCATGAAGATCGTGAGCCGTTCTTGCTCTTTCGGTGTCAGGTTCATCGTTCCGGATTACAGGTGGTACCGCTGTGCGAGCGCGAGTTCCTCCGCAGGCTCGCAGGTGACGTGTTCGCCGTCGATCGAGACCTCGAACGTCTGGGCGTCGATGTCGATATCGTCCGGGCAGTAGTCGTTGTGGACCATGTCGGACTTCCGGACGGAGCGGACGCCGCTGACGGGGCGGACCGGCGTGTCGAGTCCGTAAGCGTCGCCGACGCCATGCTCGTGGGCCGCCTCGCTGACGAACGTGACCGACAGCGCGTTCTTCGCCTTGCCTTTCGCGCCGGCCCGCTCGCGTTGCATTACGGGCTCGCAGGTCATCAACGACCCGTTGGCCTCGCCCATCTGGCTGTGGACGGGGAACCCACCCTTGATGACGTACTTCGGTTTGATGCCGAAGAAGGCGGGCTCCCAGAGCGCGAGGTCGGCCATCTTCCCCGGCTCCAGCGACCCGACGTACTCATCGATGCCCGCAACCTTCGCCGGGTTGATCGTGTACTTTGCCACGTACCGCTTGATGCGGGCGTTGTCGGCCTCCGTCCCCTCGTCCTCGGGCAGTGGTCCGCGCTGTTTTTTCATCTTGTCCGCGGTCTGCCAGGTGCGGGCGATGACTTCGGCCATCCGCCCCATCGCCTGTGAGTCGGAGGTCATCATGCTGATGGCTCCCTGGTCGTGGAGGACGTCCTCCGCCGCGATGGTCTCGGCGCGGATGCGCGACTCGGCGAAGGCCACGTCCTCGGGGACGTCGGGGTTGAGGTGGTGACAGACCATCACCATGTCGAGGTGTTCGTCGAACGTGTTCTCGGTGTAGGGCATCGAGGGGTTCGTCGACGAGGGGAGCATGTGGTCGAACCCGACCAGTTCCAGGACGTCGGGGGCGTGGCCGCCGCCGGCGCCCTCTATGTGGAACGTGTGGATCGCCCGGCCGTCGATGGCGTCGAACGTCTCCTCGACGAAGCCGGACTCGTTGAGCGTGTCGGTGTGAATGCACACCTGGATGTCTTCCACCTCGGCGACGTCGAGGCAGGTGTCGATTGCGGCCGGCGTCGACCCCCAGTCCTCGTGGAGTTTCAGCCCACAGGCGCCAGCCTCGATCTGTTCGTAAAGCGCCTCCGGCTGGCTGCTGTTTCCCTTGCCGTAGAAGCCGACGTTCATCGGCCACGCCTCGGCGGCCTGCAGGAACCGCTTGATGTTTTGCGGCCCGGGCGTGCAGGTCGTCGCGCCGCCGCCGTACCCGCCACCGAACATGGTCGTGATGCCACTCGCCAGCGCGTGCTCGAACAGTTGCGGGCTGTTGAAGTGGACGTGGATGTCGAGCGCGCCGGGCGTCGCAATGAGGCCGTCCGCCGGCACCGCGTCGGTGCTCGGGCCGATGACGAGGTCGGGGTCGACGCCGTCCATCGTGTCCGGGTTGCCGGCCTTCCCGACGCCGACGATGCGGCCGTTCCGGACGCCGATATCCCCCTTCCGGATCCCGAGCATCGGGTCGATAACGACGGCGTTGGTGAACACCCAGTCGAGCGCCCCGTTGGCCTGGGTGGTGCCGGATTGCATCCCCATGCCATCGCGCATGGTCTTGCCGCCACCGAAGACCGCCTCGTCGCCGGGAGTGGCGTGGTCGGTCTCGATCTCGGCGAACAGCGACGTGTCGCCGAGCCTGAGGCGGTCGCCCTCGGTCGCCCCGAACAGGCTCGTGTACTCCTCGCGTGGGACGTCCCGGCTCACTGTTTCTCCCCCAGATACCCCTGCGCTCTGGCCCGGTCGAGAGCGCGCTCGCGGACTCCCTCGTCGTCCAAATCGCCCTCGACCAGCCCGGCCATCCCGTGGACGACCCGCCGGCCGCCGATGGCGACGAGGTCGACGTCCCGTTCCACGCCGGGCTCGAACCGGATTGCCGTGCCCGCCGGGATGTCGAGGCGCATCCCGTAGGCCGCCTCGCGGTCGAACGCCAGCGCCGGATTCGTCTCGAAGAAGTGGTAGTGCGAGCCGACCTGGACAGGGCGGTCGCCCGTGTTCTCGACCGTCACAGTCGCGGTGTCGCGCCCCTCGTTGATACGGACCGGTTCGTCCGTGACGACGAGTTCGCCCGGGGTAAACTCGCTCACAGTACCCTCTCCGTGGCTCCCGAGGCCGGCAGGTGTGGGTGTATCATCGGTTCAGTTGGTCGACTCCGTCGTCCCCGTCCACTCGCGGACCGTCTCGATGCGTGCCCCGGCCAGCGCCCCTGCCAGGAACGACAGGAAACTCGCGGCGACGACCCACAGGAGGTTCGGGTGTTCGATACCGATGTGCAGCGGCGTGTCGAGCATACCGATGCTGCGATGCGAGCGTGATATAACCTGACGACGGTGGCCAAATTTTCCAGGACATTCGCGAAAGGAACGGTTCCGTCTGTTATTTCCCCGGATATCTTGATATATTCGGATAATTCCGGGAGAGTAGCGTCAAAACCTGCGGGACAGAGATGAAGACGGGCCACCCGGCGGCGCCATCGGCGGGGATGGCGCTGCCGGCCAGCGGGGACAGGCGGCAAGGCTTATTCCGCTCCGTTGCATACCGGCGACGCGAGAACGGCACGGAGCCAACTCACAATGTCAGAGATGGAAGAAAGCGTCTCCGGGTTCAAACTCCGGGGAAGTTGGGTCGACGTCGTCGAGCACGGCGAACGGATCAGCCGGGCACTCCGGGATATCGAGGGGGATGTCGACGAGGAGCAACTGGCGGAGTTCGACGACTGGCGGCCAAAGAGCCACGAGCGCCTCGACGAGGACGTCAGCGAGAAGACTGCAGCGCAGGCACGCGTCGGGGAAGGAAAAGGCGAGAAAGAAGGCAAAGAGCCGGACGAGGACCTCCAGACTGCGGGGGAGAAACTCGCGGAGTCGTACGAGAGTCTGGACAAACCGGACGAGGCGGTAGACAAGTGGGGCGAGAGCATCGACTACGTGGCGCGGGCCGCCGATTCCGCGAGCAGGAAAGCCGTCCGGAAAGTCGAGGATGCCGTCTACCAGAACGTGATGACCCGGATGTCGCCGTACTACTTCGACAACGACCTCATCAGCGCGAACATCCGGCGGGTCAAAAGCGAGAACGGCCCCGAGTACGTCTTCGAGGTCAATGTCAACGACGACGACCTGAAGATACACGTCTCGAACCAGCTCGCGGACTACGAAAGCGAGGTCGATCGGTGGCACGTCGACACCGAGAAGGAGACCGACACCGTCGCGGCTGCTGAGGGGGCCGAGGTGCCGGACGCCGGCGAACAGGTCGACTCGAAAACCAACTGAGGGCGCGACACGGGAGCCGCAACCACTAACACCCGCCGCCCCACACCGAGGAGTGTGCTGTCTGTCGCGTCCATCCCGGACCTGCTGCGCCTGCTCGTCGTGCCGGCCTTTGGCTATATCGCCTGGCGGGATATCGAGACCAGACGGGTACCCAACAGGACCTGGTATCCGCTCGCCGCGCTCGCGCTCGTCTTGCTTCTCTGGGAGGTGGTGGCGGTCACGACCGGCGACGCGACGGCGTTCGAGCGCCGGGCGCTTTTCATCCAGACCGGCATCTCTATCGGGTTTCTCATTCCGCTTGCGTACCTGTTCTGGCTGCTTGGCGGCTTCGGCGGGGCGGACGCGAAGGCGTTTTTCGTCGTCGCCCTGCTCTTTCCGACGTATCCGGAGGTCACCCTCTCCGCTCTCGGCGTCGAAGGGGCACTCGCCGTGGTGCCGGTTGTGCGGACGACCGTCGGTGTATTCTCGCTGACGATCCTCTCGAACACGGTGGTGGTCGGCGCGCTCTACCCGGTCATCCTCGCCGGCCGGAACGCGCTTTCGGGCTACGTCTCGCCGGGGATGTTCGTCGCGAAACCGGTCCGCTGGGACGAAGCCCCCGCGGAGTACGGCACGATACTCGAGTTCGCGGACCGGGGACTGACCGAGGACCTCTCGCTTTCGGGACTGCGGTCCTATTTCGCCTGGCGCGGGCTGGACCTCGACGCCCTCCGGATGTATCTGCAGTGGCGGGGCTGCTCGCTCGCCGACCTCCGGGGCGCGCCCGAGCAGTACCGCGATCCCGACTCGCTGCCGACCAACCCGAACCCGCCGGGTGACGGCTCCATCGCGACCGACGGCGGCACCGACGCCGGAGAGACGGTCGACGCGAGCGGGGACAGACCCGATGGGACGGTCGCGGACCCCTGGGGAGCGGAGGCGTTTCTCGACGACATCGAGGGGAGCGCGTACGGCACGACACCCGAGCGGTTGCGGAGCGGACTCGACACGCTCGTCGAGGACGACGTCGTCTGGATTTCACCCGGCATCCCGTTTCTCGTTCCGCTGTTTGTCGGCCTGGTCGTCGCGTTCACCTACGGCGACCTGCTGTTTGCGCTGTTTGGCGCACTCGGGATCGCCTGAGACTGCCGGACGTGAGCCCGCGACGAATGTCGCCACCCCAAGTCTCACGAAGTGAGTCCGCCGGTATGAACGGCTGGCAGTCAGTCGCTCGCCGGTTCGTCGACCAGGCCCATATCGACCATATCACCGAGGACGTTCGCAGCGTGGCCGTCGGGGTGAACCCCCTCGTAGAGTCCACAGACCTGCCGGCGACAGCAGACGAAGGTCGTCCGGCGCGTGGCACCCGCCTCGGTCGGGACCCCGAAGGCATCGGCTATCTTCCCGTCGGGGTCGGCAAGCAGCGACACGTCGAGGTCGTGCTCCTCGGCGAACGCCCGGTGGCTCTCGGCGTCGTCGGTGGAGACGCCGTAGACGGCTGCGCCAACCTCGCGAAACGTCGGGAGGAGGTCGTCGAAGGCCGTGACCTCGGTCGTACAGCCCGGCGTCCCGTCGCGCGGGTAGAAGAAAAGCACCGTCGGCTCGACGAACTCGACGGTGTGTCTGTCGCCGATTTGTGTGGTTGCCTCGACAGCCGGGACCTGCTCGCCCGGTTCGCGTACCATAGCGGGGAGTAGCGGGGCGGGTTACAAGTGTCCACCGTGTCGGGCCAGCGGACGCTCGAACCGGGTGGACGGTCGGACTGCTGTGACTCGGTCCCGCCAGAAGATCCTCTTCTGAGCCTCGCCTCGCTGTGCTCGGCTCACCGCCGTCAGTTCCCTGACGAGCCTCGCCTCGCTGTGCTCGGCTCACCGCCGTCAGTTCCCTGACGAGCCTCGCCTCGCTGTGCTCGGCTCACCGCCTGGACGACACACATCTCGCGAGTCGGCGTGTGAACCGACCGTTCCCCGCGGGAGGTGCCGAAAACAATCACAGCAGTCCGTATCAGGGTTCGGCGGTGTCGACGCCCGAGACGACGAGCCGAACGCCGCCGTCGTAGCCGGTGTCGATGCCGACGGTCCACCCGTGGACCTGCGCGAACGTGCGGACGTTCGGGAGTTTCATCCCCGCCTCCGCAGTGGGGACGGACTCCCCGTAGGCGAAGTAGCCCTCGATGTCGTCCCCGGGCGGGTTCCCGTCGTCGCTGATCGTAAAGCGCCCGTCCTGCAACGCGACGGTGACCGTCCCGGCATCGTTGAACCGGGCGAACTCGAAGGCGTTCCTGAACAACTCGCGCGTGCGACCGGGGTCGGCCTCGATGCTGCCGTCCGAGGCGACCGTGAGATCCATCCCGTCAGTGTCGGCGTTCCACCAGGCGTCCTCGACGGCCGGGCGGAACTCCACTGTCTCGAGTCGCTCGACGGTCTGGCCGTACCGCGCAAGCGTGGTGAAGTCGTCGACGAGTCCCGACAGGCGCTCGTTGGCCTGCGAGGCCGTCTCGACGGACTCGTGCTCGACCGTTCCCTCGTCGACGCGGTCGGCGGTAACAGCGAGGCGCCAGTCGATGATCTGGAGGACGTTGCGCAGTTCGTGGGCGAGCGCGCTCGCGAAATCCTCGAGTTGCCGGTTGTGCCGGAGGAGTTCCCGGCGGCGAAGCTCGGCACGGGTTACGTCCGAGAAAAGCAGGACCGTCTCCCTGGTCTCACCCAGCGAGACGGTGGTGACCGAGGTGAGGTAGTACCGGGTTTCGCCGTCCCTGTCCCACTCGAGGATCTGCTCGTCGCGCTCGGCAACCGCCGCGATGGCGGGGAACGCGTCGTCGAGCGGGTCGCCAGTCGCGTCCGCGAGTGTCGGGAACAGGTCGGTCGCCGCCGCCGTGTAATCCTGGATACGGTCGTTCTCGTCGAGGAAGATCAGGGGGTCGTCGCGCTCGCCAGCCCCCTCGACAGCCAGGAACTGGCGCTGGTAGACGTAGAGGACACCGACGGCGAACACCGCTACACCGATGGGCGCGTAGATGATGTCGACCAGCCGGGGGGTAAACAGCGCCGCGGTGTCGATGGTCACCGGCAGGGCGGTCAGTCCCGTCAGTACGGCGAGCGGGCGGGTGTTGTACCCCGATTCGAGGTACAACTCGAACAGCATAAAGATGCCAGTCGCCGCCAGCGCATACGAGAGACCCGTCACCGCCCAGTGGAAGACACCGTGTTCGATGGCGAGGTGGGGAAACGGCGTCGTCGCCACCGAGGTGGTGAAGTACAGCCCGTGGATCGGGTTTGTCAGTTTGACCGAAACGACGGCGACAAAGACGCCAGCACCGAGTCGGCGCAGCGTCGTATTCCGGTGGTAGGTCCGGCCGGTGTAAGCCGAGCAAAAAGAGAGCCACGCCCACACCGTCGCGAACCCGAGCACGAGTCCGACGGTGTAGACAGGGCGGCGAAACGTCTCCGGCAGGACGAAAAACCCGAGCTTCAGCGCAGACCACCCGCCGGTCAGCCCGAGCAGCCAGACGAGCGAGCGCCGGACGTCCGCCTCCTCGACGTCTCGCGCGCGGGTAAGCGCGGCAAAACAGACCAGTGCTGTCACTCCGTAGGCGGCCCAGTAGCCGGCTTCGATGACGTTTGCCTGCAACACGGACGCTGTCGACATCACAGTATGTGTACCCGCCGGTATTTTTTCCCCACAGTTCAACCTTTTCGACCGGTATCAGTAGAGAGCGCGTCCCGTTCCGTATCAGTTTACCGGAATGTCCGCCCCCTCACCGTCGCCGGTCAGTTTGCCGAGCCGGACGGTCAGGACGCCGCCGTCGTAGCTGGCCGTCGTCTCGGCCTCGTCGACGGCGGCGGGGAGCCGGACGGACCGGCTGACCCCCTCGCGGGAGCGTTCGCGGGTCACGTACCGGCCGGACAGTTCGTCTTCGCGTTCGGGCGCATCGATGTGGAGCACCTGGTCGTCCTCCAGGCGGACGTCGATCTCGTCGGTCGTCCGGCCCGGCAGGTCCGCGACGACGACGAGTTCCGCCTCGTCCTCGACGATATCGACCGGCGGGTCGCCGACCGCGCCGGTCAGTTGTGTCACCTGGTCGAACAGCTCCTCGATTTCGCGGAATGCGTCGTCCCCGTCCATGTGTAACTGTACGTCCGTTGGTCATTTAACAACCGCGCCACCGTCAGCCGTGGTAGGGGTGGTACTCCATTCCCTTGTGTTTGAGTTCGTTGCGCTTGCGTTCAAGGAACGAGTAGACGGAGCCGTGTGGCGCGCCGTCGAGAATCATCTCGGCGGCCTCGCGGACGGCGGCGACCTGCTTCGGGCCGCCGATGATGGCGAGTGTCGACCCGTAGATGGCGACGGAGGCACCCGTCAGTTCCTCCATCAACTCCCGTGTACGACCGTCCTCGCCGATGAGGCGACCTTTGAGGCGGCGGCGGTCGTTGTCGTTGCGCGCCGCCGCGTCGATGTCGACGATATCGAACATCATCATGTCGTCCTCGAGCAGGCGCAGGGCGTCCTCGGGCGCGAACCCGCGCCCGATAGCCTTCACGATGTCTGGGCCTTTCAGCCCCGTAACCGGGTCGCCGACCTTCTCGATACGGACGTTCCCCGACTCCGAGTCGATATCCAGCCGCACTTCCGCGCGCTCCTCGATCTCACGCATCGTCTCGCCGCCCCGACCAATGAGGACCCCGATACGGTCGTCGGGTACCTTCACGTGCTGCATAACTATACGTACATGTAGGCCGGAGAGGCGTTAAAGTGCTTCGGGACGGCACGACGCCTGCCGGTGGGGAGCCGCCGGGCCGAGCGAGTCGTGGCTGATACTGCCGGCTGTCCCATTGTGAGCGGATTCACCACCCTGGGGTGGTGATATTCCCGGCTGTAACACTTCG
>JAZKTU010000034.1:0-21484 GCA_036625385.1 Halovenus sp. | reverse complement strand
ACAACAATCCGTATGAAACGGCGCAGCCGTCGCCTTCCGGCTGCTTCAGTCATATCAACCCAGACACAGCCGAAATATGGCTCCGGGCATTCGCCTGCCGGCACGATACTCCTAATTAACCACTACTGAACAGAGACAGTCGACTGTCTCGTGAGTTCAGTCCGAGTCCACCGTCACCTTGTGTTCGGAGACGTGAAGGAAGGTGATGAACGAAGCCTGTGTATCTTCGGGGATTTTGGCATTCTCCACCGCGTCATCGTAAGTGAAATCAAATGACGGATTCCCATTCGTCCTAAATGTCTCACAGACTATTGCGCCTTCGATATTGAAGGCAGTACTTCCCCCGCCACCACCGTTGAGTCGACAATCGCTCTCGGGAGCATAGAGAAGCCCGACATATTCGTTGCCGCCACCCAGAACGACGTCGGCAGGACTGTTATCCACTTCCGAATGTACGTACATCGACAGATCGCCGGCAAATCCATCCACAACGTTGATATCAGTCGATTGGAGATCGACGCTTCGGTTGACCAGTATTCTCACTGTCTCGTCACTATCCATATCTTTTATTTCCAACTTATTTCCTATCTCAAAGTTCCCATCGATAACCAAGGAGACATTCCCGTCAGGGTCGTCGATGACAACATCATTATCATCAAGAGTAGTGCTGAAAAAGTACGTCCCAGAGGCAGTGATGGACGTCGTGCCAGGTATACAACCGCCACCTTTGCAATTGCCTACTGCATCCTCTATGTAACTGTCAGTATCGGGGAAACCCTGCTTAATAGCCGTAGGCGGTGCTGGAAAATTCTTGTTGTTTCCCTTGATATCGATCGGGTTCGAACTGGGGTTACCTGTTGCCACGATGACCTCTCCGATATCCGTATTGAAGGGGGTAATCAACCGAACGGTGACCTCCTGATTCGCGTCGTCGTAGGTCACGCCGCCCTCTGTCCGCTCCTCGAAGTACTGGCCCCACGCACGGTAGTACTTGCTCCCGACGGTAACGTTGACACTGCCGTTCTGCAGCGGGTTGATGAATCCTTTGCCCCGGTCGGGGTAGATGCCCTCGGTCGTCTCGTGGGAAATCACTGCCCCGCTATCGAGGAAATTACCACCTGTGATATTCACGACGGGCAGCGTCAACGTCGCAGCACGGTAGTGAAACTCCGGCGGTGAGACCATCGTCGAACCATCCCCACGGTCGGACGTTCGCCAGACACCCCCGCCCTGGTATGCGATCCTCGTCCCGTCGCTCCCTTCGTAGGTCACGGTTCCAAGCGTTACGTTCGCGACGACCGCAGTACTGGACGCGTTCGAGTTAGTAATCTCCATCCACCCCTCGTTCGCGTCGATTGCGTACCGGTCCCGGTTCGAGCGCGGGAAGTTGATCCGCTGCGTGTCGGACCCCTCGAGTGCAACGAGGGCCCCCTGTGACGCGAACTGCGTCATGGTCTTCTCCGCCCGGTCGTTCGAGAGGCCGTCCTCCGTGTCGTTCAGTGCGACCGCACCGAGCGCAACGACGGCGATGGCCCCCAGGATGACGACGCTGAAGATGAGAATGAAACCCAGCGTTTCGCTTTGCCCACGGCTGTCGGTCGAATCGGAACTCCCCGTAGTACCCCCAGTTTGCCGATTCATTCAAACTTAATTACGTTTTGTCTCTAATAAACCTATTGGCCCCAGTACCAATTATAAAAACCACCGGCCGCGTACTCGCGCCCTCCCTGGCGGCAAAGAGAAACCGTTAACAGTCGCCCAATAGTCCGTACAGATGGGAACGCACGGCCGCAACTCCGACTCGCCGTCCACTTTGACGGCTCTGGGATTGCGGAAGTGTCGACCGTCAGCCGGGGACCGGCTGGCGCTCGCGGCGTCACGGACGCCACAGCGGTTCGTGTCGTTCCAATCAGAACGATGGCACGAATGCACTCACGCCGCCGTGGCTCGTCCGGTTCGGACAGGCCGGCGGCAGATGACCCACCGGAATGGAGCGATCTCGAACAGGAAACGATCGAAGAACACGTCGTCGAACTTGCGGAGCAGGGGCACGATCCGAGCGAGATCGGGCTGAAGCTGCGCGACGAGGGCGTCAAGGGGACGCCAGTCCCGGACGTGAAACTGGCGACGGGCAAGAAGATCACGGAGATCCTCGAGGAGAACGATGCGACCCACGAGATCCCCGAGGACCTCCGGAACCTGATGGGGAAGGCCGTCCGCCTGCGCGACCATCTCGAGGCGAACCCGACGGACTACCAGAACAAGCGGGCACTCCAGAACACGGAGTCGAAGATTCGCCGACTCCTCAACTACTACCGCGGCGACGAGATAGACGAGGAGTTCTCGTACAGCGTCGACGAGGCACGCGAACTCATCGAATAGATGTCGACGACAGGCCGTCCCGACGCGGCGCACTCACCCGGCGACGTCGCCGGACAGCTCCGCGAGGCTGCGTTCGTCCATCTCGTCGCCGACGCGACGGGCGACGGCGTCGCAGCGACCGCGCTGCTCGCGACCGCACTCGACGGCGAGACGCCGTATCAGGTGTCCGTCGCGCCGCTACCGGAGCGGGCGGACAGGGCGACCGACGCCGACCTGACGGTCGGACTCGGCAGGACGGCTGGCGATGCGGACATCTCGATCAGTGGCGACGGAAAGCCGGCGTCGAGACAGGTCCACGACATCGCCGCGGAGTTCGGCAGCGTCGACGGCACGCTCGCGATCGCGGGGGCGCTTGCTGGCGGTGCTGACCGCGATGAGAGCCTGCTCTCGCTCGCCGAGCGGTACGGATTCGAGCGCAGGCCGGGCGTCGCGGTGCCGACAGCCGACCTCGCCGACGGCCTCGCGCACTCCACGCTCGTCCACGCCGGCTTTTCGGGGGACTCCGAGACCGCGCGGGACGCACTCGACTCGCTCGGCTCGACAGCCGAGGACATCGACCACCGCACCGTCGCTTCCGTCGTCGCCACCACAGTCGTCGAAGCGGACCCGTCCACACGTGGGAGCCGCGCAGTCGAACGGTTCCTCCGACCGCTCGTCGGCGGGCCGGTCGGGACGCTCGGCGGCTTCGGCGACGTGCTCGATGCGACAGCGCGTGTCGATCCCGGGCTGGCGACAGCGTTCGGGCTCGGATACGTCGACCCCGGTGACGCGCTCGAAGTGTGGCGAGAGCACGCACAGCGGGCCCACGAGGGACTCCGCGAGGCGAAGACCGGACGCTACGACGGACTCTTCGTCCTGCGGTGTGATTCCAGCGCCCCCCTCGGGACCGTCGCCCGGCTCGGCTGTGAGTACCGCTCGCCGGAACCGGTCGTGCTGGCCGTCGCTGACGGGGAGGCAGCAGTACGGACGGAGCGGGGCACTCAGCGCAAGGCCGGGAGCGTCGTGCGCGACGTGGCCGAGACGGCCGGCGGGACAGCCGGTGGAACCACACACCGCGCCCGGGCACGCTTCGCCGCGGAAGCGACCGAGTACCTGCTCGCGTTCAGGGAGGCACTATGACAGGAAACGAGGGGAGACGCGAGGCCGACGGGGACGCCCAGTCCCCGCAAAACTCCTCCGCCCGCCGGTCGGCCCGTATCGTGACCGACCACGACGACAGGGAGACAGCACTGGCAGTCGCCCGCTCGGTGCGCCCGGACAACACCGCCGAACTGACGACCCGCGAGGAGGCTGGGACCGTCGTCACGACGATAACTCGCGGGTCGACCGGCGGACTCCAGTCGACAGTCGATGATTACGTCGTCAACGTCGCAGTCGCAGCACAGCTACTCGAACAACCGAAGCCAACACACGACACATGAGTGACCGATCAGTATCCAGACAGACCCAGGAAAAGCAGTGGTACACCGTGCAGGCTCCCGAGCAGTTCGACCGGGAGGAACTCGGTGAGACCCCTGCAGACGAAGCAGAACAGGTGCTCGGGCGCACGCTCGAGACAACGCTCGGCGACATCCGTAACGACGCCAGCGAGAACAACACGAAGCTCACGTTCAAGATAACCGAAGTTGCAAGCGATACGGCGTACACGGAGTTCATCAAACACGAACTGACGCGTGACTACATGCGCAGTCTCGTGCGCCGTGGCTCCTCGAAGATCGAGGCGTACATTACGGTGCTGACTGCCGACGACTACCGCGTCCAGCTCCAGCCCGTGGCGCTGACGACGAAGTCGGCGGACGAGAGCCAGGAGAAGGCAATCCGCCGCCGGATGATCGACCTCGTGCGGGAGACCGCAACCGAGCGTACCTTCGACGACCTGGTCGACAGCGTCGTCGACGGCCGTCTCTCCTCGGCGATCTACAACGAGTCGAAGACAATCTACCCGCTTCGCCGCGTCGAAGTCAAGAAGCTGACTCTCGAGGCACGGCCCGAGCAGGTCGCTGCCGAAGAGGAGACGAGCGTCGACGTCGAGGAGTAACCGTCTTTTTCCGTCACCACGGTCGTCCCTCGGTGGAACTGTCGACACCGTAATCGGGGGTTCCGGCGGCCAGAAACACTCGATAGGACGTGGTCCCCCAGTAGCGAAGAGAGCAACCCGGAGGTTCCACGAGACGCGCTCAGTCGCGTTCGAGATAGACAGCGTCCACGTCGAAATGCTCGTCGATCAGCCGTAACTCCCGAGCAACCGTCTCGGGCGTGCAGTCCCGCCGGGACGCGACCGCAAGGGTCAGATCGTCGTCCGCCACAAGCGGGTCGGGAGCCTCGCTCCAGATACCGATCCAGGGCGTGGAGGGCATGGTCATGGCTGTCGGACAGGTGATTCCCCTACCGTATCGAACTAACGGCTCCACACTGTTGACAGTTGTGTCAGCGTTCCCGGACGAGCCAGTAGCTCTCCGCCCCCGGCAGCATATTCTCAAGTAAATGCGGTGAGAAACAAATGTGTGACGCGACCCGGCGACGAGAGACCGGAACTCGCACTCGAGTCGAGCGGCGTCGCCACCACCGGAAGACCTCCGAGGGGGACGGCGGCCATCGACCCCAGGGAGGCCACACCGTTCAGTCAGACTGCCGGCTGTAACAGTGTGGGCGTATTCGCTACCCCGGGGTCGCGAATATCTTGACAGATGACAGCCGGCAGTATCAGGAGGAAAAATCGGAGAGCGACGAGTCCTCGGTGCCTTTCTGTTCGTTACTGGGCGAGGCATTCGAGAGGAGATCTAACTGCGCCCAGGACGGTTCGTCCATCTCCTCCCGGATGCGCTCGGCGATGAGGTCCCGGTACTCCGCATCTATCTCGTAGCCGACGCCGACGCGGTCGGTCTTCCGGGCGACTTTGAGCGTCGTGCCCGAACCCAGGAACGGGTCGAGCACGGTGTCGCCCGGGTTCGAGAACGTATAAATCAGAGCGTAGATGAGTTCCTCGGGGTAGGCGGCGGCGTGGTAGTTTTGCTCTTTGATCGTCGGGGGGCGGTACGCCCGCATCTTCAACACGTTGCCCACGCTTCGCCCGTCGTCGTTGAGTTTCTCCTCGCGAGGGTCGACGCCCTTGTACTTCTGTTCGACGCGGATCTTGTTGAACGTATACTCGTACTCGTAGTTTTTCGCGAAGACGAGGAGGTTCTCGTACTTGTCGTCGAAGAGTTTGTCCAGATAGTACGCCGGTTGGGGAAGCGAGTTGGGAATGTACCAGATGAGGTTGTCGAGAAGTTTCCACTGCTCCATCCGGTTGTAGATATCCATCCCGATCGGGTAGAATTTCTTCTCGTGTCGGCGGTCCCCGATGTTGATGACCATGATGGCGTTCTCGTGAGTCGCTTCGTAACAGGCGTTCCAGACGCGTTGCAACCTGTCCAGGTACTCCTCGTATGCCTCGTCGTGGCCGATCTGGTCGTCGTGGCCGTAGTCCTTGAGGTTCCAGTATGGCGGGCTCGTGACGACGAGGTCCGCATCCTCGACCTCGTCGATCGTCTCCGAACTCGTGAAATAGACAGTCTGGTCCTCGACTTCTAGCGTCTCCATCTGTTGTCGCTGTTTTCGACCGACCCGAATATTACTTCCCATCCAGACCAGCCCGGGGGGAGACGTCGGAACGCTCCCGGTGGGCGACTGGTCACTGCGAGACGAACTGTCAGAGTTGCGGCCACCTGGCTCGAAGCCAGAACCGGGCGGCAGTGAAGACACGACCGAGACGGGCGGAGTGACGGAGGGGCGGGACCAGGACGACGGTGGCAACGGCGAAACCCGTTACACCAGCAACGGCATATGCGGGCGCGGTGAAGGGCGCTGAAACCAGCAGGGAGACCAGAAGCGAAGCCATCGCGAGACCGAGAAGGCTGGCGTGGAGGGCTGTGGGCAACCGGCCGGTCGAAGGGCGGTCTGTCCCGAGAAGTCCTCGAACGAAGAGGACGCCTTGCCACCCGGCGAAGGCACCGACCGACCCACCCAGTACGACGAGGGAATAGAACGCCCGGTTGCTGGCGATCACATTGAATAGCCCCGTCAGGACGGCAAGCGCAAACGCGAGCGTCGGGCGGTCGATCGCTCGGTTCGCGAACCCCTGCAGCCCGACGACCAGAACGCCGAGACCGAGGAAGAACCCGGCGACGACGTCGACAAGAAAATGGACCCCGAGGGCCACGCGCGTCAGCGAGACGGTCCCGGCCAGCAGACCAGCAGCGGCGAGTCGTCGGCGTCGTGTACCGACAGCGAGCACACAGGCGAGGCCGAAGTAGACCACCGTCGAGTTCGTCGCGTGCCCGCTCGGAAAGCCAGCGCTTGAGACAGACGTGGTGAGTTCCCACACTGACTGGAGGAGCCACGGGAGTGAGTCGGGCTCGAGTGGCAACTGGGCGGGTCTGGGCAACCCGAAGACGGCCTTGAGGCCCCGGTTGAGTCCCACGCCAGCGAGCGAAAGACCGCCGACAGTGGCAATGTCGTCCTGTTCTGCGCGGCCCAGCCAGTAGAGACTCCCCCAGAGGAGTACGAGAAACCAGAGGTCGCCCAGCTGGGTCAGCAACGCGAATACCACTGCTAGCCAGTCTGGGAGAAGTTCCCGAATGAGGTTCAGTTCGCCGATACCCCGTGCCATCAGTGTAGTAGACGCATACTCGAACGGTAGCAGGCGTTATCTGTAGAGACAAACGACGCTATCACGGCAATCGCCACACCCTAGCCGACGTCTTTCCACTCCTCGCCACACTCCGGGCAGATCCGGACCTTCCCGATTTCGTCAGGGTCGTTCTCGGTGGCAAGTTCGGCCCCGCAGTCAGTACAGGACAGTCGCCCGTACGTGTCTTTCTCGAGATCACCCGAGCGGAGGCCTTTCCGAATAGAGTCCATACCATTGATTATTCGCGCGCTGTACTTAAAAGTACGTAGCGGGGATGGCAGTCGCGTGGACTGCCCAGAAGACGCCCGCCCTCCGGCAGATGTCGCGGATTTAAAGGTCCAGGCCGTCACGATCGTATTCCGCTGAGTTTTTTCGCGTCAGTCCCGTAACAGTGTTCGATGGAGTACGTGCAGGAACGTGTGACAACGTTGCACGATTACGGCGACGCGAACCCACCAGCACCGACCGGACAGACGACGGTCGTCGTTCCGCTCGCGGAGCGAGACCACGCGAGTCTCTCGGCTGACCGGACGTTCTCGAAACTCGCCCGGACCGACCCCGAGCGGGTCATCGTCGCCCTCCGGGCTGACGAAGCCGACGTCGGAACCGTCCGGGAGTGGCTGGCGACGTTCGACCTCGACGCGGAGCTTCTCTGGTGTACCGCGCCGTCGCTCGAAAACCGATTGCGGGAACAGGGGCTCGACGGCACTGCCGGAAAAGGCCGGGACGTATGGCTGGCACTCGGGGTTGCCAGCCAGTCCGAGTACGTCGCAGTCCACGACGCCGACGCGGTCAGCTACGACGAGACACACGTCCCGCGCCTGCTGTTCCCGCTTGCGAACGGGTACGAGTTCACGAAGGGGTACTACGCCCGGGTAGAGAACGATCACCTCTACGGACGGCTTTTCCGGCTGTTTTTCGTCCCCCTGGTGCGGGCGCTTGCGGCGCGACACGACGCGGCGTACCTCTCGTATCTGAACGCCTTCCGGTACGCGCTCGCCGGGGAGTTCGCGCTGACCGGCGAGTTGGCGCGTCGAGTCCGGACACCGCGCGGCTGGGGACTCGAAGTCGGGTCGCTCGGCGACGCGTTCGCACACGCCGGCTTCGAGCGGACGGCACAGGTCGACCTTGGCGTCCACGAGCACGACCACCGCTCGGTCGACGGGCCTTCGGGCCTCGGCGAGATGTGTGCCGAGGTCGGTGCGGCGCTGTTTCACACTCTCTCCGACCACGGGGTCGAACCCGAATTTCGACGGCTCGTCGACGACTACCGCGAGACGGCGAACCGGCTGGTCGACCAGTACGCAGCCGACGCGGTGTTCAACGGGTTGATCTACGACCCCGAGCGCGAGCGTGACCAGGTTGCCGTCTACAGCGAGGCGATAAAGGAACCGCCGACAGACAGGCGGCTTCCCGCCTGGACGGAGGCAAACCTCGCGCCCGAGACCGTCTCGGCACTGTCAGCCGAGGCGATCGCCGAGGCGACCCGGTGAGCCGTCGCGGAGCGGCCTGCCTCGAGTGAATGCCGGACGACGGGCGCGAGCCGTGGGAACGCTGAAGTCGCTGGCGCTCGGGGTTTCGGTATGGACGTCACCGCCGACGAACTGGCTGGCGTCGTCGACCTGTTCGGAGCGCTGACGCGCGAGGAACTCGCGGAGGCACTCGCGGAACTCGCGTTCAAACACGGTGAGGGGTACGAACCCGACCAGTTCGGTGGCGACATCGACGCGGCGCGTGCACGCTTCCAGCTCGTGGGGGTAGACGACCACGCGCTCGGGGCCATCACCGACTCGGTGCTCGTCGTCGGTCCGACGGCGTTTCCCGAACTCCCCCCCGACGCCAGGGATCTCCTGCATATCCTCGATATCGACGAACGGAGCGTCGATCCGGAGACAGCCACGGCGGCGGCAGTCGAGGCGTACCGCCGGGATGCGGCCACCGCGACCGCCGGCGGCGAGACGGGACGGATCGAGGAACTGCTCGATGTCAGCTACGATATCGAGGCGTGGGCCGACGTCGACCTGGCCGACACGCGGGAGAGACTCGACGACGCGCTGTGAGGTCTCACCCTGCCGGCTCGGCGTCCCCGATGTCGGCCCGCTCGACGACGCCTGGCCGGTCGTTCGAGGGGTCGTTGACCGCCGTCGAAACCGGGTAGTAGTTCATCCCGTCGGCGGGGGCCGGCGCGAGACGGCCACTCGCCCCGGAAACGCCGGCGTCCAGCCAGGCCCGCTCGTCGCCACGCGGCAGAATGACCGCCATCCGGTGGTGCAGGTCGCGGACGACGTCGTTGGGCTCCGTGGTGACGATACTGAAGGTCCTGACCGTCTCACTCTCCGTCTCGGCCGTGCCGTCGTCGGTGAAGGCATCGAGGCCGGTCTGTGTCGTCGGCGGTTCCCACTCGGCCCAGAGGCCGGCCAAGGCGAACAGGTCCCCGCCGTCGACAGTCACCCGGAACGGCTGGTTTCGGCCGTCGATATCGGTCCACTCGTAGAACCCGTCCGCCGGAACGAGACACCGCCCGCCGGTGCTCCCGGACTGCTCGACCAACGCCCGAAAGCTCGCTTTCTCCTGCAGCGTCTCCGCCCGGGCGTTGATGTGGCCACCGTCCTCGCGTCGCTTTGCCCACGGCGGAATCAGTCCCCACTCGGCGCGGGTGAGGGTGTCGGCCTCGTCGTCCGTAATGACGGGTAGCGACTGGCCCGGGGCGGCGTTGTACCGCGGTTCGTACTCCTCTACCGCCACGTCGAATCTGGTCTCGATCCGTTCCGGATCCACGAACAGGCTGTACCGGCCACACATACGCGCTCGTCGGGGTCGGAACGGCATAAACCCCGTATTCGCCCGCGAAATTAAGAGGGATCACGCCCAATCTGATAGTGATGGCCGGCAGTCCGTCGTTTGCGATTCCGTCCAGACCCGAGCGGCGCTTTCCCCGGAGCGGCGGCGTCGAGTACGAGGGTGGCGCCGTTTTCTCCCTCACACCGACGCCCGACCAGCCGACGGAACGGCTCGAAACACTCGTTGCGGACGTCCTCGCGGCGGGGCCATACCGGTACGGCGACTTCCGTGCCGTGCCGATGGCCCTGTATCTGGTCCGGGACGAGGAGACGGGCGACGTATTCAGGGTGTCGATCCGCGATGGGACCGTCCGGCTTCACGTCCTCCCCGAGACGGAGTCGGCAGGGCTCCGTGCGTTCTACGAACGCGTCGACGGTCGGACAGAGGCCGAGTGGATCGCCGACTGCCAGCAAAGGAGGGGGTAACGCGGCCGTTCCACGACAGCGGCCCTCTGCCCGAGAGCTTCCACAACCATCTTACCCTCCTGCCGCTAGCGTTCAGGCATGACCGTCTCGCGCGCCGTCGAACTGGAGGGGCACATCATCGATTCCGGGATGATGCAGACGTGTTTCGGGCTCATCATGGACATGGGTGGGTCCTTCCAGGTAGAGCAGTTCGAGATCGGCCGTCACGAAACCGAAAAGTCCTACGCCCTGCTCACTGTCGAGGGTGACGACGAGGACCACCTGCAGTCGATCATCCACGAACTCCACCAGAACGGGGCCAACCCCGTCGACCCGAAAGACGCCATCCTCGAACCGGCACCGGAGGACAAGGTCGTCCCGACCGGCTTCTACTCGACGACGAACCACCCGACAGATATCCGTATCGAGGGCGAGTGGGTCCCCGTCGAGCGCATCGAGATGGACTGTGCCGTCGTGGTGGACCCGAACGGCGGGGACCCGCGTGCCTACACGAAGGTCCTGAGTTCCGTGGAGAAAGGCGACCTCGTCGTGACCGGCGACACCGGCATTCGCGTCAATCCGCCCGAGCGGCCCCGCGGACAGGAAGGCGCATTCGGGTTCATGCAGGGCGGTGTCTCCTCGGAGCGCCCATCCGAGTCGACCATCGCGAAAATCGCCGAGGCCATCGCGGAGACCAGGCGCGAAGACGGCCAGATACTGGCCGTCTGTGGCCCCGCCCTCATCCACTCCGGTGCGCGGGAGGACCTCGCCCGCCTCGTCCGGGAGGGATACATCGACATGCTCTCGATCGGCAACGGCTTTGCCGTCCACGACGTCGAACGGGACATCTACGGCACCTCGCTCGGAATGGACACCGAGAGCCTCGACCATCCCCGGGAGGGTCACAAACACCACATCTATACCATCAGCGAAGTCATCCGCGCCGGCGGTATCGAGGAGGCCGTCGAGAGTGGCATCGTCGAGTCCGGCGTGATGTACGAGTGTGTCGAGAACGACGTGCCCTACGTCATCGCGGGCTCCATCCGGGACGACGGGCCGCTGCCGGGCACCATCACCGATGCCGTCGAGGCACAGAATGCCATCCGCGACCAGGCCCACGAGGCCGACCTCGTGTTGATGCTCGCGACGCTGCTCCACTCGGTCGGGGTCGGCAACTGCCTGCCCTCGACGACGCGGACCGTCTGTGTCGATATCAACCCCGCGACTGTCACACAACTCGTCGACCGCGGCAGTGCTCAGGCAGTCGGCATGGTCACCGACATCGGGACGTTCGTCCCGATCCTTGCCGAGAACCTGCTCGGCGAGCGATAGCGTGGCCTACACGCCCTCGAGCGTCTCCCGGAAGGCGTTGATCTCGGCGTCCGCGTCGTCGAGGGCGTCCACGACGGTGTCGTCCACGGAGTCGCCGATGTCGTCGAGGGACCGCTGGATACGGGCGAGGCGGCCGTGGTCCGGGTCGGTTTCGCCAGCCGCAAGCCGTCCGAGTTGGTCGCTCAGGTCGGCGAGTCTGTCCGCAGCCGAATCGCCCGTCGTCTCCGTCGCCGCCTGTTCGAGCAAATCACTCGCGGTCTCGAGGTGGTCGCGTGACATAGTTGATGTTCGCTCGTGCGACGACAAAAATCAGTCGGATATCTTCACTGGCGACCGGGGATGCGCGTGATCGGTTTGAGAGAGAGCGTGCCGGGTATGGGAGCCTCGACAGCGGGGGAAGGACCGGCAGAAACGACGCGAGACCGGGAACATCAGGGGACTTAACAGGCGACCAGCCCCTATATAGGTCAATGACCGACGGAGGCGACGATCCGGACGTCGAAGCGACCGACAGCGTGGAGTCCGGGAGCTCGTGGGGTGGCCTCCGCGACGAGAGTGGCGGGGACGGATCGGGGTGGCTGGCGGACGAAGACACCGAACAGCAGGCAGCCGAACCGGGAAGCACACGGGAGGAAAGCGAGCAACAGGACGTCAGTGGCCTCGGGACCACGAACCCGGAGCCCGGCGAACACAGCGGGGCGTTCGGGGGGGAAACCGGCAACGAGCACGGCGCCGGGAAACAGTCAATCCACCACGACGGCGAGGGCTCGGCCGGCGAGGCCCCGGAACTGACGACCGAGGAGATACAGACGTACACGACTGACCGGCGCTCGCGCGCGCCCCGTGGGCAGTTGCAGTGGGGGATCCGGACGACGATCGGAACAGTCGTGCTCGGACTGTTGTTCACAGCCGGGATACTCAACCTGGACGTGACGCCGCTGATCGGCCCGGTCGTCGTCGGAGCGCTGCTTGCGCTGGGTCTGGTCTGGGTCGTCCTGCGTTACCGTGTGTGGGTCTACCAGATCCGGGCCGACGCCATCTACCTCGAACGCGGCATCGTGACCCACGTGCGGACCCTGGTACCGTACGTCCGCATCCAGCACGTCGACACCAGTCAGGGGCCGCTCGAACGGGCGCTGGGGCTGTCGACACTCGTCGTCTACACCGCAGGGTCCCGAGGGGCGGACGTCTCGATCCCCGGACTGCGGCCCGAACAGGCGCGTGACCTTCAGCAGCGCGTGAAGGAACTGGCCATCGAGGCCGAAGGCGGCGACGCACTATGAACCTGGACCATCGCTCGGTCCCCTACCGCATCCTCGAGGACGGCCTGCGCATCTTCGGGGTGCTCGCCTTCGCACTGCTTGCGTCCGCGGATGGCGGCACCGGGAGCAGCGGAGGCGGGTTCAATATCCGGCAGGGCCTCACACTGTTCGTGCTGGGCCTCAGCCTCGTTGCCCTGTGGGAGACGGCGTACGTCCGCCGGTACGAGTACGAGGTCAAGCCGGACACGTTCGACATCCAGTCGGGCGTGGTCTCCCGTCGCGAGCGCGAGATTCCCTTCGAGCGGATCCAGAACGTCGACATCGCCCAGAACGTCATCCAGCGAACGCTCGGCATCGCGGAGGTCCGGCTGGAGACGGCCGGCGGCGGGTCGAGCGAGGCGCGACTGCGCTATGTCAGCAGGCCGGAAGCGACCCGCCTGCAGGAACTCATCAGCGACCGGAAGCGCGAAGAGACCGAGCGGGACCCCGGTGCGTCCGACGATATCCTCTTCGAGTTGAACCGACGGGAACTGACGATTCTGGGGCTCACGTCAGCGAACTTCCGGCTGCTCGGTCTCATCGTCGTCGGCGTATCGCTCGTCGCACCACCCGTGGCCCGGCAGCTGTCCCCCAGCGCGGAAATCCTCCTCCTGCTCGGCCCCGGGGTCGCCGTCGGGGCCCTTCTCCTGCTCTGGGTGGCCAGCGGCCTCCAGTCGGTCCTGCGATATTACGGGTTCCGGCTGCTGCGCCACGACGAGGAACTGCGCTATCAGCGTGGACTCCTCCAGCGGTACACGGGGACGATTCCGCTCGCGAAGGTCCAGACGCTGATGGTCCGGGAGAACGTACTCGCCCGGGCGGTCGGGTACGGAAGCCTCGTCATCGAGACGGCTGGGTACGCACCCGGACAGGGCAGCGAGAACGTGGAGTCGGCAGTTCCTATCGCGCGACGGGACCGGGTGTTCGAGCTCGTGGAGACCATCGAGGATATCGATGACGTGACGCTCATCCGCCCGCCAAAGCGGGCCCGGTTGCGCTACGTCGCCCGGTACACGATCGCCGTCGGGGTGTTTACCGGAATGCTCGGCGTCGTTCATCTCGTCACCGGTGGCTTGCCGTCCTGGTCCCTCGCGGCTGGAGCCGCCGTGCTCGTCCCCCCGGCTGCCCACCTCAAGTGGACACACCTCGGCTACTACTACGACGAGGACTACGTCGTCACTCGGTCGGGCTTCTGGACGCGCCGAACGACCATCGTCCCGTACTACCGCGTCCAGACCGTCTCGAACTCACAGAGCATCTTCCAGCGCCGCCGTGACCTGGGAACGCTCGTCGTCGACACCGCCTCGTCGGGTGGGTTCTGGGGAGGCAACGCCGTTGCGCTCGACATCGACGCCGACGAGGCCGCCTCGCTGCGCGAGCGCGTCAACGACCGGTTCCAGCGCTCGATAACCTACCGGAAAGCGGACTGACGCGTGGAGGCAGGGATCAGCCACCGGATCGTCGTCTCGGTGAACGGTCGCAGTCGAAACCGAAGGCCTGCAGAAGGTCTACGGCGACGTAGTGGCGCTTGATGGACTGGATATCTCCGTCCCGCGGGGCGAACTCTACGGGCTGGTCGGCCCGAACGGCTCCGGAAAGACGACGACAAGCGAGAGACTGACCGGACAGCGGACGCCAGCGGGAGTCGAGCAGGGCCGTGAGTCGCGGGGAGGAACACTTTCGTCGGGAAGGGTCCAAGAGGACGCGTAGAGATGGGAGAAGAGGGCAACACCGGAGAGGAAACGACGGCCAGGCAGCAGTTGGAGTACCAGAACGAGCGACTCGAGAGCGTCGTGAGCGTGATCAGCCACGACCTCCGAAACCCGCTCAACGTCGCGCAAAACTCCCTCGAGTTGGTCGAGGAGGAGTCGGACCACGTCGACCGTCTCGACCGGTCGCTGGACCGGATGGAAGACATCATCGAGAAGGCCGTCACGCTCGCGAGGCAGGGAGAACCCGTCGAGAACCCCGCGCCCGTATACGTCTCGACCGTCGCCGAGGATGCCTGGCAACGCGTGGAAACCGGGGGGGCGACACTGGAGACGGCGGTCGACGGACACCACCGGGCGGACGCCGACCGCCTGGCGGACCTGTTCGAGAACCTCTTCCGGAACGCGGTGGAGCACAGTTCCCCAGGCCGGCAGTCGTGGGAGAGCGAGGACGGCGCCGACGGTGACGAGCCAGCAGTGACCGTCCGTGTCGGGAAACTCGAGGGTGGGTTCTACGTCGCCGACGACGGCCCCGGAATCCCGCCGGAGCGGCGGAAACAGGTGTTCGAGCCCGGGTACACGACTGCTCGCCACGGGACGGGGCTGGGGCTTCCCATCGTCCGGAGTATCGCGCAGGCACACGGCTGGTCAGTCGATATCGGCGAGAGCCAAGACGGCGGCGCACGCGTCGAGATAACGGGCGTCCAGTGACCTGCAGGCAGGGCTGCCGGTACCACAGCCGGTTTGTGCACACAGTCAAAGAGAGTGTATGCAAGTCGGCATCATCGGCGCTGGCGCGGCAGCGGCAGCCGCGACGCACGTCATCGACGGCGCCGTCCCCGATGCGGACGTGACGGTGCTCGAGAAGTCCGGCGGCGTCTGCGGTCGCGCTGCGACCCGCCGCCGCGACGACATCCGGTACGATTACGGGGCCAACTACCTGAAAGACGAAAGCGACCGAGTCGTCCGCCTCGTGACGGAGACGCTCGACACTGACGGGCTGGTGTCGGTGACCGAACCGATATACATCTTCGATGGGGCCGGCGAGGTCTCGCCGGGTCGGGAGAACGAGGAGCGCAAGTGGAGCTACCGGGAAGGACTGACACAGATCGCAAAGCGCCTGTTCGCCGGGACGGATGCGGCTATCCATCGCCACACCCGCGTGGAAGGTATCACCCACACCGCCGGCGAGTGGCGTCTGACCGATGCTGAGGGCACGACGTGGGGACCGTTCGACGTGTTGCTCTGCAATCCGCCGGCCCCACAGACCCGGGAGCTGCTCCGCGACGCGGACTGGGAGGACCCGAGGCGGCAGGCCCTCGTCGCGGCGCTCGACGACGTCGAGTACCGGACCATCTACACCGCCGTCCTGGGCTACGAGTTCCGGCTCGACCGGCCCTACTACGCGCTGGTCAACCCGGGGAAAGACCACGAAATCGGGTGGATATCCCGCGAAGAGTGCAAGGCTGGCCACGTCCCCGACGGCGAGTCGGTACTCATCGTCCAGGCCAGTCACGACTGGTCCGTCGAACACTACGACGACTCGCCTGCGGACAACGTGGACCGACTCGCGGGGGAGACTGCCGACATCATCGGCGACGAACGCCTGGCAGACCCTGCCTGGACCGACCACCAGGGGTGGCGGTACGCCCAGGCCGAGAACGCCGTCGCAGGCGGACCGCTTGAGAGTGCCGAGGACGCTGCCCTCTACTGCCTCGGCGACTGGGTCGCGGGCGAAGCCCGCCTGCACGCGGCACTCCACAACGGGCTCGAAACCGGCGAGCGTCTCGTGTACCGGCACTGAGGACCAGGCCGGTCGTGTGTCGGGGGCGAGAGTCCGATAGACCCGCCTCCGTCGTGTCCCGGTCGAGGGAGCAGCCCCACGCTCGCGGAGACAGGGGAGAGGCGTGGCCGGGACGCCCACTGTCCCTACGCCTATGTGGTCTGTCTCCGTCTGGAGAGACATGGTACTCACACTGACGATACTGGGGATTCTCGCTATCGTCGCGCTGACAGGGATCAGCGCGTTCTTCTCGAGCAGCGAGCTCGCGGTCTTCTCGGTCGCGAACCATCGCATCGACGCTCTCGTCGCGGAGGGCCGGCCGGGGGCGGACGCGCTCGCCGCACTCCGGGACAACCCCAGAACATTCCTCGTGACGGCGCTCGTCAGCAACAACGTCGCGAACATCGCCGCAGCGAGCGTGGCGACGGCGGTGCTGGTCCAGTACCTGCCGGCGGGACAGGCCGCGACCGCCTCGACGGCGGCCACCAGCTTTTTTGTCATCGTCTTCGGCGAGATTGCGCCGAAATCCTACGCGGTGACAAACGCCGAGCGCCACGCCCTGCGTGTCTCCCGGCCAGTCAGAGTCGTCCAGCGCGTGCTCTGGCCGCTCTTCTGGATATTCGAGGTGACGACGGCGGCAGTCAACCGCCTCACCGGCGGCGACGAGCACTTCGAGACGTACATCACTCGCGAGGAGATCGCAACCATCGTCCGGAGCGGCGAGTCGAGCGGCGCACTCGACACTGGCGAGGGTGAGATGATCCGCAGCGTCCTCGACCTCGAGGCCACCCGGGTCCGGGGAATTATGATCCCACGGTCGGAGATGGTCCTCGCGCCGGAGACGGCGGGCGTCGACGACGTGCTCGAGACCTGCTGGCGCGAGGGTGTCTCGCGGGTTCCACTGTACCGGGAGACACGCGACGACATCACCGGCGTAGTGGCGGTACGGGACCTGTTGCGTGCCCGTGCCGAGGGACTCGAACTCGACGCGGTCGCGACAGACGTTCGCTTCGTCCCCGGTATCAAGCCTGTCGACGAGTTGCTGACCGAGATGCAAGTCGAGGGACACCGCCTGGTCGTCGTCGTCGACGAGTTCGGCACGGTGGTCGGCCTCGCGACACTCGAGGACGCCGTCGAGGAGATCGTCGGTGAACTGTTCGACCGCGACGAGACCGACCCGGTCCGGGTCGTCGACGAGAGGACGGCTGTCGTCAACGGCTGGGCGACCGTCGAGTACGTCAACGAGACGCTCTCACTGGACATCCACAGCGACGGCCCCTTCGAGACAGTGGCTGGGCTGGTCAATCATCATCTCGGCCGGCTCGCGGAGGAGGGCGACCGCGTCGAACTCGGGGGGACGGTCGTGACGGTGCTCGACGCGACCCAGCGTCGCATCCGACGGGTTCGGATCGAGTGGAAACGGGCACGCGGAGACGAGAATGGGGACGGTGATCCAGACGGAGGACGGGCAAGGAGACGATAGCCACACTGAGGAGTGAGGGGAGGAGCGACAACCCTTCCAGGAATGAGAGACGGGCGACAACCCGCCCAGCGAGAGACGGACTGCAACCTAGCCGGGGGATGCGGTGGGGCTTCTCTCACCCCGTATGTCGCTCGACGCGCTGGACCTCGAGGTTCTCGTCGACGACGAGATCGAGACGTTCGTCATCACAGGGGTAGCCCACATGGGCGCGAAGTGGGTCGCGGTCGACGATGCGGGCCTGATCGGTGTCGAACACGGTGAACCGCCAGGGCGGTATCTCCCGGGCGGCGACGGCGGGACGCATCACGAGTGCGTTTGCGAGGTCGATCCACAGGTCCTGGCCACACCGCCGGCACTCGTACTGGACCATCGGGAACGGCTCCGACTCGCCGGTCTCTTCCTGTTCGTCCGGCCCGTCGGTGGTCAGCTCGTATCCCTCGTCGGTCTTTCTGACGAAGCGGTCGGTGAGTTTGTCGAGGTGGTAGTTGAACTTGCCGGAGTCGCGCACCCTGACAGCATCGCGTAACTCGGAGAACGGAACCGTCTCCCTGTCCGGGTCCCACAACGCCCGGAGAATATCGACCCGGGTCGAATCTGAAAGCGCGGAGAGCACCTCCTCGGGGTCAGCCGACTCCACGACAGGTGAGTCGCCCATGTCCCCCGTTTCGACGAACGGTATCAAAGAACTAACGGAGGGTCAAAGAAGCGAACGCGAGGAGTTGGTAACCACGAGCGTGCTGCTGAGCGCCATCGCCACCGCCGCGAAAAGCGGGTTGATGAGGCCCGCTACGGCGAGCGGAATGGCGATACCGTTGTAAACGAAGGCCCAGCCGATGTTCTGCTTGACGCGGCGGTTCGCCGCCTCCGCGAGGTCGAACACCGTCCCCAGCGAGGCCAGGTCGTCGGTGACAATGGCGACATCAGCGGCGTCGGCTGCGAGGGCGGTTCCGCTCCCGAGCGCGATGCCGAGGTCCGCGCTCGCAAGCGCCGGCGCGTCGTTCGTCCCGTCCCCCACCATTACGGTTCGTCGACCCTGCCCGAGTTGGCGAACCGTCTCGGCTTTCCCCTCGGGCGGCACTCCGGCGAACACGTGGTCGATGGCCGCGTGGTCGCCAAAGGACGCCGCGGCGGCCTCGCCGTCCCCGGTCAGGACCGCCACCTCGATGTCCACCTCGGAGAGTGCCGTCACTGTCTCCTCCCACCCGGGACGGGGGTCGTCGCCGACCACGACGACACCCTCGGCACGTCCGTCCTCGCCCACGACGACCGGGACGGAGCCAGTCTCGCGGACCGATGCCGCACGCGTCTCGATACTGTCGGGGACGGCCCAGTCCTCTTCTGCAAACAGGTCGGGATGGCCGACCAGGACCTCGACGCCGTCGACGGTCCCGGCGACACCCATCGCGTGGTTCTCGAACGACGACACGCGGGACTGTGCACCGTCATCCCGGACTCCGGTCTCCCCCTGGTCGGCAGGCGAGTCGACGACCTCCACGCCGCCGTCGGGGGACGGGTCGTCTCCAGACGCGTTCCCCGGGAAGTCCCCGTCCGTTCCGCCTTCGGGCGTGGGAGTGTCTGTGGCCCCGAACCGCTCGGCGACCGCCTCGGCGATGGGATGAGACGAGCGGGTCTCGAGCAGGGCTGCCCGTTCGAGCGTCGCCGGCGGGGCGTCCGCGTCGAGCACTCGCATCTCCCCGGTGGTGAGCGTCCCCGTCTTGTCGAAGATCACGATATCCACGTCGCGAAGGCGCTCGAAGATCGTCTCGTCGAACACCACGATACCGCGTTCGAGCGCCTCGCGGACGCTGGTGGCGACGGCAAGCGGTGTGGCCAGCCCGAGCGCACAGGGACAGGAGACGATGAGGACTGTCAGCGCAACGAGAAGCGTCGTCGCGATACCCGCGCCGAGGACGAGATTGACCACGCCGACGGCGATGGCGAGAGCGAGGACGACCGGGACGAACACCGTCGCCAGACGGTCGGCGAGTTGCTGGATGCCGTGGTTCGCGCTCTGGAGGTCCCAGACCATGTCCGTGATGCGGTCCACGCTGCTCGTCGCCCCCTCGCCGACCTCGACGACCAGCGAGCCGTCCTGCAACAGGGACCCGCCGACGACCTCGTCGCCCGCCGCCTTCGGGACTGGCAGCGATTCGCCGGTGACGACGGCCTCGTCGACCGTCCCTTCGCCGTCAGCGACCCGTCCGTCGACTGGCGCACGCTCACCGGCGCGAACGAGGAGACGGTCGCCAGCCGCGAGCTCGCCCACTGTGACGGTCGTCGTCGTCTCGCCGTCGTAGCGGCGTGCTTCGTCGACCTGTGCACGGGTGAGGTCTGCCAGGCGGTCGGTCGCCCGGCGTTTGATATTGTTCTCGTAGTAGCTCCCGGCAGTGACGACCAGAATGATGCCGACCGTGACGTCGTAGTAGATATGCTCTGCACCGGTGAAGATGGCGACGGTGCTGTAGGCCCACGCGGCACCCGCGGCGAGGGCCACGAGCAGGTCCATGTTCGGCTCGCGGGTTCTGACGCTGACGAGCGCCCCCTTGAGGATGGGGCCGCCGGTGTAAAACAGCACGGCGCTCGTGAGCAGGCCGAGCACGAGGTAAAAGTACGCGACCGAACTGCCGGCGAGCATCTCGGCCAGGAAGTCGGCGGTCTCGGCGGGATAGTAGAGACCGTTCTCGAAGTACGTCGGGTAGATGACGGCGACGTAGTTGAGCATCACCATCATGCCGAAGACGACGCCGACGATGAGGCGCATCATCAGGTCCCCCTCGGCCCGGCGTTTCGCCAGCGGGTCATCGCGGGCGTACGCTCGGTAGCCCAACCCCGTTAGCGTCCCCGTGAGATCCGACTCGCTCACCGTCTCCGGGTCGTGGTCGACACGCACCGTGTCGGTGATGTAACTCGCGTCGACCGTGCTGACGTCCGCAACGTCGGAACCGCGAGCCTCGATGAACGTCTCGCAGGTCGCACAGTGCATCCCGTCGACCCGCAGAAACGTCGTCTCGTATCCATCCGGTGTCTCGGTGCGCTCCGACTCTACTGCACGCTCGAGGTCTTCGGGGTCAGCCCCAGTGCTCAGGTCCTCGCGCTCGGCGAGAGTCGCGTGAACCTCGCGGCAGCCACGACAGCAAAAGCGTTCGCCGGCGTCGTTGCTCACGGCTGTCTCGGCGAGCGGGAGGTCACAGAGCGTACAGCCATCGTCAGGTGCCATGGATTGATCCGAAAGCCGCGCCACTTACCCGAGCTAAAGACCCCACGAGAAAGAAGGTTCCGAACCTACAGCTACGGTCGAATTGGCCGGACGGTCGCGGCAGTCGGCGACCCACGACGGACGGTCGCGGCACTGATCGCAGGACTGGTGCTGCTCGGCGGCGTGGCCGCCCTCGGTGGCGCGGTCCCGGCAGACGAACCCCGGTAGCCGTGGTGGTACTCGTCGGCCCCTGGCTACTCGGGGCAGTGTAGGTTTCACCCCAGACGGTCGCTCTGTGTCCCGGTCAGGTGCCACTTGAGCAAGCGACTCTCCCCGTGACGGAGAACGGTGCTCGGCGTCGACTTGTCCACACCGAGTTCG
>JAZKTU010000033.1:0-21681 GCA_036625385.1 Halovenus sp. | reverse complement strand
GATTCGTTACCGCTACGCTGAGACAGTGTGGTGGTTTCAGACTCCGAGACGCCGATACCTGGGCAGCACTGCCGAAAATAATCACAACCGTCCGTATCACTTGCCGGCCCTCCGGTCGTCGTCGGCGTCGTCACGGGGGTCCTCGCGACCGGTTCGACGACCGCCACGCTCCTTCGCCATCCGTTCAGCCTCGCGGCGAGTGACGACCTGCGGGTCGGCAGTCTCCCGTTCGGTGAACACGTACAACAGGAGCGGAAAGAGGAGTGCAACGAGGATCAAAAGGACGAGGAATCCACTCATGGCCGGTGGTACACAACGAGATCATAAGGATTTTGTTGCACAAATAAGGAGTCTTCAGGTATGAGTCGCCCTGACTCTCCCTCCGACCGCGACGAACAGGGCTGTCCGAAGTGCGGACACGAGGAGACGGAAGTCGACGAGATCGCAACAGCCGGTTCCGGCCTCTCGAAGTACTTCGATATCCAGAACCGTCAGTTCACCGTCATCTCCTGTACCAACTGCGGGTACTCCGAGATGTACAAGGGACAGTCCTCCGGAAACGCTATCGACATCTTCCTCGGGTAGGTCCGAACGGACCGTAGCCCCGGTGTCATACTGCCGGCTGTACGTTCGTACAGATATTCGCTACCCCGGGGTTGCGAATTCGTTCAAAATGTTACAGCCGGCAGTATCAGAAGCCGACAACCGAGTGCCCGCTGTCCGGTGTCGGGAACCGACGGCCGGGTGCCTGCTGTAGCCCCGCGCTTTCGCTCTCCCCACAGCGTGGCGTTGCGCACTGGTATACGGGCGCCGAGGTCCGACACGTTCGCCCCCACAGAACGCTTTTGAGGGTGCCCCACGCGGGACGTGTATGGTGTTCCAGATCGTGGCAGGCGTCGTGGAACAGACGGTCACCGAGGTCGTCGCGGGCATCGAGGCCGCGATCCCGCGCCTCGTCGTGGGGCTCGTGTTCGGCACCGTTGCCTACGTGGCGATCCGGACGGTCCTGACCGTGCTCGGGTTCGCTCTCAACCGGTACTACTCGGACCGCCAGCAACTCGTCGCCCAGCTGGGTGTGACGGTCGTGGGTATCTTCCTGTGGTTCGGCGCGGCGCTTGCCTTTCTGAAGATTGTCGGGTTCGGGGATATCGCGGCGAGTCTCGGCACCGCCGTCGGTTTCATCGCGCTCGGTGTCTCGTACGCGCTCTCGGAGATGATCGAAGACACGGTCTCCGGCGTGTACCTCCTCCGGGACCCGGATTTCGAGGTCGGTGACCGGATCGTCGTCGACGGAACGGAGGGGGCGGTCGCCGCGATCGAGCTACGAAAGAGCCGGTTCACGCTCGACAACGGGGATACGGTCGTCCTGGCCAACCGGGACGTCGAAGCCGAATGGACGAAGCGGGCAAACGAGAGTTCCCCGGAGTGATAGTGGCTGTTGCGAGTATTTTCGCGACCGGGTTGCGCATTTCCTCGTTTCAGGCCGCGAGTCGTGTGTTTTGTACCTTCATGCCGGGAAAGAGTCCCAACAGCCACTATGACAGCCCAGGCGTCGCCGTGTGCGATCCGGAACTCGTCGCGTGTCACCATACACCATCCCTAAGAGGATAGCGTCCGTACACAGCGTATGCAGTCACTCGAACGACCCTCCTTCAGCAGCGAGGGACGGACACAGATTTACCAGTACGTGGAACGCCACGGGACTGCTACACGCAACCGGACGCGGAGTGCCGTCGACCTGCCAGCAGCGGAGTTCGAGACCGAGCTGGAGTGGCTTCTCAGGAAGGGGTATCTCGAGGACGACGGCGGGACCTTGCGGCTCGGGTTGAGTGCCGGCGCCGTCGAGAACCACGTGGGCAGGTCGTTCAACTACACGGTACGGCCGGCACGCCAGGAGGACTTCGAGGGGCTCGTCGGGACGATCCGGAAAGTGACCGACGAGGACCAGTACGTTGTCGCCGAAAGCATCGCCGAGCAACTCCTCTACGAGGATACGGTTCAGCGACACACGACGGTCGAGTCGCGGATGTTCTTCGTCGCGACCAGGGAGGGAGAAATCATCGGCTGGACGCATCTCGACCTCCCGCAGGTCGAGAAGATGCAGTGCTCCGCACAGCTGACAGTCGGGGTATGCCCCTCGGCCCGCGAGAACGGCGTCGGCAGCCAGCTCATCGAACGGGCGCTCGACTGGGCCGCCGCGAACGGCTACCGGAAAGTCTACAACAGCGTCCCGACCACGAACGACAGGGCGCTTTCCTTTCTCGAGTCGCGTGGCTGGCACACCGAAGGAATCCGGCGCAACCACTACACCATCGGCGACGACCTCGTCGACGAGGCGATGATGGCATACACTCTGTGAACGGCGGGACGACCGTTCACGCACGTCCCGAGGGCTGATACTGCCGGCTGTAACATTGTGAAAGAATGCGCACCCCCGGGGTAGCGAATATCTGTACGAACGTACAGCCGGCAGTATGAGAACCCGTGCGTGGCCGTTAAGCACCCGGCGTGGTATCCCCACAGTATGCCCAGCGTAACGCCAGATACGGTCGACAGCGCGCTCGAGGGGATTGCCTGTCGCTCCTGTGGCGAGCGGTACGACCCGGATCTGACCTCGTTTCCCTGCCCGGCGTGTGGCGGGATTCTCGATCCCCAGTACGCCTACGACACGGTCGACATCGGCCCGGAGACGTGGGAGCGCCGGGATGGGTCGATGTGGGTCTATCACGAACTCCTGCCGGTCACCGACGCCGACGCAATCGTCTCCATGGGCGAAGGGAAGACACCGCTGGTCGACTGCCCAGGGCTGGCCGGAAACCTCGACGTCGGGGGAGTGTTCCTGAAAGACGAGGGACAGAACCCCACGAACACGTTCAAGGACCGCGGCCAGTCCGCCGCAGTCTCCCGTGCGAACGAGCAGGGGGTCGGGACCGTCGCGCTCCCCTCCGCGGGCAACGCCGGCCACGCTGCGAGCGCGTACGCGGCCCGCGCTGGCATGGACTGTCACGTCTTCCTGAACCACCAGGCAGGGGCGGTCAAGAAGGATATGGTACAGGCACACGGGGCAACGCTCCATCTCCGGGAAGGGAAAATAGACCGGGCGGGCGCGGCCTTCAGAGACGCACGCGCGGAACACGGCTGGTACTCGGTCGCCACGTTCGAGACACCGTTTCGACACGAAGGAAAAAAGACGATGGGGTTCGAGCTGTTCGAGGCGTTCGACTGGTCGAGCCCCGACCACGTCGTCTACCCGACCGGCGGTGGGGTCGGGCTGGTCGGCATCTGGAAAGCCTACCAGGAGCTGTCGGAACTGGGGTGGCTTGACGGCGACCCGCCGCAGTTACACGTCGCACAGACGAGCGGCGCGGCCCCCGTCGTCGAGGCGATCGAGGCCGGGGCGGCGGAACACCGCCCGTGGGACCAGGCGGAGACGATGGCCCGCGGCGTCGAAATCCCCGATCCGGGGGCCTCCCCGTGGCTTTTGACGGCCGTCGCCGACTCCGGCGGCTGCGGTGTCGCCGTGACCGACGACGACGCGCTCGCGGCTGCGCTCCGGACCGCCCGGCAGTGTGGTGTCGAGTCCTGCGTCACCGCGGCAGTCGCGATCGCGGGTGCGATCGAACTGGCCGCCCAGGGGAGGTTCGGTCCCGACGAAGACGTCGTCGTCATCAACACCGGCGCGGGGTGCAAGACCCACGACAAACTCGCCAGCGGGGGCGACAGCTGACGCGCGGGGCGATCAGCGCTCGGAGAGGCGCTCGGAGAGACGGGCGAGGCGCTCGCGCGCCGACTCGCGACGCTTCCGTGTCTCCATCCGGCGGTGCGCCACGTCAATGAGTTCCCCGTCCTCGACGGTCACTGTGAGGACACCCCTGTCCGCCTGCGCCTCGTCGGGGAGCGCCTCGACGGGGACCTCGAGCTGTGCCGCCACGTCGCCGTCTTCCTCGAGCAGGAGGACCGCCGTCGTGCCGTCGACGATACGGTCGACGGTCGCCGTGTAGGTGCCGTCCATCAGTCGGTAGTAGGGGCGCGAGCCACATGAGTTCCCGGCTGTATCGGGTGGGCAACGGGCAACAGTGAGGACGGCGCCCCTTTCGCGTCGAACATCTCGTCGGGGTCGGTCGGGAACGCCTCGGCAGTCGTCACGTCGATATCGTCGCCATCCGTCGTCACGACCACATTCCCGTGGACGCCGGTCCAGTAGGTCTCGATGTCGCGGTTGGCGAAGGTTGCGAGTACCTCGTCGTGTGGATGCCCGTACTGCGAGTCCCGGTTGCTCGAGATGATGGCGAGTTGCGGGTCGACGGCGTCGACGAAGGCCGCAGTCGAGGACGAGGACGAGCCGTGGTGGCCTGCCTGGTACACGTCCGCGTCGAGCGCCGCCGGCCAGTCCTCGAGCAGGCGCTCCTCGGTTCCGCGTTCCGCGTCGCCGGTCGTCAGATACTGGAACTCGCCGAACGCGACGGCGAGCGCGACGCTGTTGCGATGAAAGTCCTCACCAGCGTCGTCGGCTGGCGGGTTCAGCACGAGCGCCGACACGTTGTCGTCGGCGAGCGGAAGCCGGTCGCCCTCCTCGACGAGCAAGAGGTCGACGTCGTGTTCCTCGATGGCGTCGAGATAGCGCTCGTACGTGGCCGTGTCGTGAGCCACGCCGGAGTCGTAGGCAGCACCGATACCGTCGCGCTCGGTCTCGAAGTGCTCGATGACCGCGGCGTGACCGCCGATGTGGTCGGCGTGTGGGTGTGTCGCGACCAGGTGGTCGATCCGCTCGATACCCAACCGTTCGAGGTAATCGATGACCACGTCGCCGTCCTGGCGCCAGTCGCCGGTGTCGATCAGTACCGTCTCCCCCGTTGGCGTCACCAGCAGCGTCGCGTCGGCCTGGCCGACGTCGATGTGATAGAGCGTGAGCTGTCCCTCGACGGCTGTCGCCGGCGGGGACGCGTCCGTAACGGCGTCCCCGGTCCCGGGCTGGTCGCCGGGGGAATCCTCGACGACCCCCGCACAGCCCGCGAAGCCGAGCAGCACGACAGCGGCGAGGACGACAGCGAGTTGCCGCACGCGTTTCCGTTGTCGCGGGAGTGGAATGTGCGTTCCGGTTGCCTACCAGACGGCAAAGAGGTGCCCCCGGAACACGACGAGCGTGACCGAGTCGCCCGCGGCGAGACCCGGGCAGCGACGGCGGCTGACGACGTACTGCTCGCGAACTCGGCCCCCCTCGGACAGGAGCAAGACGACGTGTTCGCCGTCGACGATCCGGTCGACGGTCCCGGTATAAAATCCCGTCAGTCGGGACCGGCGGGTCGGCCCGGACCCGAAAGATCGGGACGGTGCCGCGGGCTGGGGCGAGCGGGCCTCGCTGTCCGCGGTGGCGACGCCGGCAGCCGACACGCCGAGCGTGGCGGCGGCGAACCCGGCGACGGTCTGAAGCACGGTTCGACGGTCGACAGACTGGCTGTCCGTCATAGGATGGGTGGTCCCGGCTTCCCGGATAAACCTAGGAGTGGCGGGCCTCGGAAGAGGATCTTCCGGCGGGACCGAGTCACAACAGTCCGTATCAGGCCCTGCCGGACACGCGTACGAACTCGCGATGCGGAACCTCTCTCGAACGCACCGGACAGGTCAGGAAGCGAGTGCCACTGACGGTCCCGCAACTCCGGCAGACCCTCGACCGTGCCGCCGGCGGCGAATCGGTAGACACGCTCGCCGTCGAGTGTCGGGAAAACTCGGTGCATCCCGTCGCCGACAAGTCGGGGGAGTAGCCGGGACGAGAGGTTTTTGCATCTACCCCCCAACTAGAGGCTGTGACGGCCTTCGACGCAGTACTGTTCGACCTCGACGGGACGCTCTGTCGGCGCACGCAGGACACCGAGCAACTGTACCGGGACGCTTTCGAGCGTGCCGGGGTGGAGCCGTTCGGCGAGCCTGCTGGGCTGTGGGCGCAACTGGAGGGGCCACCCGACCACGATGACCGCATCGGGTACATCGGGGCCGGCTTCGCCCGCCTCGCCGCCCAGCACGGACGTTCCGGGGTCGATTCGCTCGCACTCGCGAGAGCTCTGACCGACCTCATCGACGACAGCCAGGTCGAACTGGTACCGGGGGCACGGGCGGCCCTCGAGAGCGCGGCGGAGACGGGGCCGGTCGGGCTGGTCACCAACGGCCCCGAGCGCCGCCAGCGGGTGAAACTGGAGGTGCTCGAACTTCTTGACCGGTTCGACACCGTCGTGTACGCGGACGACCTGCACCGCCGGAAACCACACGCGCTGCCGTTCGAGCGGGCACTGGACACGCTCGGCATCACCCCCCAACAGGCACTGTTCGTCGGGAACTCGCTCGCCTACGACGTTGCCGGGGCACAGAATATCGGCCTTGCCGCCGCGTGGATACGCGGCGATGACGAACCCGGCGGGTACAAACCCGAGTACGTCATCGACTCGCTGACCGAACTGCCGGCACTGCTCGAAGAGGAGCGATGACCGGTCACGAAGCGGCGTTCTCGGACGAGCGGTACCGGAGGGCAACCGGGACAGCTCTGGCTGCTGTCGGAGATGAAAAACCCCGGAAGATGGAGCCGCTCGACCGCGGGAACCGCAAACGGACGGCGGTCGCCAGATACCCCGAGCGCGGGCCAGTTGTGGTACAGGTGTGCGGCGAGCGGACGTGGCTGCGGACGGAGGCGGCGCTACTGACCGCAATCAGGGAGCGGACGTCGGTGCCAGTCCCGCCCGTGCTCGCGGCCGGGGAGACAGACGGCGTGGCGTACATGGTCACGGCGTACGTCGCCGGGACGGACCTCCACGAGCAGTTCACGGGACTCGAACCGGCACAGCGGCGGGCGCTTGCCCGGACCTTCGGCGAACACCTCGGAGCGCTCCACGAGCAGTTCCGGTTCGACGGCTACGGCTCGCTCGTCGTCGACGATGGCGAACTGACGGCGTGGCGGGAGAGCTGGCCGGCCTGGCTCGCCGAGTACGGCCGGAGTGCGGTCGAACGGTTACCGGCAGCGTTCGACCCGGTGCGCGAGGGGGTTCGGGCGCTGCTCGCGGAGCCAGCAGTCGACACAGCGCCACCGGCACGGCTGTTTCCGTGGGACTTCCGGCCGGGAAACGCGCTGGTCGCTGACGGTCACCTGACAGCCATTCTCGACTGGGAGGCACCCCTCGCGGCGGCGCCGGGGCTCGCGGCGGCGAAGGCGGAGTATCTCGTCGCCGACTGGTACGTCGCCGACCCGACCCCGCTACGTGAGGCGTTCGGCGAGGGGTACGAACGCGTCCGACCGTACCCGACGGTGCAGCCGGTACATCGCGCAGCCACAATCGCCGACAGCGCCGTCGACTCGGCGGGAACGGTGACGAACCCGGGCTACCCCGAGATGGACCGGGAGGCGGCAGTCGCGTTCCACCGCCGGGCGCTCGCGGACCTCCTGTGAGACGGACTGTTGTGACCCGTTCCCGCCCGAAGAGCGAACGCTGACGAGGCTCGCCTCACCGCCGGGCCGACACACATCCCGCGCGTCGGCGGTTGAACCGACAGTTCCCTGGGGCGGTGCCGAAAACACTCACGACAGTCCGTATGAGGTTCACAGTTCGGCAAGTACCCGCTGCGCCCACTCGACGGCGTACGGGGCACCGTGGTCGCGGTAGGCGGCGGTATCGAGCGCGTCGAACGGCGCCGGGAGTTCGCCGCCGTGTTTGAGGGCGCTGCAGGCGAGTTCCGCCGCCTCGGGGAAGCTCATCTCGCCGCGCGCGACCGCGCCGGACAGCCCCTCGAGGCGGGGTTCGAGCCGCTCGCCGGCGTCCAGCCACGCGTCGAACAGCGGGCCGTCCCAGCCTGCGAACACGCTGCGGGTGTGCCGGCCGACGAAGGCGTCGTAGCAAGCGACTGCGAGCTGGTACGTGCCGGGAGGGTCGAGATGGTTGGCGGTCGCCGTCGCGAAGGCCGGGTACTGCTCGCCGAAGAAGGGCAGGAACTGCTCGGGGACGCCGAGTCCGACTTCGACGAGTGCCTCCGCGACCAGAAACGATGCGAACGCGTCCGGCGATCCCTCGAGACGGGACTTGCAGAGCACGACCGGCGGGGTCGTCTGCCGGGTCCAGACGACGCTCCCGTCGCCGGGCATCCCGATGGTGAACGCGCCACCGGCGTACTGCACGAGCTGGTCCGGGGCATCTTCCGGGAGCCACGCGTCCGGATGCGAGGCGGGTTCGAGGCGGTCGGTCAGCAGGGAGAGCTCCTCGGCCTGGGCCGGCGGCAGCGTCTCGAAATCCGACGCACAGTCGAGCACGACCGCGTCGGGCGCGTGGTCGTCGCGCACGGCAGCGACCGCCGCGGGCAGCGAGCGCTCGGTGAACATCAGGTTGTCAGTCCGACGATCACGACGAGTGCGAGAGTGATAACGAGCGACACGGCAAGCGTTCCGACGACGATTTTTGACGGTGTACTCATACTGGCCTTTCCGGTACCAACGACAAAAAGGCACAGATTCGCTTCGGCCCGCAGTCGTGGCGTCGACGCCTCACTACTAAGTTCCGTGCGGCCAAACCACTTCGATACCGATGACACTGGAACAGACACCGGTCAGCGAGATTATGAGCAGCCCGGTCGCGACCGTCCCCGGGGAGGCGACGGTCACCGACGTCGCACGGCTGCTCGACGAGCGACATATCGGGTCGCTGGTCGTCGGCGAGGACATCATCGCCGGTATCGTCACGGAAACGGACGTCGTCCGGGCCGTCAGCGCCGAACGCGACCTCACGGGGACAGTGGTGAGCGACATTATGACCGACCCGGTCGTCACGATTCGCCCGCACGAGTCCGTCCAGGTCGCTGGCGAGCGGATGGGCCACAACAATGTCAAGAAACTGCCCGTTACCGAGGACGGCAAGCCAGTCGGCATCGTCACGACCACCGACCTCGCCCACTTTTTTCCGCGTCACCGCGTCTCGATGGCGTCCGACCCCGAAACCGACGTTGCGGAAGGCGAGTTCGAGTGAGCCGTTCGGTGCGTGTCTCGTACGGACTGGTGTGAGTGTTACCATCGTCCTGAAACAATTTGGCGGTATCAGAAGACGAGACGTCGATAATTGGACGGGTTTCAGTACATAGTCATACGGTCGTGCGTGATTCTTTACTGCCACGGACTCGTTCCCTTCGAGTCTCAGACCGTGAAACCAGCACTGTCGCACTGCGGTGTCGAAAACAGTCACGCACGACCGTATCACAACCGTCCGTTTCACGACCTGTGGACCTCACCCTGTCGTTCGCAGGCCATGACGTCGGCTACCTCCCTGGCCACATCGGGGCCAAACTCCCGTTCGAGGATGTAGAGCGCGAGATCGATCCCGGCAGTCACGCCGCCGGCAGTCAGGATGTCGCCGTCGTCGACGCGGCAGCTGCCGGCAGGGTTCCGTCGGGTTCGAGCCGGAGACCGTGACTCGACTCGACGAGTGACTGCTCCGCGAGCGTGTACCGCCCGACTGGAGGTCCGCCCCCGCTCCCGCTGCGTGGCCAAACACCTCGTGTGGGCCGACTGCGTCGAGGTCGTCGAACCCGTCGTAGAGGACGATCACAACCTGCATGTTCTCCCCGCTCTCTTTGATGTGATCGGCCCGTCGAGTGGCCGCCTCATACGGATTAGTGCGATTAGTTTTGGCCCGCCTCGATGAAACCGGTCGTTCAGCCGATGAAGCCGGATCTCACTCTCACAGCAGCGGTAAAGAGTCGCACTAATCCGTATCAGGGGACGAGTTGTTCATCGTCCTCGTCGTAGACGGTGATGGCGTCGACCGGGCAGCTCCGCGCGGCGAACTTCGCGTCCAGCTCGTCGTTCTCGGGGACTTCACGGACGAACACGTCGGGTTCGCGTTCCTCGCTGCCCGCGAGGTCCGCCTTGCCGTCGTGTTCGTCGCGCTCGAAGGCCTCCCACTCGGCGACACACTGGAACATCCCGATGCACGTATCGCGGTCGAACTCGATCCGCATACGTCCTCCTTCGGGAGAGAGCCCCAAAGGGATAGCGGCGACGGCACGCACGTTCGCCTCGCCAATCTTTAAACCGCGGGACGCCCGAAGACGCGGTAATGGACGTTGCGGAGATTCCGGCAGTCCCCGACTGGGTACAGGCACACCTGCGCGAGGAGGGTATCGAGGAACTGTACCCACCACAGGCGGAGGCGGTCGAACGCGGCGTCACCGCCGGGGAAAACCTCGTCGCCGCCATCCCGACAGCGAGCGGCAAGACCCTCGTCGCGACACTCGCGATGCTCGCGAGCGTCGAACGCGGGGCGGACAACGAGGGGGGGAAGGCGCTCTACATCGTCCCGCTTCGCGCGCTGGCAAGCGAGAAGGAAGCGGAGTTCGCGGCATTCGAGAGGTACGGGCTCGACGTCGGCGTCTCGACGGGCAACTACGAGTCAGACGGGGGATGGCTCGCGGGGAAGGACATCATCGTCGCGACCAGCGAAAAGGTCGATTCCCTCGTGCGAAACGACGCGGCGTGGCTCGAGGACCTCTCCTGTGTCGTCGCGGACGAGGTCCATCTCGTCGACGACGGCGAACGCGGGCCGACCCTCGAGGTGACGCTCGCGAAACTCAGATCGCTGAACCCGGCGCTCCAGACGGTCGCGCTCTCGGCGACGATCGGCAACGCCGGGGAACTGGCCGACTGGCTCGACGCCGCACTGGTCGATTCGGACTGGCGACCGATCGACCTGCGGAAGGGCGTCCACTACGGCGACGCCCTCCATCTCGAGGATGGCAGCCAGCACCGCCTCGCCGTCCGGAGCAGCGAGAACCAGCCGGCTGCCATCGTCCGGGACACGCTCGCGGACGGCGGGTCGACGCTGGTGTTCGTCAACTCCCGGCGGAACGCGGAAGCGGCGGCCCGACGGCTGGGCTCGACGACAGCCGACGCGCTGACCGAAGACGAGCGCAGGGCGCTTGCTGACGTGGCGGCGGCTATCCGGGACGTGAGCGATACCGAGACGAGCGAGGACCTCGCCGACGCTGTCGAGCGGGGGGCAGCCTTCCACCACGCGGGGCTGGCCCGCGAGCACCGCTCGCTCGTCGAGACGGCGTTCGACGACCGCCTGATCAAGACTGTCTGCGCGACGCCGACGCTCGCCGCGGGCGTGAACACACCATCGCGCCGGGTCGTGGTGCGTGACTGGCGGCGTTACGACGGCTCGGCTGGGGGGATGCAACCCCTCTCGGTGCTCGAAGTCCACCAGATGATGGGGCGGGCGGGCCGGCCGGGACGAGACCCGTACGGTGAGGCCGTACTGGTCGCCCAGAGCCACGACGAACTCGACGAACTGTTCGAGCGGTACGTCTGGGCCGACCCGGAGCCCGTGCGCTCGAAGCTCGCTGCCGAACCGGCGCTCCGGACACACATCCTCGCGACGGTAGCGTCGGGATTTGCCCAGTCACGGGCTGGCCTGCTCGACTTTCTCGAAGGGACGCTGTACGCCACACAGACTGCCGAACGCGACCGGCTTGAGTCGGTGACCGACGAGGTGATCCGGTATCTCGAGCGCAACGGCTTTCTCGAGACTGCCGACGACCTGTCGGCGACGACCCTCGGTCACACCGTCTCTCGGCTCTATCTCGACCCGATGAGTGCCGCGGAGTTGCTCGACGGGCTCGACGACGCCGCGGAGCCGACCGCGCTCGGGCTGTACCATCTCGTCTCCCGGACGCCGGACATGTACGAGCTGTACCTTCGCTCGGGTGACGAGGAGGAGTACACGATGCTCGCCTACGAGCGCGAGTCGGAACTGCTCGGGACTACCCCCTCCGAGTTCGAGAACCGCTTCGAGGACTGGCTCGCCGCGCTCAAGACTGCGCGGTTGCTCGAGGACTGGGCCGACGAAGTCGACGAGGACGTGATAACCGACCGCTACGGGGTCGGCCCGGGGGATATCCGGGGCAAAGTCGACACGGCCCAGTGGCTGCTCGGCGCCGCGGAGTCACTCGCCGCCGAGCAGGACCTCGACATCGTCGACGACATCCGCGAAGCGCGCATGCGGGTCGAACACGGCGTCCGCCCGGAACTGGTCGACCTCGCCGGTGTTCGCGGGATCGGTCGGAAGCGCGCGCGGCGGCTGTTTGACGCCGGCATCGAGACGCCGGCACAGCTCCGCGAGGCCAACAAATCTGTCGTCCTTGCGGCGCTCCGTGGGCGCCGGAAGACGGCCGAGAACGTGCTCGAGAACGCCGGCCACCGGAACCCGTCGATGGCGGGGATCGACCCGGATCCGGACGTCCGCGACGACCAGCGCGAAGAGGGGGGAGCGACGGACGGCCAGTCGGCTCCCGAAGACCAGTCGAACCTGGGTGATTTCTGATGGAGGTTACCGAAGGGATAGCGTCGATCGACGACGTCGACGCGTTCCTCGGCCAGCTCGACCGCATCGCCACGGCGCACGACACGACGGTACAGGCGTTCGATGCCCGGTATATCGTCGACCGGGAGCACCTCGCCCGGGCCGTCGAGTTGGCGACCCGGGCAGCGGAGCGCGAGCGGATGATCGCTCGCGAACTACGGGTGGAGATACTGCTGTACGCAGCCGGTCGGCGACAGATCAACCGCGCAGTCGAACTGGGCGTTTCCGAAGGGGAGTGTCCGGTCGTCGCGGTTGCAGTCGGCGGCGACGAATGCGGCGCAACACGGGACATCGAGGGAGTGCTGGAACCGGCCCCGGTGCTCGAGTCCTTCGACACCGGGCGCGTGCGGTCGTTTTTCGACATCGGCGACGCGGAGCTGTCGGCTGTCGAGGGCACTATCGCCGACCTGGTTCACGAACGTGTCGCAATGCTCGTCGTCAACGGATGACCCCAGCGCTCACCGACCCGGTCGACGTCGGCAGCCTCCGGATCCCGAACCGGCTGTACCGTGCCCCGTTGCTCGAGTGTGCGGGAAACGGTCCCGGTGCCGTCGACACGCTCATTGCGGAACTCGAGCCGGCAGCCGAGGCGGGAGCAGGACTGCTCTTTCAGGGGGCGAGTATCGTCACCGCCGAGGGTGGGTGTGCGGCGCCGAACATGACGCGGGTTCACGACCCGGCGTTCGTCGCGAACCTCTCCCGGTTGACTGACCGGATCCACGACCACGGCTCGCGCATCTTCATCCAGCTCGCACACGGCGGTCTTCGGAGCCTGAGCCTGTGGCACCGCGAGTACCGGGATCGCAACCCCGGGGAGACGCAGGCGGCGGTTTCCCGTCCGCCGTGGCAGCTCCGGCTGGCCGACCGCGCTGGCCTCGTGTCACTCCGGCCGGACGTGCTGTCGACCGCGGAGGTGTTCCAGCTGGCCGAGCAGTTCGGTCGGGTTGCCGGCGAGGCCGCCGCCGCCGGGTACGACGGCATCCACCTCTCGGGGGCGAACATGGGACTCATCCAGCAGTTCCTCTCGCCGTATTACAATCACCGTGACGACGAGTTTGCCGACGGTGTCCGGTTCCTGCGCGAAATCCACGACGCAGTGCGCGAGCACGCCGGCGACATCCCGCTGGTAACGAAAGTCCCGGCGGAGACGGCCTCGCCGCCGTTCGTCCGCCGGCACCTGCGCCGCGAGGACGGCGTCGATATCGCCCGCCGCCTCGCCGCGATCGGCTACGACGCGCTGGTGCCTGTCGAAGTTTCGGTCTACTGGGACATGAGCGTCATCAGGGGGGCGTACCCGGACCGGGCCTGGTCTGCTGCCGATCTGCAGGACGACTACGCGGCGGTGTTTGGTAGCCGTCTCCGCGCCCGAGGGGTCAAGGCCCTCAACCGGCTCCAGGCGCGCTGGCTCCCGTCGGAACCGGGCTGGAACGCCGCGTTCTGCCGTGCCGTCCGCCGGAGCGTCGACGTTCCGGTGCTGTGTGAGGGGGGCATCCGCGATCGCACTCAGTGTGACAGCCTCATCGGCACGGCCTGCGAGCTGGTCGGCATGGGCCGGCCGTTCTACGCCGAACCGCGGCTACCGGCGCGGCTGCTCTCCGGACACGAACGGGCTCTCTGTGCGAGTTGTAACAACTGCACGGTCCCGCAGGCGACCGGCGAACCCGGTCGGTGTCGGACCCCTCCCGTCGTCCGCGAGCGTGCACGCCTCGAGGAATCTGATGCCTACGACGGCACAGATGTGGAGTGAACTGGTCCCCGAACCGGAGAACAGCCGCTCCGCTCCGGCGGTGAGACGACAGACGGGCGAGAAAGCGAACTCAGTGTTCCGGGTGTTCGTCGATGAGGATAACCGCCTCGCCGTCGATGGTGACGTTCTCGTCGTCGACGACGCGGGTCGTCAGCCGGAACTGGCTGTTGCCCAGGTTCTCGACGATTTCGCACTCGGCAGTGACGCGGTCGTCGATGCGGACCGGGTTGTGGAACTCGAGGTCCTGTGAGAGGTAGACGACCAGGCCGGGAACGCGCGCGAGCGCGGCGCTGATGAGACCGCCGACGAGCGTGCCGTGCGCGATTCGCCCCTTGAACCGGGTTTTCTCGGCGAACTCGTCGTCGAGGTGAAGCGGATTCGTGTCGCCGCTGGCGGCGGCAAAGCGGCGCACGTCGTCGTCGGTGATCGTCTTGCTGAACTCGAAGCGGTCCCCCACGCTCAGTTCGTCGGCCGTCTCTGCCGTGGTTTCGGCGTGCCACTCCGGCAGGTCCTTGGCCGGCTCGATGCGGTCTGTCGGGCCCTCACCCTCCGTGTCGTTCTCGACGCCGAACGCGGCGAAAGCTGCTCTGTTCGCAGCGACGACGCTCTCGAACATATGCGAGGACGTCTCCGTCCACGTATCCAACAGCGCGCTCTGGCTCGATTCAGAACTCATCGATACCACCGTATGTCGTACCGGGTAATAAATGATGTGGGTTCCTGTCTGGCGCTGAATGTGCCTGCCTCCTCGCAGTTACGGCGACGATGTTCCGTCTACTGTCGGTTGTCCGCGATGGCGCTTGCCGTCCGGGAACTCGTGCCATGGCCGACTGTACGCTACTTTTCCACTTAATGGTATCGGATGGTATCAGATGGTAGTCATGGCAAGGTTTATCAGTCCTGCCAGCTTATTTAGGGGTGACCGATGTCAGACGAGAGTGACGGCCCGATGTGGCCACCAGAACTGTTCAAAGCGTTCACAGAAAAAAGCGGGGAGGCGGTCGAGCGACAGCAGGAGCTGTTCCAGCAGATGCTCGGCGCGAGTATGTCGGGCGGGATGGATATGAACCAGCTCGGTGCGATGAGCCAGACGGCAATGTTCAAAACGCGCGTCCAGAGCGGCGGCCGCATCAGCATCCCTGACGCGGAGCGAGAGGCGCTCGATATCGAGGAGGGCGACATCGTCCAGGCTGTCGTTGTCCCGGTCAAACGCAACAGGGGTGACTGACGTGGTTGACTACACCCGGCCCGTGACGACGGCCTTCGAGTTACAGCGCCGGACGATCAAGCAGAGTCAGGAGGCCCTCTCGCAGTCGATCGAGTTCCAGAAGCGGTTCAACGAGGCCGTCGTCGACGGCATGGCCGGTCAGGAGTCCGCCCAGCGGCGTGCTGTCGAACTCCAGCGCGAGGCGATTCACGACGCTCTCGACGCGCTCGAGACGAACGTCCCGGGTGCCGAGGACGCCACTGCGGAGGTCCGTGACACTGTCGACGAGCAGTTCGAGCAGCTCCTGGCAAACCACGAGGAGGCCTTCGAGGACGTGACTGCGGAGCTCCGGGAGGGCACCGAGACCTACGACGAGTTTGCTGTCGAGTATCTCGACGCGCTCGACGAACAGCTCGCACTGGTCGTCGACGCCCACGAGGAACTCGAGGCTCAGTCCACCGAGGTTGCCGAGCAACTCGACCAGCAGTTCGAGGAGCTCCGAGAGCAGGTCCAGGACATGCAGGACGGGACGCTCGATTCCTGAACCGCCGGAGTCTTTTATTCGCTCTTCAAAGGTAGAACACGATGAACGATACAAACCAGACACGAAACGAGTGGAACGAGATGGTCGAACAGATGAACGAGGCAGTCGCTGACTCCATCGAGCAGAACATGGAAGCACAGGCGGCCTTTATGGAGTCTTGGTCCGACGCCTTCGACGACGCTGTCCCCGAAGAGGACGTCGTGGCCGAAGGGATCGAGGGCTACAACCGCGCCTACGAGGCGTGGATGAACGCGGCAGAGCAGATGGTCGAGCGGTCGACCGACGCCGCCGGGGGCGAGGATGTCGACCCCACGGAGTACCGCGACATCTGGCTGCAGTCGGCCAACGAGGCGTTCAAGGAAGTCATGTCGACGAGTGCCTTCGCCTCCGCGAACGGGCAACTGGTCGAGGCGATGATGGAGATGCAACAGGAAGTCGACGACGTCACGCAGGACACCGTCTCACAGATGGGGCTGCCAACGCGTGACGATATCGACGAGGTCGGCGAGCGACTCGTCGAACTGGAGCGCCGCCAGCACGAGGTCGAAGAGAAACTCGACCGGATACTCGAGGCACTCGAGGAGTAACCATGCCATTCAACCCTCTGTCAGCAGCGCTCAACGCACAGACCGAGATGCTGGATGCAGCAGCCGACGCCACCCGGAAGGCGAGCATCGCTCCCGAACGGGCTGCCGAGATCGAGGACATCGACGTCGGTCAGACCCCGTCGACGGTCGTCTACGAGGAGAACAAACTCGAACTCCTCCAGTACGAGTCGATGACCGACGAACAGAACGAGGTCCCCATCCTCGTCGTGTACGCGCTTATCAACAAGCCGTACATCCTCGACCTCCAGCCCGACCGGAGCGTCGTCCGCCGGCTCCTCGAGGCCGGCCACGACGTCTACATGATCGACTGGAACGAGCCCTCCCGGCTCGACCAGCACCTCGGGCTCGACGACTACATCAACCGCTACATGGACAACTGCGTCGACGTCGTCCGCGAGCGGTCCGGCCAGGACAGCATCAACCTGCTGGGCTACTGCATGGGCGGCACGATGAGCACCATCTACGCGGCGTTGTACCGGGAGAAGGTCAACGCCCTCGGCCTGATGGCGGCGGGGCTGTGTTTCGACCGGACCGGCGGCATCCTCGAAGAGTGGGGTAGCGAGGAGTACTACGACCCCGAGGACGTCGTCGATGCGTACGGCAACGTGCCGGCCGGGTTGCTCGACGACGGGTTCGCGCTGATGGACCCGGTCGACAACTACGTCAGCAAGTACATCACGCTGTACGAGAACCTCGAGAGCGACGGGTTCGTCGAGAACTTCGCGCGGATGGAGCGGTGGCTCGACGAGGGGATCGACCTCGCTGGCCAGGCCTACGTTGAATTCCTCCGCAAGATCTACCAGAACAACGAACTCTACAACAACGAACTCGAACTCGCCGGGGAGCACGTCGACGTCGGAACCATCGACATGCCCGTCCTCCAGATCGTCGGGGAGTACGACCACCTCATTCCGCCGGAGGCCTCGAAGCCGTTCAACGACGTCGTCGGGAGCGACGACGTGACCACCATCGAGTATCCGACCGGCCACATCGGAATGTCCGTCTCCTCCTCGACTCACGAGGACGTCTGGCCGCAGGTCTGTGACTGGTTCCACGACCGCTCGGAGCGCGAGGACGTCGAAACAGACGTCGAATCCATCCAGGAACAGGCACAGAAGGAAATCGCCGGGAACGAGGGTACCGACGTCGAGGACACCGGCGCGGACATCGAGGAGGGGAGCGCCCCCGACGACGGAGCCGACGCCGGCGATACGAATGCTGCCGAGACCGCCGTGCGGGTCGACAGTATCAACGGCATCGGCCCGACCTACGCCGAGCGTCTCGAGAGCGCAGGCATCGAGACGACTGCCGACCTCGCCGCGTACGGCCCGGCGGAACTCGCAGAGATCGCGGACACGACCGAGTCACGCGCCGAGGATTGGCTCGACCAGGTCTGACCGCTCTTTTTTCTTTCCGACCCGCAGACCTCGCGCCGTCGCTGGCCGATAGGCGGAGCTGCTGGACTCATACCGCCGGCTGTAACAGTTTGACAGAACCCCAGGAAAGTCTTGACCAACGTACAGCCAGCAGTATCAAGACCGTCCCGTCCGTCACGTGTGGCTATGCGCGTCAGCGTCATCGGCGGGTCGACAGTGACCGACGAGGAGTACGGCCGCGCCCGGGAACTGGGTCGCCTGCTCGGCGAGAACGACCACGAGGTCGTCTGTGGCGGTCTCGGCGGGGTGATGGAGGCGGTCTGTCGCGGCGCACGCGAACGGGACGCCCACACTATCGGGATTCTGCCCGGCCGGGAACGGCGGGGCGCAAACCGCCACGTCGAGACGGTCATCGCCACCGGGATGGGCAACGCTCGCAACGTGCTCGTCGTCCTCAACGGCGACGCCGTCGTCGCCGTCGACGGCGGCTCGGGCACGCTCTCCGAGCTGGGACTGGCGCTCGATTATGGCCGTCCGGTTGCCGGTCTCGACACCCACCGTGTCGAGGGGATCGACCACGTCGATACGGCGGCAGAAGCAGTTGCGACAGTCGAATCTGCCCACGAGGGCACGTAATCAGTCGACGCCGCCGACGCCGGTGTCGGCGTCGGGCAGGTCGTACGGTTTCACCTCGATGCCGAGTTCCTCGAGGGCGGCCCTGAGGTGTTTGGTCTCGGCGTAGTCTGCACCTTCCGCCTCGCGGAGACGCTGGGCCGTTGCCAGCACTTCGCCCTTTCGCTCGTCGGGGAACTCGAACTTGTCGACGGTGAGTTCGACAATGAGGCCGTCGTGGTCGCGCGTGTAGAGGGAGAGGAAGACGCCGCGGTCGAAGACGTTGTACGAGTAGCCGTGGTCCTCGAGGGCGTCCGCGACGTCCCCGAACCGGTCGGGTTCGACGGCGAAACAGAGGTGGTGGACGCTGCCGACGCCGGTCCGCTGTGGCTGGCGGTTCGAGGGGCGGTCGTCGCTCACGAAGAAGGTGAGGATGGTGCCGTCGCCGGTGTCGAAAAACAGGTGGGTCTGGCTGGGGTCGTCGAGATTGGGCTGGCGAAGGACCAGCGACATACCGAGGACGTCGCGGTAGTACGCGATGGTGTCCTCGGCGTTGCTCCCCCAGACTGTGATGTGGTCGGTCCCTATCGTGTGAAACGGGCTGTCCGGTCGCTCCGCAGTGACCGGAATTTCCTCGTTTGCCATACCGACTGTTGGGTTTTCGCGGGAATATAGCTGTCTCTTGTCCCGTTCACCGGCCCCGGGCCCGGTTCCCGACAGTCCCGACCGAACTCCAGGACCCGCCCCTTCCGACAAACTCCCCGCCCATCACTGGCCGTTTACCATGCTTTAACACGTCAGCCATCGATAGGGAGCATATGTCACGGACGCCAGTCATCGTCGAGGCGGTACGGACGCCACAGGGCAGAGAAGACGGCGTGTTCGCCGACGTTCGGAGCGAGGATCTCTCGATTCCACTCATCGACGAGATGTTGGCGCGAACGGGGCTGACGGGGGAAGACGTCGACGACCTGCTGTGGGGGTGTGCACAACAGCGCGACGAGCAGGGCAGCAACGTGGCGCGGGTCATCGCCTTGCTCTCGGAGCTGGGTGAGCCGACGCCAGCGAGCACCATCAACCGGTGGTGTGCCTCCTCGGCGGAGGCAATCATGCGCGCAGCCGACGCCATCGCCGCAGGTCAGCGTGACTGTCTCATCGCCGGCGGCGTCGAGTCGATGAGCCGCGTCGAGATGGGTGCGAACACGCACAACGTTCACCCGGGGCTGAACGACCACTACAACGTCAGCCGCCTCCAGATGGGGATGACTGCCGAGAAGGTCGCCGAGGAGTACGGGATCACGCGCGAACAGCAAGACAAGTACGCCCTGCGCAGCCACGAGCGCGCCGCCGAGGCGACGGAATCCGGCCGGTTCGCCGAGGAGATCGTCCCCATCGAGACCGACGAGGGGACCGTCGAGCGCGACGAGGGCATCCGTTCCGACACCAGCCTCGAGAAACTCGCCGGCCTCCCGACGGTCTTCCAGTCGGACGGGACCGTCACGCCCGGCAACGCTTCACAGATCTCCGACGGGGCATCGGGGACGCTCGTGACCAGCCGCGAGTTCGCCGAGGAACACGGTCTCGAGGTCCTCGCGGAAGTCGGCGACCACAACGTCGTCGGTGTCGACCCGACCGTGATGGGGATCGGGCCGGTCCCGGCGGTCCGCGGCCTCGCCGAGCGCACCGGGCGGGATATCGACGACTACGAACTCGTGGAGCTGAACGAGGCCTTCGCCAGCCAGTCTCTCTACTGCCAGCAGGAACTGGGCTTTCCCGACGACATCTTCAACGTCAACGGCGGGGCGATCGCGCTGGGCCACCCGCTCGGCGCCTCGGGTGCGCGCCTCCCCGTGACGCTCGTCCACGAGATGCGGCGACGCGACGCCGAACTCGGGCTCGCGACCGAGTGTGTCGGCTTCGGGCAGGGTGCTGCCATCGAGTTCCACCTGGCGCAGTGACGCGTTTCTCACCGGAGCTTGCGCGATTCACGCCCGCGGTAAACTCCCTTTCGGGCAGGCTCGCACCCGTCCGGGGCGTTCACAGCCGGTCGGCGATATCCTCCGCGAAGTAGGTGAGGACGAGGTCCGCGCCGGCACGCTTGATCGAGAGCAGCGACTCGTGGGCGACGGCCTCGAGGTCGAGCCAGCCTTTGTCGGCGGCGGCGTGCATCATCGCGTACTCCCCGGAGACGTTGTACGCTGCCACCGGCTGGTCGAACTCCCGGCGGACCATCGAGACGATGTCGAGATACGGCAGCGCGGGTTTGACCATCAGCACGTCCGCTCCCTGTTCGACGTCGAGGGCGACCTCCCGGCGGGCTTCCCGGGCGTTTGCGGGGTCCATCTGGTAGTGCCGGCGGTCCCCGAAAGCGGGTTCGCCGTCGGCTGCGTCGCGGAACGGCCCGTAGAATGCCGACTCGTATTTGGCTGCGTAGCTCATGACCGGGACGTGCTCGAACCCTGCGGTGTCGAGTCCGGACCGGATCACCCCGACCATCCCGTCGATCATCCCGGAGGGCGCGACCATGTCCGCCCCAGCAGTGGCGTGTGAGACGGCTATCTTCTCGAGCAGTGCCAGCGTCTCGTCGTTTTTCACGGTGACGTGTGGCTCCGCCCTGGCCCCCGCCTCGAGGACGCCGCAATGGCCGTGCTCCGTGTACTCACAGAGACAGACATCAGTGATGACGTACGCGTCAGTCTCGGCTGCAATCTGCCGTGTCGCCGTCTGGACCACCCCGTCCTCCGCCCAGGCGCGGCTCCCGCGCTCGTCTTTCGACCCGGGGACACCAAAGAGCATGACCGCTTCGACGCCCGTCTCCATGACCTCCTCGACGCGGTCGGCTGCCGCGGACACCGGGACCCGCTCGTGCCCGGGCATCGACGGGATCGGGCGGCGGGTCTCGGTCGTCGCGTCGACGAACACTGGCGCGATGAGATCGCTCGCCTCGACGTCGTGCTCGCTGACCAGCGGTCGGACGCCGTCGGTCCGCAGGCGCCGTGGTCGGCGTGTGAGCTCCATACTCGCTTTTCGAGCCGCGGTGGCATTACCGACACGGTTGCGCGCGACCGTCTCGGACGGACTGTTGTGAGTGTTTTCGGTACCGCCCACAGGGGACTGTCGGTTCATACGCCGACTCGAGATATGTATTCGACGGCGGTGAGCCGAGCACAGCGAGGCGAGCCTCGGAAGAGGATCTTCCGG
>JAZKTU010000032.1:0-22051 GCA_036625385.1 Halovenus sp. | reverse complement strand
CTTCTCCCATCAGCCCCTCGTGACCGACGTACACGACGTCGTTCATCCGCGCGTCGAGGTCTGTCGCACTCACGACGGGGCCGCTTACGCTTTCGATGACGCCGTCTTCACGGACGTCAGACTCTGTTGCTTGACTCATAATTACTCGTCCTCCATCAGGTCGATGCCGATTGCTCGCTTGATCTGCCCGCGCAGGTTGCCACTTCCCGTCCCGCCCCCCAGTGTCACCAGGACCGGTTCGACGCTCGTCTCGACTTCGTTGCGGACCTCCCTGGAGAGGTGGCCCAGATCGTCGTCGTGCATCACGACGATCCCGACATCGTCGTCTTCCATCGTCCCGACGACGGCGTCGTCCAACTCGTCCGGCTTCTCCGCCTCGGAAACGTTCTCGAACTTCCTGACGCCGGCGAGCCGGAATCCGGCCGTGAACTCCGGACTCCCGACGACTGCAATCTCCTGGCTCATGTTACCACCAGTTCCTCCTCGATCTCCTCGACGGAAAGCCCGACCTCGCGACCCCGAGCGATCGCTCTGATGTTCTCCATCTCGCGTTCCTTCGCGAGGATGTACGAGAGTGCCGAACAGATCGAGACCGGATAGGTGTACGAGAGCGTATCCGAATACTCGAGCAGAGCGCCGTCGAGAGCGTGCTCGAACTGGATGAGGCTCTCGGCCCGGTCGAGATTCGAGAGCGCGTCGTCGAGTTCGTCACCGTACGTGCTCTCGCGGATGTGCTCGATCAGGTCGTCGAAACTCCCGACGAGCGGGCGCAACTGTCCGGGATCGAATAGCTTGCCGCCTTCGATGAAGTAGCCCTCGGGGTCCAGATCGGTCCCGGTCCGGGCCAACCGCAACGCGTTCCGGATGTTCCGGAAGTCTATCTCCGCTTGCAGCACCTCGAGATACAGCCCCTGGGGCGAGTTCCTGTCGACCATCGCCGCGTCGATGCCGTCGAGGAGATGCTCGTAAAACGTCTTGTCGATGGCGTTCTCGAGCGGAACCAGCACGTCACTCTCCTGGAACTCGCTGTAGGCCGCGTCCAGTCCATCGCCAAAGATGGTTCCGTCGAGCAACTCGACGACTTCCTGGACCGATCCGGCCGCGACCATCTGGTCGAGCAGGCTGTCGCTGAACTCGCCGGCCCGGATGTAGTCGACCCCGACCTCCTCGGTGCTTGCACCGGAGTAGACGCCCCTGAGGGCCGTCTTCGCGTTCCAGGCGTCGAACTTCCGGAGGTAGTTGGCGATCCAGCCGTAGAGCTGTCCCTGCGCCCAGCTGAGCATGTCGTAGAAGTGTTTGGCCAGGTTCCGGTTCAGGGCGTACTCGATCAGATCGACCCCGCTGTGGCGCGCACCGAGCTCGTTCATCTCGGTCTCGTACTCGGTTTCCTCCATGTAGCGGGCGATCTCGCCGGTGCCCATCCGCACGAGCTTTCGGTAATCCTCCTCGTCGAAAAGCGCCGCCCGACGGGCGCGGACGCGAGCGTTGACGTACTCCGGATTCGAGTTTCCTGCTGTGCTCATTGCTCGAACAGTCGGGTGCTTATCTCCCGCAGATTGTCCTCCCAGACATCCTCGAGTATCGAGTCGAAGGTGTTTTTGACGCGAACCCTGGAGGCCTCGCTCTCGACGACGACGCCACCCAGACACTCCCGCTCGCCGGCGTACTCGAAGCCGTCGTACTCCGCGAGCAACTCCTCGATGAGCGCCCGGTCGTCGGGCCGGCCGTAGACGCTGACCGACCCGTCACCGTCGAACTCCGCAGCCGCCGCGTCCAGCAACGCCTTCGTCAGCTCCCGTCGCTGCTCCCCGTCGAGCGATGCGATCTCCCTCTCGACGTCCTCGTGGACCGACTGGAGCATCTCGCGGCGTGCCTCGAGGCGGGCCTGCTTCGCCTCGAGTTTCGCACCCGAGAGGGTCTGTTCGCGCTCCTGGGCGACCTCGCGCTCGACTTCGGCCATCCGTTCCTCGCGGATCTCTTCGGCATCCGCCCGGGCCGATTCGCGGATTTCCTCGGCCTCCGTCTCGGCCGAGTCGAGAATCTCATCCGCACGCGCGCGGGCTTGTTCCCTGATGTCCTCGGCTACTGTTTCCAAACTCATAAATTGGATGAAAGAACGCTCCTTACAGGACCAGGAACACAGTCACGAAGGCGATAATTATCAGCGTTTCCGGGATCGCCGTGAAGATCAGTGCCGAAATGAAATTGTCACTGTCCTCGGCGACGGCGCCGACCGCGGCCGCACCGATACCACGCTGTGCGTAGCCGGTTCCGAGCGCAGCCAGGCCGACTGCGAGTACCGCTGCACCGACGTCGGTCAGGGCCGGTCCCGATTCTGCCTGGGTCTGTAGGACGACACTTGTGAGTTCGGGGAGTGTTTCGATCATGAGTATATTGTTTTTATAATTTTAGTTATTTGTCGTGTACTTTCTTGCGTGTCCGAACGGTTCATAGTTCTTTCCACCGCCTTCATAAAACTTCTCAAAGAACTCGAAGTACTCCAGCCTGATCGCCTGTATCGCGGCTGTACCACCGACTGCCAGGACGACAGTGTGGGCGATAATCAGGACTGGAAGCCCCAGCAACGCGCCTTCGATACCGACCTTCATCGGGCCGAGTGCCATCTCGGTGCCCATGTTCGAGAGCCCGCCGAACACGACGTTCTCCCCGGCTGCTTCCTTCGCCCCTGGCGTACTCGAGTGGATGTAGTGAAAGCCCTCCTCGTCCTGATACGCACCGAAGTAGAGCAGATTCGCCGCCACGGCCATGCCGGCCTTCGCGAGCAACACGGCGGTCAGCCGGGTGTAAGAGAGCGTGTGTGAGAGCGGCACGACGAACTCGAAGACGTCGTACCACGGTCCCAGCAACAACAGCACGATCCCGACCCCGAAGGCGACGAGTCCGACCATCCCGGCCACCTCCGGGAAGCCAGTGAAGCCAAAACCGAGCGGCCCGTCGTTGAGCAGCGCGTCCGGGCCGATGAAAAACGGCGGCTTGCTGCCGTCGAGGAACTTGCTGAAGATGAACACCCACAGGCCGTTCAACATCAGAATCCACGACCCGGTCTCGAGTATCGCGGGTTTGATGCCGTGGAGCTCTAGCTCCTCGATGAACTCGAAGACGTAGCCAATATTGAGGTGGATCCACCCGGCGATGACTGCGACGATCAGCCAGGTGAGGGCCCACTCCGTGCTCCCGATCCCTTTCTCGAGTACCGGGTGCGCACCGAACCACTCGAGGAAGTGTAACCCGAATATCTCGCCGTACAGGCCGCCAAAGAGGACCGTCCACAGCCCCATCCAGACGATGACCGCGCCGAGATTCGACACGGATTCGGAGGTGAACCGGCGGTACATCACCCAGCCGATCAGGATGTAGACAACCCCGTACCCGATATCGCCGATCATGAACCCGAAAAACAGCGGGAACGTCAGAAACAGCGTGATCGTCGGGTCGAGTTCGGAGTACTTCGGCCGGTTGACGGCCTTGACGATCACCTCGAACGGGTTCACGATCGACGAGTTTTTCTGGACAACCGGCGGGTCGTCGTCGACAGTCACGACGTTGTCCCCGCCGTCGGTTGCGACCTGCTCGTCGACGGTCGCGACGCTGTCACCACCGTCGGTTGCAACCTGCTCGTCGTCGGTCGCGACCGCTCCGGTGCCGCCGTCGGTTGCTGCGGCCTCGTCACCGTGGCTCCCCGGCCCGTCGGGGCCGGTGTAACTCGCCTGCCGGAGTTCGGTTATCTCGACGCGGTCACCGAGGGTCTCCTCGAGCGTCGCGGCGAGTTCGTCGTAGCGCTCGCTGGGAACCCACCCTTCGACGATAAACGACCGTTCGGTGGTCGCAAAGCGCAGCGGCGCTTCCGATTTCTCCGCCTCGATGGTCAGTCGCTCTTCGAGGGCCAGCAGGAACGGTGCTGTGTCGTGTTTCAGCGCCTCGAGTTCGTTCTCGACCTTGTCGAGTTCCGCCTCGACCTGCTGGCGCTCGCGTTCGAGTTCCTCGATGTTCGATTCGGGGTCGCCGGTCTCCTCGGGCACCTCGACTGCCGTGAACGGGACGCCGACGAGGACGTCGGATATCGTTTCTTCCTCGGCCAGCTTTGCGAACGCGGCGACGCTCTCGTCGCCGCTGACCACCTCGAACGCCTCGACCGCTGCGAGTGCCTCTGTGACCCGGTCGGGGTTCCCTTCGCCGACGAGGACGTCGAGCGTGTCGTAGCCCCACAGCAGGTCCAGGTCGATGCCGAGGTCGGCGAAAAGTTCCATCTGCTCGAGGCGCTCGTCGATATCGCGGAGCCGGTCGCGGAACTCGTCGCGTCGCTCGTCGAGTTCGTTGACCTCGGTCCTGATCTCCTCGAGTCGCTCCTCGGCGTTCGTCAGGTCCGCCGTCGCCGACGGGCTCACGTCCCCTTCGTCGATGTCGAGGATATTCTCGATGGCCCGGACCGTCACCAGCTGACTCGATACCTCGTCTGCCCCCTCGAGCGAGTCGCCGGGGGAAAACCCCTCCCAGGACCCGTCGTAATCAGTGATGTGGACGAGGTTCATTTCGTGCAGGGTCTCGATGACATCGTCCATCACGGGCTTTGCCCCGGTTATCGAGACCTTCGACATCTGCTCAGGTCTGAGCATGTACCGCCTCCGTGAACGCCTCGAGCGCGTACTCGATCACCTCGTCGATCCGCTCCTCGGCAGCCGCCTCGAGCTGTTCGCGCTCCCTCTCGCCGTCCGCGCGGATCTCGGCCGCTTCCGCTTCGATCTCCTCGCGGGCCTCCTCGATTCGGCGCCTGGCCTCCTCTTCGGCTTCCTCTCTTGCCTCCTCGCGGATACGGTCGGCATCCTCGCGGGCCTCCGCGATGATCTGCTCGGCCTCCTCCCTGGCGGCCTCGATTTTCTCGTCGGCCTCCTCCTCGGCGTCTTTGATGCGCTCGAGTACCTCTTGTCTGGGCATTCCTCAATCATTCTTGACTACTGCGATGGCCTATTTGGTAGTTGCGGAATGAAGACGAGCGCCCGACCGCTACGTGGCCGTCCGGCTCCGGCGATTGCGAGAATCGGCGGCGTTAATGTCGTCGAGGCCAACTACCGTCCAATGGGCGTTCTCGAAGACAAGGCGCGGGCACGGCTGTTCTACAGGTATCTGTCGCGGGTGTACGACCGCATCAACCCGTTCATCTGGAACGAACAGATGCGCGACGAGGCGATCGCGATGCTCGATATCGGCCCGGACGACTGCGTGCTTGACGTCGGCTGTGGCACCGGCTTCGCAACGGAGGGACTGCTCCGTGAGACCGAACACGTCTATGGTCTCGACCAGAGTATCCACCAGCTCGAACGAGCCTACGAGAAATTCGGCCGTCGTGGTCCCGTCCGGTTCCACGTCGGCGACGCCGAGCGCCTCCCGTTTGCCGACGGGAGCTTCGACGTCGTCTGGTCGTCGGGTTCCATCGAGTACTGGCCCAACCCCGTCCAGACACTGCGGGAACTCCGTCGCGTATGCGTCCCTGGGGGACAGGTCCTGGTGGTCGGCCCCGACTACCCCAACGCGACCGTGTTCCAGAAACTTGCCGACGCGATCATGCTCTTCTACGACGAGGAGGAGGCCGACCGCATGTTCGGTCGCGCGGGCTTCGAGGCCGTCGAGCACCACATCCAGCAGGCAAGTCCCAACAGCCCGCGGGCGATCACGACCGTCGCGACGGCCCCCGAGTGACCGCTCTCATCCGGCTGTCGTCTCCAGGTCGGCAACCCGCCCGCCGGTCGTGGAGACCGTCACTGCGACCGTCGCACCCGGTGTCAGCGCCGGATCGTTGGTCGTCGCCAGCCGGAACGCGGCTGTCTCCCCGGCCCGCCAGGTGGTGTCTCCCCCTTCATTGAACGGCCCGGACGGGCCGCTCAGGAACCCTCTGGCGGCGAAAAACGGGACCGGCGGCTGCTCGGCCAGTGGCTCGCCGTCGATACGAACCGAGACCCGAAGGTCCTCCGTGTCGAGTGTCTCGCCCCCGTGATGGCGGAGCGCGATGCGGTCCATCTCCGCGTCGGCGTGCAACTCGATGTCTGCGGCTGGCACTGGCTCCGGCGGATCCATCGTCACGACTGCCCCAACCGACACCGACAGGATCACCGCCAGTCCGACGAGGATGACGACACCGACAACCGGCGACACTGCGCGCGTCACTGTTCAGGTCTGGCCCCGTCCTCCTTGATAAACCTGGGCCCCGGGCGAGTCAGGCGTTCGTGGTGCGGGCCGGTTGCGTCACTCCCCGGATATCGTGACGGTCGCCGCCTCGCCGTCCGTCGTCGTCACCTCGACAGTGAACGTGCCGCTGGGCTGGACCGTCCGGAGTTGGCCGTTGCCACCGGTCAGACCGATCTGCTGACCGTCGACGCTGATCCGTGCGGCGACCGGCAGGTCAGTATCGGCGTCGGCAACGTTCACGCGCATTGGCCCAGTTACGTGTGTCGTCTGGACGGTCACCACGAGTCCGTCAGTCGTGTTCCCGGTGGTCTCGGTTACCGGTATCACATCCGCGTTGTTTATCTGGTGTTCCCGGAACACGTTCTCGCTCGTCCCGTCGAAAAAGAGTTGAAGCGTGCCGTGTGGGTGTTGGACCTCGACGAAGTAGAACGGGAGCCCGGCGAGAACGTCCCCGCCGCCGCCCGCGAGATTCGCCCAGGCCCACGGGTAGAGAGCGGCGACGCGCTCGTTGGTCGCATCGAACCAGCCGCTGTCTGCGGTCCCGATGCGGTCGGTGCCGCTCCCATCACGCTCGCTCAATATCGTCGCCTGCCGGAGATGGGTCGTCCCGGTGACGGCCGCGAGGACGAGTGCGTCCCCGTTCCCCTGGACGTACGCTGTCACCGGGTCGGCAGTCCCCTCGGTCGCTGCGAAGAGCCGTTGCTCTACCGGTGACGGCCTGATAGCCGGATTGTTGATGATGGCGTCGATACGGTCCTGGGTCTCGCTTCTGAGTGAGATGTTCGGACTCGTCTCGATTGTCGTCGTCAGGCGGTCGATCCGCAGTTCCTGTCGGTCCGCCGCCGCGTCGAGGCTGGAAAGCCCTCTGATGAGCGTAGCTTCCCCCCGCTCGCCGGCCTGGTACGCCGCGTACAACTCCGCTCGCTGTCGCTCGATGCTGCGGATGTTCTTCTCGATGTCGCGGACGACTTCCTCGATGAGTTCGCGCGCCTCGACGCCGTCGGCTGTTGCCGCAAACTGTGCCTCGAACGTTAACTCGTCGTGGCGCGCGTGCAGTTGCTCGGCATCGGCCGCGACGGCGGTCCCGACGTCGATGTTCGCCTCGACGTAGCCCTCCTCGCTGACGTTCGTGGGCGACAGGCTGTTTGCGGTCTCGTTGGTTTCGATAACCTGTGCCGACCCGACTGCCAGCACCGTTCCTGTTGCCACACCCAGCAACAGCACGACGAGTACGACAGCGCCCAGCCGGGAGTTCATATCGGTTCGAGTATGCGGTGTGATGTCAAAAAAGATTCCGCAATCGCCCCCGCTGTCCGGCGTCCGCTCCCGGCGCTGCGTTCTGGTTTCGGCTCACACCGGTAGCTGTGCCCGTTTGAAGGCATTCGACACCACCACGTCGAACACCGTCAGGCACGTCCAGCCGGCAGCATCAGCGGTCGCGAACGTCGGCGAGACCGTTTCTTGCGCCGGATACCGTTTTATGGAAAACGTTTTCCGGGGAGAGCGCACAGTTCGGCACATGCCGTACCCGTCACGAGCAGCGTTGCTTGCCCTCCTCGTCGTGGCGGGTCTGGGGGGATTTGTAGCAGTAGCCGCGTCGGGGGGTGTGGCCGAGACTCACTCCCAGTCCGCGCCAGCGACGAACGCGACGAACGCGACGGACACGACGATCGTCGTGGCGCTTGACTCGGACGGTGACGCGACCTGGAATATCTCGACGTCGTTCGACCTGGAGACAGCCGAGCAAGCCAACGCCTACACGACCCTCGCGACGAGCTTCGAGTCCGGCGACGAACCGGCACTGGGGCTTGCAACCTTCGAGCGGGTCGTCGACCGGGTGACGCTCGTCGAGAACCGTCAGATGTCGATCACCGATATCGACCGTACGACTGCGCCCGAGCAGCAGGTCTCGAACGGCACTGGCTGGCTCTCTGTCTCGTTCACATGGGAGAACTTCGCCCGTACCGACGGCAACGAAATGTACGTCGACGACGTCCTGACGACCGAGAACGGCCCCTGGTTCCAGGGACTCGATGACGGCGAGACGCTGCTGATCCGGTCCCCACCCGGATTCGGCGTGCTGAGCGCGAACGTCGACAAGGATTTTGTCTCGATTGTCGGCGACGGCTCGATCAGGTGGACGGGCCCGGCGTCGTTCGACGACACGTCGCTTCAGACTTCGTTTATCGGTAACGGCGGGACGTCTCCCCCTCCCGAGAACGGTTCGAGTTTCCCCACGTGGGTGCTCGGTGCCGCCGTCGTCTTCGCGGGGGTCGCCCTCGTCGTCTACGTCGTCTGGCGGCGGCGTCCGGATGCCGGGACCGGCGACGAGCGCCCCGAAACGGGGACGGGGACAGCAGGTGCAGCCGGGACCGCCGAAACTGCCGCTCCCGACGCCGAGGACACGCCGGTCGACGAGGAACTGCTGAGCGACGAGGAGCGGGTCAAGCACCTCCTCGAACGGAACGGCGGTCGGATGAAACAGGCAGACATCGTCGATGAGACGGACTGGTCGAACGCCAAGGTCTCGCAGTTGCTCTCCGCGATGGAGGAAGACGGTGAAATAAACAAGCTCCGGATCGGACGGGAGAACCTCATCTCCTTCCCGGAAGAGAACGTTGCCGAACTCGACGAACCGGACTGAGTTCTTCACGAAAGCGTTTTCGTTCCTGCGTCCGGAACCCCTGATATGCAACTGCTGGTAACGGTCAGCGAAGTCGCAGCGCCTGACGATGACTTCGAGATCGAGGGAGTCGACATCGACGAACGGTATCTCACATACGACCTCAACGAATGGGACGAGTACGCGGTCGAGGAGGCGGTCCAGCTGAGCGAGGTCCACGACGATATCGAGGTCGTCACGGTGACGATCGGCCCGGATCGGGCCGAGGAGACGATCCGGCAGGCGCTGGCGAAGGGCGCCGACCGTGCGATCCGCGTGTGGGACGAGGACCTGGCGGCGGCGACACTGCTCGACCCGGGCGCGAAAGCGGAACTGCTCGCGGCTGTCGCCCGCGAGGAGGACCCCGACCTGGTGCTGTCGGGTGTTCAGTCGGCGGACATGGCCTTCGGAGCGACCGGCGTGTCACTGGCCGAGACGCTCGGGTTCGAGTGGGCAGCCGTGGTCAACGAACTCGACCTCGACCGCGAGCGTGGCATCGCCGACGTCCACCGCGAACTCGAGGGCGGGGTGGAGGAACTCACCGAACTCGAACTCCCGGCGGTCCTGACGATACAGACTGGTATCAACGACCCTCGCTACGCCAGCCTCCGGGGGATCCGGCAGGCGCAGAACAAACCGCTCGAGGTTTACTCCCCCGCAGACCTCGGGCTCGACTCACTCGAGTCGACGCTCGACCTCACCGACCTGACGGTCCCCGAGACCGAAAGTGACGCGACGCTGTTCGAGGGGAGTCCCGACGAGACCGCAGCCGACCTTGCCGAGTTGCTCCGCGACAGGGGGGTGGGCGCATGAGCGACATCCTCGCAATCGCCGAACACCGTCGGGGCGACCTTCGGGACGTGAGCCTCGAACTGGTGACAGCGGGGGCGGAACTTGCCTCCCAGACTGACGGCGACCTCCACGTTGCGGTCATCAGCGGTTCCGTCGAGGACTACGCCGAACAGCTCGACCGGGAGGGTGTCGACGCTATCCACACGGTCGAGTACGGCGAGGAGTTCAACCACGACGTCTACGCGCAGGCAGTCACGGACCTGTTCGAGGCGCTCGACCCGACGTATCTCCTCGCGCCCAACACGGTCAACGGGCTCGACTACACGCCCGCCGTTGCCCGGCAGCTTGGACTCCCGCTCGTGACAGACGTCGTCGGCTTCGACACCGCCGACGGGTTGACAGTCACACGGGAGCTGTACGGCGGGAAGACCGAGGGAACGGTCGACGTCGCTGGCGAGCGCGCCCTCGTGACGATCCGTCCGGCGGAGTGGCCGACCGCCGAGGGGACCGGCTCGGCAACGATCGAACCGTTCGAGGTCGCCGTCGACGAGTCGGCGATCCGTTCGACCGTCACTGGCTTTCAGGAGGTTGGCGGAGGCGACGTCGACATCACCGACGCTGAAGTGCTCGTCTCGGTCGGCCGCGGTATCGACGAGGAGGAGAACATCGACCTCATCCGTGACCTCGCGGACGCGCTCGGTGCGACCCTCTCCGCCTCCCGACCGATCGTCGACAACGGCTGGCTCGAACCGGACCGGCAGGTCGGCCAGTCCGGCAAGGTCGTCACGCCCGAAATCTACATCGCTATCGGCATCTCCGGCGCCGTCCAGCACGTGGCCGGCATGAAAGGATCAGACACCATCATCGCCATCAACAACGACTCCAGCGCACCGATCTACGACATCGCGGACTACGGCATCGTCGACGACCTGTTCGAGGTCGTGCCGGCGCTGATCGAGGAGTTCGGCGGGTAAGCCGACTGGCGGCGAGGCCGGCGCGCCGAACCGTCCGCGGGTTCACCCGGGGCGGAAACCGGTCCTCACGCCAGGAAGACGTGCCGTGGCGTGTCGGCGAGGACGTCCCGCCCCCAGTCGACGGCGTCGGTGAACGCGTCCGACCGGAAGAAGGCCATCGCGTTTTCCTTCGAGTCCCACTGGCTGGCAATGAACATGTCGTTTTCGTCCTCGGTGTTGACCAGCAGCGACGTCTCCCGGTGGCCGTCCATCTCCGCGAGCAGGTCCCCGACCGTGTCGAACTTCTCGACGAACGACTCGCGGTGCTCGGGCTTGACCGTGTAGAACATTCCCATCGTCCCGAAGCCGTCGCCCTCGCCGGCCCAGCCGACGATGCCGGGGAGGTCGGCGAGGTAGCCGCTGGCCGTGTTTGCCGCGTCCTCGGTCTCCCAGCGGCTGACGACGGCCACTGTCTCGCTGTCGGGATCCTCGTAGACCGTCGTCCCCTGGTGCGTGTCGTACCGGTCGAACCCGTCGGAGAGCTCCGCTACCTCCTCGCGGACAGTGTCGACGTCGGCCTCGGAGTACAGAACCAGCGCGTAACTGTCCTCGCCGTGGGGCTTGCCGGCGTAGATGTCGAGTTCCGCGAGTTCCTCGCGGATACCCCCTGCACCGTCGCTGGCTGCAGGTGTGCCCGCCGTGTCGCCACCGGCGGTGTCGTCGTCCGTCGCGTTCCCGCCGCCTTCGACGGAGAGTGGCCCCCGAACGCTGCGCTCGATGCCGGGCAGGTCTGTCAGGAACCCTTCGGCGGTGTTCGCGGCTCGCTCGCTGTCCCAGATGCTGACCACGATCGAGCGGCCACTCTCTGCACGGACCACGGTTCGCACGTGTGAGTCGTAGTGCTCGAAGTTCCCGCGGAGGTCGTCGACCTCCGCCGCGAGTTCCTGCGCGTCGGCATCGGAGTAGAGTACGAGCCCGAAATCGCCGTCGTCGTACTCCGACTCCCCGTGCATTCCGACTGTCGCAAGCCGGTCGCCGAGGTCGTCGTCGGTGATCTGTTCGACCTCGTCCTCGACGGACGTATCCGGCCGTCCGCTCCCACTGTCTTCACCCCCGCCCTCGTCGGCGGTCCCCGCCCCGTCGTCACTGTGGTCGTCCGGGTGTCCGTCGCTAGCCTGACTCTCGCCGGCTGTCGATTCGGCCCTACCGCCGGTCGCTGTCGCCGCGCTGTCGGCGCTCCCGGCTGCAGTCTCGTCCCCCTCTCCTGCCGTCTCGGCGGGGTGGGCTGGCCCGACATCGCCCAGGTCGACCGCCGTTTCGCCGTCGGTCGGCACCGACTCGCCGGCGAGCAGGGCCGGGAGGTCCGAGGGTGGGAAGCGGCGACCGACGGAGAAGGAGCCAAACTCCGCGTACTGCGAGGTCGAGGGATCGAAGCGCATCTCGTAGAGGAGGTCTTTCATGTCGGTGAGGTCGTCACCCCAGAGCGTGACACCCCACTCCCAGTCGTCGAGCGCGATCGCCCCGGTGATCATCTGAACGACACGGCCGCCGTAGTCCCGACCGATGTCGCCGTGTGCCGCCATGTGTTCGGCCCGTTCCTCGAAGGGGAGGTCGTACCAGTTTTGCTCCGGCTGTCGGCGTTTGTCCATCGGATAGAAACAGACGTGGGTCGCGTCGGGAATCTCCGGATACAGCCGCGTCCGGATGTAGTTGTAGAGTCCGCTGTCCTCGTCGAGTTCGTCCTCGAAGTAGTCGCGGGCGCGCTCGGAGTAACCCGACGCCTCGGTGACCGAGACGAACGAGTCGGTGCGTTCGGTGTAGGCGGCGAAGTCGGTTCGCTGAAACCCTCGCTCTAGCGCCCCGAGATGAGCGCTCGTCGGGCGGAGGTGCAACACCATTACGTCCGCCTCGTTGCCCAGTACCGAGTAAAGGGCCGAGGCCCCGTCGTCGCTGTCCCCGACCGACAGCGCGTCTTCGAGAAACTCGATTCCGTCGGCGAGCGCGCGGCGGCGCTCTCGCGCTGTCGCCCCGCGCCAGCGGTCCCAGTCGATACGGTAGAACTCGTGGAGTGCGTACCAACCCTCGTCCGTCGGTGGGGGGTCGCCTGGATCAGGCATATGCGGCAGTTGGCGCCCAGGAATAAGGGACTTTCTCGTCAGGCCAGCCAGACCGGCCCGAGTATCAGCAGAGCGACGGCGCCGATCATCACGAGCGTCGTGCCGACAGTGATGACGGTCACGAGCCGGCGGCGGTTCACTATTGGGAGTCGGGAGACGACGGCCTCGGTACTGGTCCGCAGGATGTGACCGCCATCGAGCGGGAACGCGGGCAGACAGTTGAAGATGGCGAGGTTGAAGTTGATCCACCAGCTCCAAAAGAGGAGGTTCGCCCCGATCAACAGCGCACTGTTGACCGGCGACGGGACGCCACCCACGACAAAGAATCCGGCGATGTCAGGAGTGAATCCGGCGAAATTGTACGCCTGTCCCGGGTCGACGAGCGTCTCAAGCGGGAGAAAGAGCAACTGGGCCATGTAGACCGCGAACCCCGTCACCGGGCCCCGGTCCGCGAACGCCGACTGTCCGCTCAGCCTGTCGAGAAACGCCTCGGCGGGGTAGGGATCGGCACCGAAATCGTCGAGGTCGAGCCCGGTGTATCCCGGCTGGGTGAAAATACCCAGGAGGGGACGGTCCTCGTCTCCGCCAACGGTCACGTCGAAGGTCTCACGGTTGCCGTCGACGTACCCGACGACGGTGACCTCCTCGCCGGGCTCGAACCGGTCGAGCACCGGACGGAGCGCAGACTCGTTCGAGACCCGTGTATCGTCGATGCGCGTGATGACCGTCGGTGTTCCGTCGGTCGGTGCGCCGGCAGCATCGAGCGGGCCGTCCTCGGCTGCGTCGGCGAACACGCCGACCGGCATCGTCTCCTCGGTCCCATCCGCCGTCACCGTCGCTACCGGACGGTCCTCGACGGCACGGGCGAACGCCCGCTCTGTCTCGACTGCGGTGCCGTTGACCGCCGTAATCCGGTCGCCGGTGGCGATCTCGCCCGCCGCTCCCTGGACGGCCCCGGCGACGATGAGTCGCCGGTCGACGACGATCCGGTCGCCCCCGTCGAGTGTCACTTCGAGACGGTCGCTCTCGATGGCTGCGACGGTCTCTTCGAGTTCCGTCGCGTTCTCGACCGTCGTCCCGTTGACGGCGGTGATGACGTCACCGTCGCTGATACCCGCGTCGTCGGCCGCCGAACCCGGCAGTGCCGCTCCGACCGGCGCGCCGGCGACGACCGCGATGGCGCTTGCAAGCGGTACCAGCAACAGGAGTGCGACGAGTGTCACGGCAAAGTTGTTGGTGATCCCGGCGGCGAACATCCGCGTCTGTGCACCCCGGTTGGCGGCCTCCTGGTCCTCGGCGTCAGGTTCGACGAACGCGCCCAGCGGGATGAAGCCGATCAGCGCGACGCCCATCGAATCGATCTCGATGTTCTCGACCCGGCAGAGCAGGCCGTGCCCGCCCTCGTGGACAACCAGCCCCACGAGCAGGCCAAAGACGATCTCGCCGGCCGCCGAGAGCGGCAGGAAGTCGTTCACCCCGGGGATCACCAGCGCGTTCTGTGGCCGTTCGATCCCCGCTCCGGGGTCTGCAATGACACTCGGCACCAGAGCGACAAACGACACGCCGATGACGACCATGACGAAAATGGCGATGCCGACGCCGACGTTCCCCCAGGCACGCCAGAACCGCTCGTGCCGGGAGAGCCGGTCGAGAAACGCACGGCCGCGCTTCGTTCGTACCGTCAGCAACGGCCCGGAGACGCTGACCGATTCCGGCAGGTAGCCGCGGGCACTGAGTACCATCGCGATAACCGTGTAGATGAGGATGCCGACGAGCACCCACGTCAGCAGGCTAACCACTAGCTGAACCGTAGTGACGTCCACCAAAGAGCGTTTGGTTCTGGAGGGACCGGCATCAGCCCGGTACCAGTACTGCCGGCGCTATTCCATGTTGGGTGTGATATCTGTCCCGTCGTGGTCGCCGGCGACAGCGTCGAGCACGACGTCGGGTTCGGTCCCGTCGATGACTGCCGCGCGCAGCCCCGAGCGCTGCAGGAGTTTCGCGGCAAGCAGGTCCACCGGCGTGTTGCTGCCCGCGTCCATCTCGATTTCCCGGACGATATCGACCAGGTCACCGGGAGAGAGCGTCTCGAATTTTGTCGCCCCCCGGTCCCTGTCCGGGTCGGCGTCGTACACGCCAGAGACACTCGTCGCGTACACGAGCAGGTCCGCGTCGATATACTCCGCGAGTGCCGTCCCGACAGCGTCGGTCGTGTGGCCGGCAACCGTCCCTCCCATTACCGGAATATCGCCGCGTCGGATCGCGTTTCGGGCCGTTTCGTGGTCCTCCGGGGGGGTCGGCGCGGCGCGGTCGTCCAGCGCGGCGATGAGTAGCCGTGCGTTCATGCGCGTCGCGGCGACGCCGAGCTGGTCGAGCTCGATCTCGTTCGCCCCCAGTTCCCTGGCGACGCCGATGTACTCGCGGGCGGTCGGCCCACCTCCCACCACAATACCCAGGTCGTGGCCCGCGTCACTCAACTCCTCGAACACGCCCGCGTACGCCGCGACCCGGTCTGGCTCGACAGTTGGCACGAGTACGCTCCCGCCGACGATAACGACCACCTTCATACTCGACCCTGGGCCATGGCAGAACCTAAAGGTTGCCAACCAGACTTTCCAGACCCGAGCGACACCCCTGTTCCCACCCTCTGCCACACAGTACCAACCGGCAACAATATCCTTATTTTACCCGTTCTACGAATTAAATTCTCATTTAAAATCTTGGAATAAAGTCACAGTGTCGAACGTCCCAGACAGTCTGAAAACCTCGAATAAAATGTTTTGGAGCTTCTAAGCGGTTTGTAAAACGTCGAAATGGCGCCAAACATCCTGAAAGGGGACAAAGCAAAGCAAACTGTCCTGCCTTTATATACTCATACGGGGGATACATGAGGGCGAGACAAGACATGAGCGCGACAACATCCTCCAACGACGACCGCTCGAAGGAAGAACGACTCCGTTCTTACCTTCGACAGAAGGCTGCTGACGGTGAGCTGTACTTCAAAAGTAAATTTATCGCCGACGAAGTGAATCTGTCACCGAAGGAGATCGGCGCGCTGATGGTGAAACTCCGCGACTCGGCCACTGACCTCGAAATCGAGAAATGGTCGTACACGAGCGCCACGACGTGGCGCGTCGAGCCAGCGTAGGCACCGACTACCCCGCCCCTGTCGCCGTGTCGAGTCGACCGCTCTGACGGGCTCCCCCGCTCCCCGCGACAGGGTTTTACAGATATATCCCGTAGCCGCACGCTGATGGCCGGTAGTGACGCGGCGGCTCCGCCAGACGCCTCCGCATTCGACACTGTCTTCGAGGTGTACGAGGTCAGGACCGACGGCGACACTGTCCTGTATGTCGGCGAGCCGGTCGTAGAAGGTGACGTGCTCGTGCGCGAACTGTGGCCGCTGTTTCGTGAACACGGGTACGAGGTGGCACTCCAGCGCGGCTACGGTGATGCAGATGGCTTCAGGCTCTCGACTGGCGAGTACGTCCTCGTCGCCGAGCCGTGGTCGAACGGCATCGACGGGATCCCGTGGCTGAACGTCGTGCTTTTCGTTCTCACGGTTCTCTCGACGCTTCTTGCCGGCTCCGTCTGGTGGTACCAGATCCCGCTGGGGGAGGAGCCCTGGCGGATCGTCGAGGCGTGGCCGTTCGTGCTCGCGGTGATGGGTGTGCTCGCTGTCCACGAACTCGGTCACTATGTCATGAGCCGGTATCACGACGTGAACGCCTCACTGCCCTACTTCATCCCGGTGCCGACCATCATCGGGTCGATGGGCGCGGTCATCAGGATGCGGGGCCAGATTCCCGACCGTCGGGCGCTGTTCGATATCGGTGCTGCCGGTCCGCTCGCCGGCCTCGTCGCCACCGTCGTCGTCACCGCCGTTGGCCTCCAGCTTGACCCACTCGCCGTCCAGCAGACACCGCCGGAGACGGCAGAGACAGTCGTCCGTTTCAGCAACCCGCCGCTGCTCGAACTCATCGCCGAGATGACGGGCACGACCGGACGTATCGAGAACGGCCAGATGCACCCAGTCGTCTTCGGCGGTTGGGTCGGGATGCTCGTTACACTGCTCAACATGCTTCCAGTCGGCCAGCTCGACGGCGGCCACATCCTCCGGGCGATGGTCGGGGAGCAACAGGAACGGCTCGCCGCCGCTGTCCCCGGCGTACTGTTTGCACTTGCGCTCTACCTCGCGTTCGTCCGCGACGGCTTCGATTCGGTGTTCATCTGGGGGATGTGGGGGGTGTTCGCCGTCGTGCTCGCGTACGCCGGCCCCGCGAACCCCGTCCAGGAGACGACGCTCGACCGCAAGCGGATAGTCCTCGGCGCCCTCACGTTCGCTCTCGCCGCGCTCTGTTTCACCCCAGTCCCCATCGAACTCATCGAGATGGCCTGATACGGACGGTTGTGATTATTTTCGGCAGGGACGTCCAATAGAAGGCGTATCAGCTCGCGAAACGTGTATTTTGTCACGGCAGAGCGGTACCGAGTCACAACCGTCCGTATGACGGCTGTCCGCTCCTGCCGCCCGCCTTCCTCGTTCTTGTCGGTTCTTACCCGTGGGTGTACCCTCTGTCGGGCAGGGGGTCGCCTTCGAGCGTTATGCCCTCCTCGGTCACCTCCCCAACCCGTGTCACCTCGACCGGCGTGGCGGCACGGACAGCCTCCACCCGTGTCCGGGCGACAGTACAGACGAGCTCGAAGTCCTCGCCGAAGAAGACACTCATTTCACGTCGGTCGCTCTCGTCTGCCGCCACGTCGGTCACGGCGTCGGCCACCGGCAGCGGCGTCTCGACGGCGAACCCGCAGTCACTCGCCGCCGCGAGCTGGTGGAGCGACCGGGCGAGCCCGTCGCTCGAGTCCATCATCGCACTCGCGTGTGATGCGAGTGCCTGCCCAGCCCCGACGCGTGGCTCGAATCGGAACAGTTCGTTCGCCCGCCCGGTTTCGCCGGTCTCGAACAGCCGGAATGCTGCGGCGCTTCGTCCCAGCTTCCCGGTCACACACAGCGCATCGCCCGGCTGGGCGCCCGAGCGGTGTACCGGGTCGTCCGTCCGTCCGAGGGCCGTGGTCGCGACGGTGAACTCACCGTGGCTGTCGAGGTCCCCGCCAACGTAGGACGCGTCGACTGCCCCACAGACATCACGCGCGCCCGCGACGAAAGACTCGAGCTCCCGCCACTCGAGCTGTGGCGCGCCGTAAGCTGCCGCCGCTGCCACGGCCTCGCCGCCCATCGCCGCCACGTCCGACAGCGAGGCGCCGACGCTCCGCCACCCCGCCGTGTACCGGGTCGTTCCCCCCGGGAAGTCCGTCGACTCGTGGAGCATGTCCGTCGTCAGCACGAGCCCATCGACGACGGCGGCGTCGTCGCCGGCTCCCGGAAGCGTCCCCGCGAGTCGCTCTAGCAGTGCGCGCTCGTCCATACCTGCCGTAGGGGGACCGCCGGCAAAAGCTCACGCCCTCCCGGCGCGCTCGATAACGACGGCGTTAAATGACACCGACGGGAAAGCTGTTGCAATGACAAGCCTCTACGACGTCCCCGCAGAGCCGCTCATTGAGGCGCTCGCGGATACGCTTGCCGAGGAAGACGCGGTCGAACAGCCCGACTGGCTCGAGTTCGTCAAGAGCGGCCACGACCGCGAGATGCCCCCCCAACAGGAGGATTTCTGGACCCGTCGGTCGGCTAGCCTCCTGCGGAAAGTCGCCATCGACGGCCCCGTCGGTGTCGGGAGCCTCGAAACCGAGTACGGCAACGCCAAACAGGGCTCGAACCGCTACCGTGTCCGCCCCCGTCACAAGACGGGCGGCTCCGGAAGCATCATCCGGACCGCTCTCCAGCAACTCGCCGAGGCCGGCTACGTCGAAGTCGCCGAAGGTGAAGGCCGGCAGGTCACACCCGAGGGCCACAGCATGCTCGACGACGTGGCCGCGGACGTTGTCGAGGATCTCGACGACCCCGCGCTCGAACGCTACGCCTGACCCGCCGGCGCTGCCCCGACGTCCCGCCTCTCCCATCTCTCGCGACACTATCCCCTATAGCGTGCCGTCCCCGGCACGGTCCCGGAGGCCGGCAACGCGCTCGCGGATCGCCGCCAGGTCGCCCGACTCCCGCTTGTCGTCGACGTGGCTGTACATCAGTCCCATCCTGTGGTTGCTCCGGAGTTCCTCCTCGTTGCGCGAAAGGAAGTCCCAGTAGAGCGCGTTGAACGGGCAGGCCCCCTCGCCGGTGGCCCTCGTCTCGTCGTACTCACAGTCCCCGCAGTAGTCGGACATCCGGTCGATGTAGTTCGCTGAGGAGACGTACGGTTTCGTCGCGAAGGCACCGTGGGCGTACTGGCCCATCTCGACGACGTTCGGCGTCGTTACCCAGTGGTACGCGTCGACGTAGGTGGCGTGAAACCACTCGTTGAGTTCGGCTGGTTCGACGCCCCACAGCGTCGCGAAGTTCGCCAGTACCATCAGCCGCTGGATGTGGTGGGCGTACCCGCGGGCGTGGACGTCCCCGACCGTCTCCGCGAGACACCGCATCCCCGTCTCGCCGCTCCAGTAGAAGTCCGGCAGGGCATGTTCGGCGTCGAGCCGGTTTGCCGTTGCCAGGCCGGGCATCGCGTGGCGGTAGACGTGGCGCATGAACTCCCGCCAGCCGAGTATCTGCCTGACGAACCCTTCCACGGAGTGTAGCGGAACGGCCCCGTCTTCGTAGGCTGCTGTCGCCGCCTCGACGACCTCCGTCGGATGGAGCAACCCGACGTTGATGCTGGCACTCAGCAGGCCGTGGGACATCGCCCAGTCCTCGGCCCGCATCGCGTCCTGGTAGGGGCCAAACGCCGACAGTCGCTCTTCCACAACGTGTCGGAGCTGCTGGCGGGCCTGCTGGCGCGTCACCGGCCAGTCGAAGCCTGATTCGGCCCCCCACGTCTCGAACGTCTCGCCGACCCACGCTGCCGTCTCCGCGGTCACCTCGCTGTGGTCGTAGGTCGGCACCGGCGGGGCCGTCCACTCCTCGGGCGGGAACTCCTGGTTCTGGTCGTCGTAGTTCCACTCCCCACCCACGGGGTCGCCGTCATCCATCAGAACGCCGGATTCGCGGCGCATCCACCGGTAGAACTGCTCGTGTCTGAACCCGTCCCCGTTCGCCCACTCGTCGAACGCCTGCCCCGTGCTGCAGAACAGTTCGTTCTCGACGAGCCGCAACTCGCCGCCAGCCGCCTCGACGAGTTCGGCGAACCGCCGGCCGGAGCCGTAGCTCGGCGAGCGCATCGCGACCAGTCTTGCGTCCGGATACCGCTCGAAGAATCGCTCGAACGCCTCGCCGAAACTCCCCGCCTGCAGGTAGACCACGTCGTAGCCGGCCTCGCGGAGCCGGTCGCGGAAGTGGCGCATTGCGGCGAAGACGAGCGTGAGCTTGTGGTGGTGGTAGGGCAATCGCCGGGCGAAGTCGTGGGCCTCTATCAGCAGGACCCGGCTTCCCGCCGGCGCGCGGGCAAGCGGCCCCGCCTGCTCGGTGAGCTGTGTCCCGAGCACCCACGGTACGTCGTCGTCGGCCAACTCGAACGATGGCGGCTCGCCGACTATCGGCTGTCGCATACCCCCAGTTACGACTGGGTTGGTATAACCCCCCTGCCGACAGCGAGTGACTCCCCACGTGCGATCCCTACGCCACCACGACCGTCACGCCGACCGTCACCGGTACGAGGACGACAAGATACGCCGCCGCGGCGACCGCCCAGTCCCGTGCAATCGCCCGGCGCCGTTCCCCGTCGACGCCCCGGGCACGGGGTAGCGGGACGAGGACGAAAAACGCCACCATGAGGACGTACAGGACGGCGGCTGTCGCGACGACGCCCGCCAGCGATGCCCCGTCGAGTACCCACTCGGCGACGAGCAGGAAGTAGACGAAAAGCAGCCCCGTCCCGTACCCGGCGAGATAGTGGACGACGGTCGAGAGTCGCCTCGGCGCCCGGTCCGGGGGCGTGCCGGTCAGGACACCCGCGGCGACGTTCGGCGGGGTGACCCCTTCAGGCAACTGCCGCATTACGAGGTCCATGGCGAGTATGGCGACGGTCGCTGCCCCCAGCCCGACCGGGAACCGGGCCACTGCGGGCACTGTCGTGAGTTCACTGACCATCTACGATAGCCTTTGCCCGTATCCATTTGTTGTTGCCGAATTCGACCGGGTGGGTCGCCCGCGCCCGGGGTGCGAGGTATCGACACGACTCCCGTCTGTACCGCCCGGCAGTGGATCGGCGGGAGTTTCTCGCTGTCCTCGCGCCGTGGGCCCGGTCGCCGTCACGAGCCTAACCGGATCTGGCGGCTGTGCTATACTGTCGGACGGAAGTCATGATATTCTGCTCGTTCCACGTGGGGCGAGTGAAAGTATCAACAGTTCCGTCCGACAGTATACCTCGCCCCGGTCACCGCCTGCCGGGTCCGCTCCAGCGCGGCCCCCCTCGAGTTGCACACGGCTCCCGAGGCGGAGTGCGCCGCACGTCCCCTGACGCCCACAGCGCCGGGGAGTTCTGGCTCCACAGGAGTGCGAACGCCGGATGCACGCGCATTGGTGACGAACTCGTTTGCCCCGACAGTTCGGCGAAGACTGGCCAGCTCTGATACGGATTGTTGTGATTCGTTACCGCTAGGTTGAGACAGTGTGGTGGTTTCAGACTCCCAGACGCCGATACCTGGGCGGCACTGCTGAAAATAGTCACAACGATCCGTATGAGTTCAGAACAGTCGCCCGAGCAGGCGGTCGACGAACCCGGATGGCCCCTCTGTGCCGTCGCCGTACTCCGCGTAAAGATACGCTACGATATCGTCGCTCTCCGGCATCCCCTCGACACCGTTCGTGTTATCGACGAGCACTGGAACGCCGGACTGCCCGCTGACATCCTCGACTCTCGTTCGCCTGCGTTTCGAGCGTGGGACTTCGTGTGACTCGTACTCGAGGTCGAGATCGGCAAGCGCCCGGCGCACCTTCGCGCAGTACGGACAGCCCTGTAGTTCGTACAGTTCGAGCTCCGGTGTCATACTCTCCGGGTACATCCCGACCCACAGAAACCTTCCGCCGCTGTGTGCCCTCGGTGTCCGGACGATATCCGCGCGATTGTCGGCGCGTCGCGTTCGCTATCGGCGTAGACTCTCGAAAATACGGGTCAGCGTGTCACCGGTCGGTGACGGGAACTGACTCATACTGTCGGCTGTAAGTGCGTAAAGATATTCGCTACCCCGGGGTGGCGAATTCTTTCAAAATGTTACAGCCGACAGTATCAGTTGCGGACGACGTTCGTCGCGCGGGGGCCTTTGGGGGCCTGTTCGATATCGAA
>JAZKTU010000187.1:0-4233 GCA_036625385.1 Halovenus sp. | reverse complement strand
CGTCAACGGCATGTCGATGTGGTCGATGTCAAAGGGCTCGAGTGCGTCGAGCACCGCGTGAACCGTCGCAGGGGTCGAGCCGAGGGTGGCCGACTCGGCGACACCTTTGACGCCCATCGGGTTGTGGGGTGACGGGGTGACCGTATCGTGGGTCTCGATATCCGGAAGCTGGTGTGCCTTGGGGACGGCGTAGTCCTGCATGGAAGCGGTCCTGAGAGTTCCGTTCTCGTCGTAGTCCGAGCCCTCGTACAGGGCCTGACCGATTCCCTGGGCAGTTCCGCCGTGGACCTGGCCCTCGACGATTTTCGGGTTGATCTGGACGCCACAGTCGTCGACGGCGACGTACCGGTCGAACTCGACTTCGCCCGTGTCGGGGTCGACTTCGACCGTCGTCACGTGAGTCCCAAACGAGAAGGTGAAATTCACTGGATCGTACCAGGCAGACGCCTCCAGCCCCGCCTCCATCCCCTCCGGGAGCTGGTGGCCCTGGTGGGCCTGATGAGCGACCTCCTTGAACGTCATCGACCGTTCGGGTGCGCCGGCGATATTGAATTCACCGTCATTGAACTCGATGTCGTCCTCGGAGGCCTCGAGTTGGTGGGCCGCGATCCGGCGTGCCTTGTCGTAGACCTTCTCGGCGCCCTTTTTTATCGCTGCCCCGCCGACCGGGCCACTGTGACTCCCCATCGTTCCGGAGCCATCCGGGGCGTGTTCGGTGTCGCCGTCGATGACCTCGATGTCGTCGACGGGCACACCCAGTTCGTCGGCGATGATCTGTCTGTAGGCCGTGCCGGTGCCCGTCCCCGTCGCGGACGTACCGGAATAGGCGGTCACCGTCCCGCCGCGGTTGACCCGGACCATCCCGGACTCGGTGAAGGTGCTCATCACGCCGCCGCCGCCGGCACTGGCCTCGGCGGGTGCGGCACCTGCGTTTTCGACCAGACACGCGAGACCGATCCCCAGATATTTGCCCTCTTCGCGGGCCTCCTTCTGGCGCTCCCGGAACTCCTCGTACCCGATGACATCGAGTGCCTTCTCGAGGTTCTTCTCGTAGGCCCCGCTGTCGTACACCTGACCGGTCGAGGACTCGTAGGGGAACTCGTCCTCTTCGATGAAGTTGCGCTGGCGGATCTCCGCAGGATCCATGTCGAGTTCCTTCGCCGCAGTCTCCATCAGCCGCTCGATAACGTACGTCGCCTCGGGACGGCCCGCACCCCGGTAGGCATCTCTGGGTGTCTTGTTGGTGTAGACCCCCGTGATGGTTACGTCCGCAGCCGGGATAGAGTAGTTCCCGGGGAGCATGGTTCCGTAGTACCCGGTACAGTCGGTGGACCCGTGAGAGGAGACGTATCCCCCGATGTCGACTTTGGTGTCGACACGCATCGCCTGGGCAACCCCATCTTCGTCGAGGGCCAGTTCGGCGTACGTCGAGTGACCCCGCCCTGGACCGTCCGTCTGGTAGGCTTCCGTCCGTGTCGCAATCCACTTGACTGGCCGCTCCTCTTGCATCGAGCACCAGGCAGTGATGACTTCGTCGGGGTAGATCGCTGCCTTCGTACCGAATCCGCCCCCGATCTCTGGCGCGTGGACGTGGATCTTGTGCTCGGGCAGATCGAGTGCATCGGCAAACGCCGCTCGGTGGTTGCTTGGCATCTGCGTCCCGAAGTCGATCCGGAGTTTGTTGTCGGCCGACGCGAACTGTGCGAGTGCGCCTCTGGGTTCGATCGGGTTTGCGATAATCCGCTGATTGACAAGGTCGACATCGACCGTGTGCTCGGCCTCCTGGAACGTCTCTTCGACGGCCTCCTCGGGACCGAAACCCCACGTGAATGCCTTATTGTCCGGTGCTTCCTCGTGGATGGGTTCTGCATCGTCCTCGAGCGCTTCGTGGGGATCGGTGTGAGTTTCTTTTTGCTGATAATCGACCTCGATCCGGTCCGCGGCCTGGTGTGCGGTGTAGCGGTCTTCGGCGAGAACCGTCGCCACTGCTTCGCCTTGATAGTACACCTCGTCTCTGGCCATGAGCGGTCGCTCGATGCCCGGAAGTTCGACACCGGGTGGGGTCCCGAGCGTTATGAGTGTGCCCTTGACCGCTGACTCGTCGATATCTGCCTGTGTATAGACTTCCAGGACGCCGTCCATCGCTTCTGCTGGACTCGTATCGATATTCTCGATGCTGGCGTGACCGTAGGGACTCCGCGCCATGGCCGCATGGACCATGCGGGGGGCGGTCAGGTCATCGGTGTACTTTGCCTGCCCAGTAATAAGCGAAGCATCCTCCTTCCGGTCGACCTCCGCACCGACGAGCGTTCCCGTCTCGGTCGCTTCGGGACCAGGTGCGTCCTCAGAACTCATTACGAGTCACCCCATTAGCCGTGTCATAGTGTACGTATGTGATTGTCATCAGCTGACACCGAGAGAACATCCGTACCGGGAGATAATAAAAACAAAGGGTGGATCGAGCGTTGCGACGGTGTCAGTGTCGCGACGTCTCCCCGTGAACGCTGACGAGGGCGTCACCGTCGTACTGTCGCAACTGTCGCGCCATCTCCAGAACATCCCCAGGGCTGGTAAAGGCGAACAGTCCGTCGATATACGGGAGTGCCGCTGCCATCCCGGCGGCGGTCGGTTCGTACTCGCTCGAGTTCGCTAACGGGTTCAACCAGAACACCTCCGAGGCCCTGTCAGCCAGCCAGGCCATCCCGGTTTCCAGCTCCTCGACATCGCCCATCTCGAGCCCGTCACTGATGATCAGGACGACGGTACGGCGGTCGACAGCCGTCGGCACGGCGTCTCTGGCGGTCGTGATCGCGTTGCCGATCCGTGTGCCTCCACCCCACGCCGCCTCGGCGGCCCGGAGCGAGTCGACAGCCGCGTCAGTCGTCGGGGTCTCGAACGCGGACGTTACTTCTCTGGCCTCGTGGTCGAAAAAGAAGATACGGTTCTGGCGCCACAGGTCAGTCAGGGCCCAGAGAAACCGAACGAGGAAATCCCGGTCGAGGACATCGAGAACGGACCGACTCACGTCGGCCAGCGCGAGCCCGTTTACTTCGGTCGGTTTCGGGCCGGATTCGGGGACCGAGGTGAGGACACCGCCAGTCGAGATACTGTCTCTGAGTGCCTGGCGGACGTTCGGCCGCCGGCCAGCGGCCATCGGTTGTGGACGCCGTCCCGGCAACGCTGCAAGCGCCAGCGTGAGGCGGTTGACAGCCGTTTTCGTCCGGTCCGCGTCGTCGCCTGGACGGGCCCGGATTTCCGTCGAGACACCCCCGGGGCTGTACTCGGCGGTCTCGTGGACCTGCTCGCTCTGATCGGCTGCCTCCGACCCGACGAAGCCGAACGTGTCGGGACTGCCCTCCTCGCTGGTATCGGTAGTCTCCGCAGTCTCGTCGCCGTTCCCCTCCTCCATGTCCATCGGTTCGAGCCCCCCCTCGTCGTCCGAGCGAGGTTCCCGGGGCGGCGCGGACCTGTCCGGATCGAGTGTCCGCTGGAGACCACGCCAGAACCGGTCGAACAGTGGCTCGAACGTCTGGATGTCTTCCACCCGACTCAGCAGGGCAGCCTGGAGCCCGGCGCGTGCTCGCTCGCGGTCCCCGAACCCCACTTCGCGCAGGACCTCCCCTGCGACGATGGCCCCGTTTGCTGGAACCGCCACGCCCGCCCGGCGAAGATCCCTGACAAACCGGACCAGTTCCATCCTGATTTCGTCTTCGATCTCGGCCTCCAGGGGGGGCTCTGTCACGTCCCCGTTTTCTTCATTCGACATCGGGACCGTCTCCCGCGATTGTCGCGTCCGCGACGTCCTCCCGCTCGGCTTCTAACATCCGGTCGATAAGGTCGTCGTCGACACGCTCAATGTCTTCAGCCTCCTTGAGAAGACAACCGATGGTCTCTCGGATCTGCTCGTCACTGAGAGAGCCCTCCCCGTTTTCCTCTAGCGTCCCGATCGCCCGTGCCCAGTCGAGGGTTTCGGACACACCAGGTTGCTTCCGGAGCGGCTCGTCACGGAGTCGCTGGACGGCGTTGACGACCTGCCGAGCGAGGCTCACATCGAGGAACGGGACCTTGCGCTGTACGATGTCGAGTTCCTTCTCGAAGGAGGGGGGTTCGATGTAGAGGTAGAGACAGCGTCGCTTGAGTGCGTCACTCAGCCCCCGTGTCCGGTTCGACGTGATAACGACGATCGGCGGCACCGGTGCTTCGATCGAACCCAGTTCCGGAACTGTGACCTGG
>JAZKTU010000031.1:0-22774 GCA_036625385.1 Halovenus sp. | reverse complement strand
GAGGTCCCGTGGAAGTAACTGGATACTACTGCTAAAACGGAAACCAACATTCAAGATACCCCTGCTCTCACTCATGAATAACAGAGTGATCGCACAGTCAGGGTGAGACAACGAGGGGCGATGGTCACTGGACAGCGTCGTGATTCGATCGATTCAGATACCGGGGCGGGACGCCCGACAGCGAAGCAGACACAACTAGTGCCCCGTGATACACGTGCGTATCGGGTGATGGCGGGCGGATGAACGGATCGCTTCGCCGAGTCGGTACGTCGATCCGTCGAACCATCCTCCGGGTTGTCCGACGCGATGACGACCGATACGCAGTCATCGGTGCCGTCATCGTCAGCACGTTCTTCGTCGGCTTCGGTGGCGGTATCGTGTTCCCGATACTCCCGAACCTGGGGACCGTCATCGGGATCTCCCCGTTCCTGATCGGCCTCATCCTCAGTGCGACTCGCTTCTCGCGACTGGTTGCGAACGCGCCGGCGGGCATCCTGGTCGACCGGATCGGAACCAGAACGCCGTTTCTCGCCGGCATGTTCGTCCAGTCGTTTGCCTCGCTCGGCTACCTCGTCGCGGTCGTGGCACCCGCACCCGAGGTGTGGTTTCTTCTCGCGCGTCTCCTGTGGGGTGTCGGAAGCGCGCTCATCTTCGCGACGGCCTATACGATCGCCGCCGACGTGAGTGGGACTCGCTCGCGGGGGACCAGTATGGGTCTCATCCGCGGTGGCGTCCTCTTTGGCACACCAACGGGGCTCGTGCTCGGTGGGATCGTCAGCGAGGTCGCTGGTATCTCGGTTGCTTTTCTGCTGGCGACCCTGTTTTCCGTCGTCGCCAGTCTCACCGCGTACGTCGCGATACCGGAGACACACGTCGCGGGCGGGGTGCGCGACTCGGTGAAACCGTGGGACGTAGACACGAGCGTATCAGCCATCACGGTCGGTCTGATAAATTTCGCCGTCCTGTTCGTGTATATCGGCGCGCTGTTCGCGACGCTCGTGCTCTTTCTCGGGGCGAACGATATCAGCGTCCTCGGCTTCAACGAACAGGGTACCTCCGGCGTGTTCATGGCGGTCACCGTCGTCGCTGCGGGTGTGTTCATGTTCGGCGGCGGATATCTGAGCGACAGACAACAGTCACGCGTCCCGACGCTGGTCGCGTTTCTGGTGGTCACCTTCGTCGGGTTCGTTCTGCTCGCGTACGCCAGTTCGCTCGTCACCATGGTATCCGCCTGTCTGTTTATTGGAGCCGGACAGGGTGGGACGAGTGGCCCACTGATGGCGCTGCTCAGTGACCTCACGCCCGACGAGCGAATGGGTCGTGCAATCGGCACCAACAACGTACTCGGCGACATCGGCGCTGGGCTCGGCCCGATCGTGACCCTCCCGCTCGTCGATACTATGGGCTTCCAACTCGTGTACCTCGCCTGTGCGGCGTTTCCACTGCTCGCGACGGCGATCCTTCTGGGCGGCATCTATCGGGAGACCGGGCAGTTCCGCCCTGCTGTCGATATGTCGGATCAGTGACTTCGTCGCCGTTGATAGCGAATCGTTCGCCGGCCACTCCGCTCCCGATCGAAAGAGAGCGTGGTCGGTTATTCGTCTCTGTCAGCGAGTGTCTCCGCCAGTTGTTCGCGGAACTCCGTCGCGTCCATCTCGTAGACCGTGTTCGCGTTGTCGTCTCTGTGTCGACCCACCCGCATCACCGGCGTTCCATCGATCGTTACGAGGAAGCTGTCCGGGTAGCTCGTGTTCTTCCCGATGAAACGGATCGTACAGCCGTACTCGGACTCCAGTTCGTCCGTCACCCGGAACGTGGGGGTGCCGTCCTCGAACCGCGGCGGCTCGTATGGCGGCAGATCCATCCGTTCGCGTAGCCGCTCGTTTTTCCGCCACCACTCCGGCTTCGAGCGGTCGTCCGCGTTCGATTGTCCCATGGATAGCTGGGGGGCTGGCTCGGAAATAAAAGTGCGGTCCACTCGTGACGTCGTGTCAAGTCAGGAGTGAGGCGGTCGATTTCGGGCATAGACATTCCAAACTCCGACTGCCTCATCCTTACTTTCACACCACACTGGTGGATCCATAAGTTATATACAGTTTCGATTTGTTGGTTGGTATGGCTTGCGTGACATTAGCAATCACGCTGCGGCCGACAGTTGTAACGCCCGAAAGCGCAGGTTGTGCCGGCCGAGGTGATCGACGATGACGTTGAGTCGTCGGCTCTTTCTGGCGGCGGCGTCCGCTCTCGGTCTCGCGTCGGCCTCGGGACAGGCGACTGCGGAGAGTTCCGGGGAGGGTCACTCAACAGAAGGATCCGGGTGAGCGATTCTGTCAGGGCCACCAGCTTTCGGCCCGTCGACTCGCCGATACGGATACCTACGACAACGAGCCGAACATCACGCTCCTGAACAACAACCAGCTCCTGCTGATCTACCGACGGTCGCCGACGGCTGGCGGCGGCCACGTCAATAATGGCGGGTACATCGTGGCGCGCCTGAGCAAAGACTGGGGCAAAACGTGGGAAGACCCGATCACTGTCGCTGACACCGAGTACGACACGCGCAACCAGTCCGTCGTCTACGATGAAGAGAGTGGCCGGATCACGATAATGTACCGGACGTACGACGCTGATGCTGGCGAGACGAAAGGCGGGTTCTACAAGACGAGCAACGATAACGGTCGTGGTCAGATCCTAACGAAATCGAACTGGAGTTCATCGCAGAGCCACCGAACCTGCGAACTCCCTATGGCGACTTTACCCGCACGTCAAACGGCCTACGACTCCTCGTCCGGCCAGTCGGAAAACACCGATTCGGGCTCGGTCGTGACTACCTCCGGCTCGTAAAGCGGGCTGTCGGCGGCGACGATCCGGCCGTCGGGCAGGTGATACAGGTTCCCGCTGCCGTCGAAATGTCGCTCCCCGAGGGGGCGCTCGGGAACCGGGAGCGGATGGTCGGTCTCTTTACGCTCGATATTCAGCGCCCGACGCTCCCGCGCGGCCTCGAAATCGAAGGTTCGGTCGACGAGGTCACGCAATCGCTCCAGCGCGGTTTTGTCGTCGCCCGTAGCTCCCGGTGCGAGGTTCTCTGTTTCGAGCGGATCGGCTTCGAGGTCAAAGAGCAGTTCCGGCGCGTCCGGGAACTGGACGTACTTGTACTGTCCGTCCCGGACGGCCCGGAAGTCCCACTGACCCGGGCGCAGATGGTCACAGAACACCGGGCCACGCTCGGGTTCCTCACCTGTCCGAATCGCCTCAGAGAGGTCGGTGCCGTCGAGATCCGCTGGTGGATCGATCCCCGCCAGCCCGCAGAACGTCGGGAACAGATCGAGGAGGCTGACGGGTGTGGAGAGTCCCGCGGGGTCGAGGTCCCCGGAGCGGTGCTCGGGTAACTGAACGAACAGGGGAACCCGACTGGAGGCTTCCTGCCAGGTGTGCTTCCACCACAGGCCGTGTTCGCCCGCGAGTTCACCGTGGTCGCTGGTGTAGACCACGATGGTGTTGTCGAGCAATCCAGCACGTTCCAGTCTGAGCAACAGATCACCGATCACCTCGTCCAGGTAGTCCACTGCTGCAAAGTAGGCGGCCCGCGCCCTGCGCAGTTCCGTCTCGTCCATGTCGTCGAACTCGTAGTGGTCGAGAACGTCGAGCGTCTGGGGATGCTCGGCTGTGCTCGTCTCGTCACGGCGGACTTTCGGCGGCGGGACGTCGTCCGGCCAGTACTTCTCGAGATGCCGTTTCGGTGCCGTAAGCGGGAAGTGGGGGCGGCTGAACGAGGCACACAGGAACCACGGTCGGTCCGAACTGCGGGCGGCGTGCTCACGAAGGAAGGCGACCGTCTCCTCGGCGACGTTCGTCTCCATGAGCAGGCTCTCGGGGATCATCGTCTGCCCGACGTCGTACGTCGAGCCGTGTCCGAGCCCCGCATCGAGGTTCGGGCCGTCCATCTGGTGTGTGTTGCCGCCAGTCAGGTCACCGTAGGGCCGATGGTCGAAGCCAACGAACTGCCTGTCACCGGCGAGGTGCATCTTGCCGACGAGACAGGTCTCGTACCCCGCGTCCGAGAACTGCTCGGGAAGCGTCGGGAACCCCGGTTCGAGAAACGACTCGTTGGTCCAGGCGCCCGTGTGCTGTGCCTCGCGGCCGGTGAGCATCGAGATACGCGACGGCGTACAGAGCGGCACGTGACAGTAGGCGTTCCCGAACGTGGTCCCTTCTGTGGCCAGCTCATCGAATGTCGGGGTCCGGACGGGTTCGCCCTCCTCCGGGTCGAGGTGACTGAACCCGCGGAAACTGTGCTCGTCGCTCGTCAAAAAGAGAACGTTCGGTTGGTCCGATGGCATGTACGTCGCGTGGGCGGGGGAGGGTTTAATGATTCCCCCGGATGACGTGCCCCCGACCGTGGACACCTGGCGTCGAAACAGTTAGTAGCCCCGGCCCGCTGGTGTCCCGTTATGACCGAAGACGACCCGGCGTGCTGTGGCGCTGGGCGGGCGGACGGCGAACGGTCGAGAGACGACGGAGCGGACGGAGCGCAGAGACCGGAGCGCTCTCGGAGCGACCGATCGGAGAGTTCGACGACCGGAGGGAACGGGGTTCCGGTAGCCCCGGACCCACACGAGAGTAGGCCAGCGACTGCAGGCGAGGACCGAACGGCAGGAATGGTGCGTCTGGACGGCGGGACGTTCACGATGGGGACAGATTCGGACGTTGGATTCGAGGCGGACGGCGAGGGGCCTGCCCGCGAGGTGACGCTCGCCCCCTTCTTTATCGACACATACACTGTCACAAACGCGGAGTTCGCCGAGTTCGTACACGAGACAGGATACACCACGGACGCCGAACGGTTCGGTTGGTCGTTCGTCTTCGAGGATTTCGTCGCCGGCGCGGATGGGCCACACGTCGTGGACCGAGTCGAGGCGGCACCGTGGTGGGTTGCCGTCGAGGGGGCAACCTGGCTCCGGCCCGAGGGCCCGAACTCGAACGCGCTCGAAGACCGGCTGAACCACCCCGTCACGCACGTCTCGTGGCGGGACGCCGCCGCGTACGCCGAGTGGGCCGGGAAGCGTCTCCCCACCGAGGCAGAGTGGGAGTACGCGGCACGCGGCGGACTCGAGGGAAAACGCTATCCGTGGGGCGACGAGTTGCATCCGGACGGCGAACACCGCTGCAACATCTGGCAGGGGACGTTTCCGGAGCAAAACACCGGCGAGGACGGCTACATCGGCACCGCACCGGTCGACGAATACGAACCGAACGGGTACGGCCTCTACAATCCTGCCGGGAACGTCTGGGAGTGGTGTGCCGACTGGTTCAGCCCCGACTATCACACCACTCCCGCGTACGACCACGAGAACCCGACTGGGCCACAGACCGGGAGCGAGCGCGTGATGCGCGGCGGGTCGTATCTCTGTCACCGGTCGTGGTGCAACCGGTATCGTGTCGCTGCGCGCTCGAAGAACACGCCCGACAGTTCGACGGGGAACGTCGGGTTCCGGTGTGTCGTCGACGCCACAGCCGAGTGAGGACACCGTCGAGCAGGAGAGGTAGACGCCGTCAGTAGACGGATATCCCTGTCGAGAGTGAACTCTCGCTCAGTCCTGTTCTCCGAGCGAACTCTCGGGAGCGCCCAAACTATTTATCAGCGCGGTCGGCTTGATCAACTATGTCCGAGCAACCGAACATCGTCCTGATCTTCCCTGATCAGTTCCGCGCAGACTGCATCGGTCGCGATCCACACGCCATTCGGGCGACAAACGGCGATCCGTTCGTGGAGACCCCCAACTTGAACCACCTTGCCGATACCGGTGTTCAGTTTACGAGTGCGTACAGCCCTGCTCCGACCTGTGTGCCCGCTCGCCGAAGCCTCTGGAGGGGGAAGGAGCCAGCCTCGCTCGGGGGAACCACGTGGGGGAGTCCCTGGGACTGGGAAACCTCGCTTCCAGCGGAATTATCCGCCGCGGGATATCGAACACATCTGGTCGGAAAGACCCATTCCGAACCCGACCGCAAGCGATTTGGCTTCGAACAATGGGACCTCCACCCTGCGACATCGAAGTGGGATCATACACCCTCACTCGAAGATGATTATACGCGGTGGTTGCAACGCAAAGAGCCTGATGTAACGGAAATTTCGCACGGATTGAGTCGGAACACTATCGATGGCCGCATGTGGCATCTCGACGAACAGCTACATCCGACTCACTGGACGACGTCACGGGCGGTCGAGTTTCTCGACAATCGGGACGAGACCCGTCCGTTCTTCCTGACGATCGGCTACCACCGCCCACACCAACCCTGGGACCCTCCGGAACCCTACTTCGATATGTACGCTGACCGTCATATCCCGGATCCGGTGGTCGGTGATTGGTTCGATGATGTCTATGGTGACATCGAACCGTCCTATATTACATCAGAGACACGTGGTGAAACGCCGAACCCGTGGTGTGCGAAGTTGAGTGCGGATCGCGTCCGACGATCACGGGCGGCATATTTCGGTCTCGTGACCCAAATTGACCATCAACTCCGACGGGTCACGAAAACCCTGGAGATGAACGACCTGACACAAAACACAGTTATCCTCATGGCCTCCGACCACGGTGAAATGCTGGGCGATCATCATCTCTGGTTTAAATCCTACGGATACGAACAATCTGCCCGGATCCCTTTTATCCTCCGAGTACCCGAAGGAGTCCATCCGGCCGGCGGTTCCGGGGCGAGCATCGATCAACCGGTTGGCCTCGAAGATGTCATGCCCACGCTGCTGGACTTGGCGGATATCGAAATTCCGGACGATGTCGACGGCCGAAGCGTGATTCCGCTCATGGAAGATCCGGATCGGTCGGAGTGGCGGCCGTATTACCACGGCGAACATCACGCGAACTACCATCCGGACAGCGCGATGCAGTTTCTCACAGATGGGACGACGAAGTACATCTGGAACCCCGTCACTGGAACCGAGTTGCTCTTCGATCTCGGAGACGATCCACGGGAGACGACCAATCTTGCCGGTGAATCTGCCCATTCGGCCGCGCTAGAGACCTGGCGCGAACGGCTGATCGAGCGTCTCGAAGGGCGGCCAGAAGGGTTCACCGACGGCGAACAACTGCTGGCCGGTGGCGCCGACTTCGAGGCGAGCGCCGGCGGTGACGGCTGAACGTGTCCGGCGTATCGGAGCGAAACGAGTGTCGTATCGGTCGGATCGTTTCGGTCTCGATGCGGCTTCATAGCACGGTAGCTACTCCCGTTAGCTCCCGCTCTCTTCGGGGAGGAGCCGTGTTCCATCGGTGAATCCTTCTTCGCGACCGTGTAGTCGGTCGATCAGACGCTGACGCCACCGCTTGAGACGCGCTTGCTCTTCCGGATACGTGGCGAGATTTTCGGTTTCGTGAGGATCGGATCCGATATCGAAGAGGAGTTCGTCCCCGGTTATCGGGTTCCAGATGTACTTCGTCGTTCCGTCGGAGAGAAACTGTGTCGCGTTCTTCGGGTGCCACACCTGTGCCTGCTCGCCGTGGTAGACCTCTCGCCACTCCTCGGTCTCGGGGTCGTCGACGAGCTTCAGGAGGCTCTGCCCTTCCACCGTGTCCGGACCCTCCACGCCCGCCAGTTCGAGCAGCGTCGGCATCACGTCTTCCAGTCCGACGGGACGGTCGACATGGAGTCCGGACGGGAAATCCATCCAGTCCGGGAGCCGGAGCACGAGCGGGATCCGGGCGGTCGCCTCGAACCCGTACGAGATGTACCAGAGGTCGTGGTCGCCCAGCATCGTTCCATGGTCCGAGGCAAACAGGATGACCGTGTTGCTGAGGTCGCCCTGGAGCCTGAGCGTGTCGAGAACCCGTCGGAGCTGGTGGTCGAGTTGCGTGATCAGACCGAAGTATCCGGCCCGGGCGCGGTGGATCCGTTCCGGTCGGAGTTCAGCACACATTGGGTTCGGTGTCTCCGTTCCAGTCTCGTTCTCGAAATAGGCTGGCTTCACGTCGCCGTACACGTCGTCGACCCAGTCACCGACAACCGGGTCCGGTAACTCCCTGTCGTTGTACATCTCCCAGTAGGGTCGGGGTGGATCGAAGGGTGGATGTGGCCGGACGTAGCCAAGTGTCAGGAAAAACGGGCGCGTTTCGTCCCGTGACTCCAGAAACTGGACAGCGCGCGAGGTCGTCCAGTGTGTCGGGTGGAGTCGCTCTTCGAGATGCCACGGCCGGCCTTCGACGCTTCCACGGCCCATGTGGGAGATTTCGCTTGCGAGGTCGACGTTCCCATCCAGCCACTCGGTGTAATCGTCCGTTCGTTCCGGTTTGTCCCAGTCGGTTACACCGGCGTGCAACTCCATGTGATCGAACCCGAATTCCCGACCCGTCGGCTGTGAGTGGGTTTTTCCGATCAAGCGCGTTTGATACCCCGCATCTGATAGTTCGCCGGGCAGGGAGTGCTCGAACTCCCACGGCTTGCCCCAGGTGTTCTCGCCCCGGCCGGAGGTGCTCGCGTTGGTCGCAGCCGTTCTCCCCGTCCACAGACATCGCCGTGCCGGAACACACGTCGGTGAGGGGGTGTACGCAGACGTAAACTGTGTGCCAGTCGCGGCGATGTGGTCGAGGGTTGGCGTCTCAGCCGTCGGCTGCTCATCGTCAGTTCGGATACTGTTCGGATCACTTGCAAGACAGTCGCCGCGGAAATACTCCGGAAAGACGAACAGGATGTTCGGTCGGTTCGGCATACCCCACCATGAGCGAATTTGAGTATAAAGGTTCTGGAAAAATACCCCCCCTCGCGAAACGACGGAAAATATAGACGACACCGAGTTCTCTATTATAGAACGGTAGACGTGCAGTGTGTCCGTGACGTCCACCACGGGCTCACGGGTCTCTCCTTTGCTGCGTCTGTGGGCTCGAGTCGTCTAAACATTACATCCGTATAAATGTAATCTCCGAACAGGAGGCTGTTTACCTGCCAGCTTCACTTTTTCTAATGGAGAACAGGGGACTGGTGGTGTACTCACTTCGACCGCTCGGAACGTAATGAACTGCAGTACTCCTTCATCCGGCAACGAAAGTAGCTTACGGGAACCAGGCGTTGCACAGCAAGCCCGTCGGTCCGGAAACGTTCGACGGAAGCGAGTCCCGATCCAGGTCGGTTCCCGTGTCCGGTGGCGACTTCGGACGCTCTTCGAGTCCCTGCCTGCCCCAGGGGGCGTGTAATCAGTTCGATCGAACATTACGCGAGTGCTAGATTAGAGAGGGGGCGGGCGTACTGTTTTGACATATAGAACAGATATTTGATCGTTTCGCCCCGGCCCGGTTTCGTCGGGACGGGCCAGAAGTAGCCAGAACCCCCATCCGGTATTTCGCGCTTGCGCTCGCAACGAGTTCGACCACATTGCGGTTCGTCCCCGCACAAAGTACTGCTCCGGTCGGGACAGGAGGTTTTGCAGGCGGCTCGGTCGGTGTCGATCTCGCCCAGTCGACCGTTTGTGCCGGGGACATGCTGTGCTCTGACGTCATATGGTCTCGTGGGGGGCAAATCGGTCGCAACTGATACTGCCGGCTGTAACATTTTGAACGAATTCGCCACCCCGGGGTAGCGAATATCTGTACGAACGGACAGCCGGCAGTATGAGCAACATTCCGTCCTGAATTTCGCTCAGAACAACTCGGTAACGGCGGACGTCACCGTATCGAGAGTCACCAGCGGAGTACGAGCAGAGCGAGTCAGATAGTTATATATCTCTTCTCGCGTTGGGTATCCCTATGCCGACAAACGAGGTAGTGATTTTTCCGGAGGCAAAACGAGTCGAACTCGATCAGCGGCCGATGCCCACGCCAGACCCCGGCGAGGCACTGATCGAAACCGACCGAACACTCGTCAGCACCGGGTCGGAACTTGCATTGCTCGACGGCTCACACCAACCCGACAACCTTCCGGGTGATGGATTCCCGATAGAACCCGGTTACTCCAACGTCGGGACTGTCATCGATGTCGGGGAGGCTGTAGACGAGGACCTGGTCGGCAGACGTGTAGTTTCCCGAACAATTCACGCCCGGTACGTGACCGCCGATGCATCGGCTATCGTCCCGGTGCCGTCAGATATCCCCTCCGTGTCCGGAACGTTCTCTCAGATTGCTGCGATTGCTATGAACGCTGTCCGTCGGGGTGAGCTCGCGTGGGGAGAGTCAGCAGCAGTCCGTGGCCTCGGGCTCGTCGGTCAACTGGCAATCCGAACCTGTCTCGTTTCGGGTGCTGCACCCGTGTACGGCCTCGACCTCGACTCGGATCGACTCGGAGCTGTGCCCGATCACGGGCGCGTCGAACCAGTTCACGTCGGTGCTGAAGATGGGCCCGAACCGGCGGACAGCGTGGCAGATGTGGTGGTCGATGCGACAGGGAACCCGGAAACGCTCGGTGGCGGTGTCTCTCTCATCAAGGAGGACGGCCGCTTCGTGGTCGTCGGCTGTCCGCGCCGAACCGTCGAGTTTGACTTTTACCGGGACTGTATCGTACCGAGTGCACGCATTATCGGTTCCTACCGGATCCCGGCAGGTGGCCAGGGCCGCTGGGACCGGCAGGCGTATGCTGAGCTGTTTTTCGAGTACCTGCAGACCGGTGATATGGACGTGGAGTCGTTGGTGACAGCCGAACCACAGGCATCGGACGCCCCCGCAGTCTTCGAGGCGCTTCTCGAGAATCCAACTGGAGAGCTCGGCGTCGTCTTCGACTGGGAATAATACTGCCGGCTGTAACATTTTGAACGAATTCGCAACCCCGGGGTGGCGAATATCTTGACGAACGTACAGCCGGCAGTATAACCCACCCGTCCACACGAGATCTTCGGAGCTTCTCTGCCTGCCGGGCCCCCTCCGTTTCAGTACGGGAGTTGCGGGTACAAGCGTTTATTACTCAGTGCAAAGTCGTACCTGGTAGAGTCATGGTCAAAACGGTTCGACTCGGCGTGATCGGTGCAGGAAGCATCTTCGAGGACAGACACTTCCCGGCACTGACCGAAATGGACGGTGTCGAGGTTGTCGCGATAGCCAACCGAACTACCGAGAGTGCGCGCACGAGCAGCGAGAAGTTTGATCTCGATGCCGAGGCACTGGACAGTCCGGAGACGGTGATCTCTCGGGCGGACGTGGATGCTGTTATGATCGGCACGTGGCCCTACAAACACCACGAGTACACGCTGGCGGCCCTGGAGGCAGGCAAGCACGTATTCGTGCAGGCGCGGATGGCCCGGTCGCTGGCGGAGGCCAAAGAGATGTATGCCCGTTCGGAGGAGACGGATCTCGTGACGCAGATCTGTCCCTCACCACTCGGGATGCGCGGTGACAAAAAAGTACAGACACTTATCGACGAGGGGTTCCTCGGCGAGCTTCGTTTCGCCCGTGCGAACGTTACCGGCGGACAGCGAGCAGATCCGGACGACCCGATTCACTGGCGAGACATCGAGCGGTATCAGGGCATCAACGCGCTTGCCGTTGGTATTCTGGTCGAACGCTTGCATCGTTGGGTCGGCCAGGCACGATCAGTCTCGGCGCGTGCACGTACCCACATCGCAGAGCGCCCGTCTGCGGAGGGAGACGGCACAGAAACTGTCGACCTCCCGGATCTTGTTTCGATCCACTGTTCGTTGCAGAACGGCGCTGTCGGGAGTTTTGATTTCTCGACTGTCATCCCCCATTCACCCACAAACCTGATCGAACTGTACGGCAGTGACGGAACGATCCGGTACGACCTCGACGATGACACCCTCTCTACCGGCACACCGAACGGGGAACTCTCGAAAGAAGAGATCACAGAGGAGACAGCCGTCGAGTGGACGGTGGAGGAAGACTTCGTTGACGCGGTCCGCCACGGCGGCTCGCCCCGGACGACGTTCCAGGAGGGCGTTCGGTACATGGAGTTCAGTGAAGCCGTGTTTCGTTCCGTCGAGTCCGGCGGTCGGGTCCACCTCCCACTACGCACGTCAGGATAGCTCTGTACTCCGCCGTGCAAACAGCGGCACCTCGATACCTGTCGATGACGAAATCACCCGACGGACGACCACTCGGAGGCGAGGAGACCGTAGTAGTGGATGTCGTGGTATGCGCCGTCGATATAGATTTCGTCGCGCTGGACGCCTTCGTGCTGGAACCCGAGTGACTCCCCGAACAGCGCCCGAGACGGTTCGTTGAACTCAAACACGCGCGCGCAGATCTTGTGAAGCCGCAGGTCGTCGAAGCCGTACGTGATCACCGCTCGGGCTGCTGTTCTGCCGAATCCGTTGCCCTGTGCGTCAGGCGTGATCCAGAGTCCCATCTCCATGACGCCGGTGAGACCGAAAACCGTCCGACTCGTTGGACTGCGCGACGACAGGCCGACGAGTCCGACCGGATCACCATCGACGCAGGCGAGCAAGGACACGCCATCGGAGTCCCCCTCGAAGAATGTCGCCTCGATTCGCTGTCTCGTGTCCGGCAGTCGATGGCCCGTGAACGGCCGCATCGAGGGGTCGTTGCTGTTCTCGACGAGAAACGGAATATCCTCCCGTTCGAGCGTTCGGAGCGTAATCGGGTCGCGTTCGAGGAACACAGATCCGGGCATCTGGAGTCACGACCACCGCTTCTGGATGTGTTCTATTAAATATTTTGCCGGTCGGATCGACCACTCGTTGACCGGGTCGGGTTTCGGCACTCGGACGGACTATTGGGAGTCAGTACCGTTGCGCCCGCACGCAATCGTACGGTCATACCGGTACACAGTCACAACAGTCCGTATCAGTCCGGGGTATCGTCGTCTCGAAAGTGAATGAAACTGGAACGTCGCCTCGCCAGCAACTGCTCCCCGTCAGTAAACTCCTCCGGGCGTCCCGACAACTCGTCGATAAGCTGCTGGCGAAGTTCGGCATAGATCTCTTCGTAGCCGGATTCCCCAGTGAGGTCGGTCGTCTCCCCCGGATCTGCCTCGAGGTCGAACAGTAACTCGTCCCCCGTGGCTGGATTCCAGATGTACTTCATGCCCTCGGCGACCACGTACTGGGTTGCATTGTCCGGATGGTAGACTGCCTCGTGTTCCCCATGATAGGACTCCCGCCAGTCCTCACTCGCTGGCTCCTCGATCAATCGCAGCACGCTGTCACCCTCGACAGTGTCGGGAATGTCGACACCGACTGCGTCGAGCACTGTCGGCATCAGATCTTCGAGGCCGACGAGCCGGTCGATCTGAATGCCCCGGTCACACGCGACTGTTTCGGGGAGTTTGACCAGAAACGGTACCCGTGCAGCCCCCTCGAAGCCGTGAGACAGGCTCCAGTGGTGGTGTTCTCCGAGCATTGTTCCGTGATCCGACGTCAGAACGAACAACGTGTTCTCGAATTCCCCGGTAGTCTCGAGGGTTCGGATGACGCGTCGGATCTGATGATCGGCGTGTGTAATCAGTGCATAGTAGGCCGTCCTCACTCGCCTCGCGAGTTCGCGCGGCGCATCGTACAGCCAGAAGTCCGGTGACGCACCGCGTTTTGTCGTGGCGTAGACCGGCGTGTCGCCGAAATCGAGCCCGCCATACATGTCGTCGACCCAATCTCCGACGACCGGTTCCGGGAGTTGCCGATCCGCGTACATCTCCCAGTATGCTGGCGGCGGATCGAGGGGTGGGTGGGGCCGGACGTACGAGAGCGTCATAAAGAACGGGCGGGTCGGATCGCGCGTCTCGATAAACTCCTGTGCTCGCCTCGTGGTCCAGTTTGTCGGGTGGAACTTCTCCGGCAGATGCCACGGTCGAGCATCACCAGTGTTGTAGGTCAGGCCACCTCCGTACTCGCTCGAAATGTTGTCCGTCTGACGGCGCAGCCAGCGCGTGTAGTCGTCGGTACGGTCGCTTTTCTCCCACAGCGGATTTCCCGCGTGCAAATCCATACGCTCGAATCCGAAGTGATTCCGCAGTGGATAGGCGTGTGACTTCCCGACCAGCCCCGTCTGATACCCCGCTTCCGTCAACACGGACGGCAGCGTATGCTGGAAATCCCACGGGTCGTCCGTCCACCCGGACGCTCCACACGTCTCCTGTGACTGTCCAGTCCAGAGACATCGTCGCGCCGGGACACACGTCGGAGCCGGGGAGTATGCCCGGCTGAAAAGCGCCCCTCGATCCGCGAAGTAGTCGATATGTGGGGTGTGGACGATCGGCTGACCCGTCCCGTCTCTGGGAGACTGTGGGTCTGCATTGATACTATCTCCGCGAAGCTGATCTAACAGAATAAACACGACGTTCGGTCGGTCCGGCATGATATTCCAAAATATACCACAGTAATACTTAAAACAGGTCGATTCCTGTCGACCTACGGTCACCCGTCCACAGTATCGGGGGCCAAACCCAGTTACGGAGGAAATCTCACGGCGAGCAGACTCGGTTGTGCCATGTTCTCGACACTCCTCTGTCCGGGTGAGACCGTCCACACTGACGACACTCCCGACCACATCCCTTCGACTTCTGGAACGTAGCCGAGCGACGATCGTACGGACACCCAGTGCCATTCCGTTCTCTCCGGCTCTGAACTCATACCCCTGTCGAGCGAGAAGCGACACCGCGATCATCGATGGAGCTGTGCATTCAGCTGATCTTCCCGAACTATCAGTTTCAAATACTGTCTCTGTTCTCTATACCTTGGTTTTGAGCGTGCCGGCTCATACTGTCGGCTGTAACATTTTGAAGGAATTCGACACCCCGGGGTGTCGAATATCTTTACGCACTTACAGCCGACAGTATCAGCAGCCTGTCGATCCAGCAGCGAACGGACACCTTCACTTCCGGTTGTTTCATACGGACGGTTGTGATTATTTTCGGCAGGGACGTCCAATAGAAGGCGTATCAGCTCGCGAAACGCGTATTCTGTCACGGCAGAGCGGTAATGAGTCACAACCGTCCGTATCAACCGATAACTGGGCGAACACTGTTGTTCCTGGGGGCACTCCGGGACGCGCGTTCCCTCGACACGGTACCATTTCTCGTCGACGGCGCTTGCGTTTCGCGTGCTGCACGCGTCCGATCTGGCTTCCGAGTTCGGGTGCGTCGTTACGGACTCCGAACTCATCGAACATCTTCCGGGAGCGATAAAACGGTGAACATATCGTTTACGAAGATATTCATACGGATTGTTGTGACTCTGTTCGGCAGTGCCGCCCAGGTATCGGCGTCTCGGGGTCTGATAGTGATTAGTGCGAGTCGTTACCGGTCTCTCACCATCCCGGGGTGGTGAAGAACCGGTAAACAGTCGCACTAATCACTATGAAACCACCACACTGTCTCAACGTCGCGGTAACGGATCACAACAGTCCGTATCAGACATGCTCCGGCAGCGACCGCAGAATCGCGACTCGAGGTAGTCACGGTAGCAAAACGCTAATACTGTCGGCTGTAAGTGCGTAAAGATATTCGACACCCCGGGGTGTCGAATTCTTTCAAAATGTTACAGCCGACAGTATAAGTGAAAACCACCCCTCTGCGCGGGCCAGCTTTTCTGAGGAACTGGAAAACGAGTTCCAAACTCCGGTACAGCGGCGGTCGCCGACCTGGGACCAGGTCATCAACTCGGGGCCCGTTTGGCTATCCGTCACAGCTGGTAATCCACATGGCAAACGCAGAGTGCACGTCGAGGCCGTCGGGGATGGCTCGACCGGCGGCGAACAGCCACTGCTGTATATCGGGTCCGGCGGATTACACGCCCGGACACCGACGTCTCCCGGTTGCGTGGCACTGATCGAGCGAGTGGACCGCTGTCGAACGGTCGACCCCCAGCACGTGGTCTCCGCGGGTGACAGATCACGCGTACTGGCTCCGGCCCGCACTCCCCGCGACCGTCGCCAGGTCGGCGTATATGTCTGCAATCCGCTCCCGGATCTCCCGTCCGGCCACCCGCGGGTCGAAGTGATCTTTGTTCGGGGACCACTCGACGCTGTTGAAAAACGACCACCGGTCGTCGTCGACATCCTCCGGTGGAACGATCTCGTCGCCGTGACGCCGGTAGAGATCGAACGCGGTCCGCGTATACTCGTACTGATACCGGGTGTCCTTGTTGACCTTGCAGACGCCACGCCCGAGCATCTCCTGGAGCTGGTCCGGTTGCACCCCCGACGCGCCGTGCAACACGAGCGGGGTATCGAGCCCGTGGTTGCGCAGCGCAGTCCGGATATCGCCAGCAAGTCACACCCCGTTCGGTCGACGAACTCGACGGCCTGTTCGGGGTCGGTGTAGAACGCTTCCTCGGCGACGATTTCGTCTTCGACCCCTTTGATCGTGCCGAGTTCGGCCTCGACGAGGATGTCCGCCTCCGCGTCGTCGATCATGTCGACCACCTGTTTGCTCGTTCGGACGTTTTCCTCGAACGGCTCGTGCGAGGCGTCGATCATGATCGAGGATGGGATCTCCAGATCGACCTGCTGCTGGATCGTGTCGAGGTCGGTCTGGTGGTCCATATTGAGAAAAACGCCCACGTCGTACTGGTCCGCAATCAGCTCGATGTACTGGCCCATAGACCGCAGCCCGGCGATGGGATCACCGTTGCCGGCAAACGTACAGGCCCCGTTACTCATCTGCAACAGGAGATCAGAGTCAGCCCGTGACGCCCCTTCCATCAGCCCCGTCATGACGTTCGGCTCGGCAACGTTGCTCGCGATCAGTCCGAACCCGCTACCGAGGGCCTCCTCGTACACGCTCGCCAGTTCAGTCCCGCCGTGAAAACCCATTCTCTCTCACCTACCGCGACATTGACCGGGATCACAATAAATCCTCGCCGCATCGGGCAGAGACCGACCTGCAGCCCCGAGTGGTGGTATCCTTTCGTTTGCACAGTCGAACGCGGCGCGTCCCGCGGACACGGGGCGAGACAGGGCGGTCACGCGACTCGCTCCTGACGTCGATACTCCCCGGATGCTCGAAACGTCGGTAGTTTACATCGTAGTCCCGGCGACGACATCCGCGTCAGTCGGTCCCTGGCCGTCGTACGCGGAGACGTACTCGTCGAGTTGCGCAGGGTCGTCAGCGCCGGGGAGCTCGCGGGCAGCAGTCTCACAGTCGGCATCGACGCCGAGTTTCTCACACGCGAGGTCGGCTGTCGCCTCGGCCATCTGCCGGTAGGTCGTCAGCTTGCCGCCGACGATACTGACGAAATTCGATACACCGTCGTCGGCGTGATCGAGTCGGAAGAATCCCCGCGAGATTCCCCGGCGGTTGCTCTCCGCCTCGTCGGGGGCATACAGTGGCCGGACGCCCCACCAGCTTCTGGTCACGTCGGCCTCGGCGACTGCGGGCAACATCGTGGCACACTCCTCGAAAGTTTTCTCGACCTCCCAGTCCGCCTGTTCGTAGTCCTCGGGATCCGAGACTGGCACGCTCGTCGTTCCCAGGACCGCTTCGCTCTCGTGTGGCACGATGATGTCGCCGTCGTCGGGGTCGCGACACCGGTTCAACACCGGTCCCAGTCCGTCGTACTCGACAGAAACCATCACTCCCCTCGACGGGGCCATCGCCACCTCGACCCCCGCCATCGATGCGACGCTCGTCGCCCATGCCCCGGCCGCGTTGACCACGCAGTCGGGTTCGACAGCCTCATCGACCGCTCCGCCGAGGGAGGCCTCGACTACCCGGCCCTCGCGGACGGTCATTTGTTCGACCGGTGCGTGCGGGTGTACCGTTGCTCCGTGGGCCTCGGCATCGGCTGCGTTCGCCGCGACCAGACGCGAGGGATAGATGACCCCATCCGGGACGCGTATCACCCGCTCGACGGACTCAGCGAGCCCCGGTGCCAGCTCCGACACTGTCCCCGGCTCGAGCCGTTCCGTCTCGATCCCGACCGACTCGCAGGCCTCGCGCTTTGCCTCGAAATACGCGGGGTCGTCCTCGGCAAGTTGCACGAACAGCCCGCCCGTGTCCCGGATGCACTCGCCCGCGATGTCGCGGAGTATCCGGTTCTCCTCGATACACTCCTCGGCACCGACCGGGTCTGACTCGGCGTACCGCGCACCGCTGTGCAAGAGCCCGTGTGAGCGGCCCGACGTCCCACTCGCGAGCCCGTCTTTTTCCACGAGCGTGACGTCCACGTCACGGAGAGCCAGGTCACGTGCGATACCGACGCCTGTCGCGCCACCACCGACAACGAGTACCTCGGTAGTCGTTGACATGCTACGTGTGTAGACTGCCAGAATAAAAGGTCTACCGGCTCGACCTGCGGTCGACGGCACGAACTCCCGGGTTGGGACCGCCGTTTCTCGCAGTCTCTCCCTTCCTCTCACTGGTAGAGCCGTTGTCCATCCGTCTTTGAGTGCTCGACGAATCGATTGCCAGTGGCAGCGTCCCGGCGCCGGGACGCTCCAGCCCGTCCACTGGTGTGCGGGCGAGCTGTATTCGGCACTCGCCTCCGCCGCACGGACGCCGCCCCCGGCAAGAACGACCGGTTCGACAGACGCCGAGAGCAGGTCCGCGGCAGCCGCGATGTCGGCCTCGCTGACACCAGTGACGGAGTCGGTGGCGTACGTCCCCGGGTCTGCAAGCGGGACGTCCCGTGCGAGAAAATTCTTCGGGATCCCGACGCGGACGGGCCCTTTCGGTGGCGTCCGGGCGGTCGCAATCGCCCGTTCGAGTTCGACGAGCGGAAACCTCCGGACAGCGACGGGCACGAACGCCCGCGAGTTCCCTGCTTCCTGTCGCTCCCGACGGGCATGGCTGGCAGGGCAGCGAGAACTGTTGACCGAGTCGGGTCCTCACCACGGTGTCAGTCCCGAACTCCGGCCAGGGTCGTCGGAGACACGAACGGAGTGTTTCAGACGGGGGAGTCGCCTTCGGGTCCGGCATCGACCGTTCGTCCAGCAGTCCCGGCAGCGGCTGGTAGTGCGGGCTGGCAACGACGGGGAATCCCGGAGCAGTCGCCCGTTTCTGGGGCTATGAGCCACAGCTTATACGGTCGTGCGTGATTATTTTCGAGCAGTGTCGCACATATCGGTGTCTCGCTCTCCAAAACCAGCCATCTGTGACGGCAGAGCGGTAAAAAGTCACGCACGACCGTATTACAATTGTATACTTGTAATCACGCCCGCGTCCCGGTATATAGCGAAACTGTGCTCTCAGTGCGCTCGGCCGAACTACCGGGAGACAGCACGACCCCGGTCAGCTGACGGTTGGCCACCTCTCTGTCCCAGATCGCTGTGGCCGGGGACGACCAATCGGCCGAGGGCCGGAAAGCTCTCCAGCGGCCCCTCGATAACCCGACGGTTCCACAATACGTAAGTGGATGAGTGACAGAAAACAAAGCAATGACCGAGACACAGATCGACACCCGCTACAAGGTCGGCCGCGTGCTCCGGAAATACGACCTCGACGACTTTCACGACGACCTCGAGGCCCGCTGGTCGGGACAGGGGTACCGGGAGGAGCGGAGCCTCCGGGAACTCGCTGACGAACTGAACACTGCCATTCTCCGGAGTGCAATGGCCGAGGCCGGGACGGATCCGCTCGAGGGGGAGGTGGAGAACGCGTACCGGTTGCTGACGGACGACGACGTCACCGCGGGTGTCAGAACACAGCAGCGCAACAGGCTCGAACAGCAGGGCCTCGACGTGGCAGCAGTGGAGAGCGACTTCGTCACCCACCAGGCAGTGTACAACTATCTCCGGAAGGCGCTCGGTGCCTCGAAGAAGGAAAACGAGGAAGTCGACCCGGTCGAAAAACAGCGGGAACGGGTCAACAGGCTCCGGAGCAGGACTGCGGCGGTGATGGAAAGCTCGCTCTCCGAACTGGAGTCGACAGGCGAGTTCTCTCTCGGGACAGCCGACAGCATCGTCAGTCTCCAGGTCTACTGCCAGGACTGTGGTAACCAGTACGAGTTCGAGGAACTGCTCCAGCGTGGGGGGTGCGACTGCGACTGACCGCCGTGTTTCACTGCCCTGCTGGTTCACAGACTGACACCGCAGTACCCGGTGGACGGAGTCTCGTCGGGCAGACGGGTTTCCGGCAACCTATGCAAAAACCGTCATAACTATTTAGTTGGCGGTCGTGTTCGGTCCTATCTATTCTACCTGATATTTTCTCTGTCACCAGGCTCGTGCTTCGAGTCGGACACATCTCCGGCAGAAACAGCGCTTCGTGATTGCGGCGCAGAAACACTGTGATACCGAGATTGGAAACTCTTTTCAACAGGACAGTTATAACGAGAAGCATGGAACGCTCGAAAGTAGAGGGGGCAGAAGTAAGTCTACAGGTGCAAAATGTCGGCGGGATAGAACAGACGTCGCTGTCTTTCGAGCCAGGAGTGACGATACTCACGGGTCGGAATGCGACAAACAGAACGTCGCTGCTCCAGGCGATCATGGCGGCGCTTGGCAGCAACCGGGCATCGATCAAGGGGAACGCCGACAGCGCATCGGTGAGGCTCCAGGTCGGTGAGGAGACGTACACCCGGCAGATGGAACGGCGCGCGAACGGGGTCGCGTACGAAGGGGACCCATATCTCGACGACGCGGAACTCGCCGACCTCTTCGCGTTTCTGCTCGAGTCGAACGAGGCCCGCAGGACCGTCGCACTCGGCGGGGACCTCCGGGAGGTGATCATGCGGCCTGTCGACTCGGAGGCCATCGAACAGGAGATTCGCGAGCTGACCGGGCAGAAAGAACGGGTCGAGGACCGGATCCAGCAACTCGAACAGGCGAAAGGGAAGCTCCCGGACCTCGAGCAGGAGCGTGCGGACATCGAGGCGGACATCGAAAAGAAAGAAGCGGAACTTGCGGACAAGCGGGAGGCGCTCGAGGACCTCTCGACGAACGCGGACGAAGCACAGGACGAACGGACGGCGCTACAAAAGAAGACTGCGGAACTGGAGCGCGTCAGGTCCGAACGCCAGGACGTCGAGTTCCAGATCGAGAGCCAGGAGGAGAGTCTCGCGTCGCTCCGGTCGGAACTCGAGGAACTCCAGGAGGAGCACGACGAACTCGAAGACGGGGCGGAGATGGACGTCGGCCAATTGAAAGACAAACTCGCCTCCCTCCGGAGCGAGCGACGCGAGCTGGAAGGGACGATGAGCAAGCTCCAGGATATCATCCAGTTCAACGCGGAGATGCTCGACGGGACAGCCGGCGACGTCGCGTCGGCTCTCCGTGACGAGGAGGAGGCGGAGGCCGTCACGGACCAGCTGCTCGCCGATGCTGACTCCGCCGTCTGCTGGACTTGTGGGTCGGAGGTCGAACAGGAGTACATCGAGGGGACGATCGAGCACCTCCGCGAGTTCCGTCAGTCGAAGTACGGTGAAAAGCAGCGTCTCGACGAAGAGATCGACGAACTGAAAGACCAGATCTCCACTCACGAGTCACAGCAGGCACGGAAAGCCAGGGTCGAACGGCGGATCGAGCAGGTCACTGCCGAACTCAGGGAACGGGAGTCACGGCTCGACGAACTGGGAACGGAGCGCGAGGAACTGACGACACGACTGGAGGAACTCGAGACCGAGATCGAGGAGCTAGAAGCCGAAGACAGGTCCGAGGTACTCACGCTGCACCGTGAAGTCAACCAGCTCGAGATCGAGCTCGACCGGCTCGAACAGGACCACGACAACCTCACGGAGCAGATTGCGGACCTCGAGTCGAAGGTCGACGAGCTGGACAAACTCGCCCGACAGAAAGAGAACATTCAGGAGCAGCTGGCCGAAGTCCGGACCCGTGTCGAACAACTGGAGACGGAGGCTATCGAGGCGTTCAACCACCACATGGAGACGATACTCGACATCCTCAACTATGAGAACCTGGAACGCATCTGGGTCGACCGCGTCGAACGCGACACCCGCAAGGGACGAAAAAAGGTCACGAAAGCCGAGTTCCGGCTCCACATTGTCCGGAACACGGATGGCGTCACCTACGAGGACGATTTCGACCACCTCAGCGAGAGCGAACGGGAGGTCACCGGGCTCGTGTTTGCCCTCGCCGGGTATCTCGCCCACGACGTCCACGAGGTTGTCCCGTTCGTGCTCCTGGATTCGCTCGAGGCCATCGACGGTGACCGGATCGCGAAACTGGTCGAATACTTCTCCGACTATGCCGACTATCTCGTCGTTGCTCTCCTCCAGGAGGACGCCAGGAAGCTACCCGAGGAGCACGAGCGCATTACGGAGATTTAGGGGCCGTCAGGACAGTTCTGCCCTCCAGTCGATGTCACGCGTTCGGTTCGATCACACGCAGACCGACGAAGCCCGTGAAAATACCAGAAATATATTATATTTGAATAAAAAACATTATTTACTCAGAAGGGGGACGACGGTCGGATACAGGAACGGATCGACAGCCCGCAATCTCTGTGGCTTCTGCGGACCTGTGGTAGACTGGACCGTGATGGGTATCGTTCGCTCTGCCTGACCGGTCGTCGGAAACTCCCACTCTGCTACACGCTGTATACTGCTCCAGTGTACGGGTTTCGAACGGCGCTGGCGGTACGTTCCCTCTCTGTTCGGAAGCCACCCGGTCGCTTTAGCGCACCCAGTCTGGTTCCGCTCGGGGTTCGAGTCCCGCGGCGCTCGGGCTATTATTGAACCTATATCTCGAGAGGTAAAAGGACAAATATAATAACGAAGTTATAATTTTGGACTGACGACAGATGTGGGGAACCGTCGCTCCGGATAGTTACAGGCCGGTGCATCGCTTCTCTCGACACGATGTGCCCCATACGGACTGTTGTGATCGTTTTCGGCGCCTCCCGCAGGGAACTGTCGGTTCGCCCGTCGACTCGCGAGATGTGTGTCGGTTCGGCGGTGAGGCGAGCGCAGCGAGACGAG
>JAZKTU010000186.1:0-4270 GCA_036625385.1 Halovenus sp. | reverse complement strand
ACGGACTGACCCGCGTCGGCGACGGCCGGAATCCTGTGGAAGCCCGTGACCAAAGCATAGAATAAATACAATAGTAAAAATAACAATAGATATTATATTATTTAGAATTTCTTATCTATCGTTACCGTCGCTACGCCGGTAGACCGGGAAGCAGACGGCGATCGGGTGCAGGGTCCCTGTGTGCGTCGCCTTTCCCCTGGATACCTTCGAGACCCCCCTCAGGGTTGCATGCCGGATCCCCCGGACTCTGGTTTCGGCCTCCGGTCGGGCCGGACGGATCTCGCCCCCTCCCTCTCGACAGGGCTCGGTGGCCGTACTGCCCACTGGCGGTCCGGTTCGGGCTCCGAGATCCGGTGTACGCCGTCTTCTTTCCATCCCGAAAACATATACGAATTGTATAATAATATGAAAAAGTATATATTACGATTAATATACTTCAAAAGATAATTTATTTCTGTGATTTGTCCCTCTCCCGGGGCGTGTCTTTTCGAGCACGGCTCGATTTCCCCCTCCGGACTGGTGGTGTGAGACCCAAAGCCTAAGCCCGCCGACGGCATACACGGAGGTACGATGAGCACAGAGACCGAGGATGCGAGTCCAGAGGACGAGCTCCGGGAGCGTATCACGAACTTCCTGCGACGGAACTTCCCGCAGATCCAGATGCACGGCGGCAGCGCGGCGATCCAGAACCTCGACATGGAGGAGGGCTCAGTTACGGTCCAGCTGGGCGGTGCCTGCTCCGGGTGCGGCATCTCGCCGATGACTATCCAGGCGATCAAGACCCGCATGGCGAAGGAGATCCCCGAAATCGAAACCGTCCACGCCTCGACCGGGATGGACGGCGGTGAAGGCATGGCCGGGGGTGCCGGCGGGATGAGCCCGTCGTTCCCGGGCGGTGCCGACGGCGAGTCCGACGAGGACGAAGGGCCGGAAGCACCGTTCTGATCCCGTCGACGGCAGTTCGTCCGGTTCGCTCCAGCCTTGCAGATTCTCTTACTCGCGTAGTCCCTGTTCTCGCTCCCACGCACGGACGAGCCCCGTCAGCGTGCGGTTGACCGGGACCGGTGCCGTGGCCCTCTCGACCACGTAGCCGTTGATCGCGTCGATCTCCGTCCGGGTGCCTGCCAGCACGTCCTGGTGCATCGAGGAGGTGTTCGCCGCGGTGGTCTCGGCGACGGCAAGCGCCCCCTGGGTGGCCCGGTCGTCGCCGAGTTCGATCCCACGGGACCGCGCGACCCGGGCAGTTTCTCGCGCTGCCGCCGCTGTCGTCTCGCGGAGCGGTCCCGAGACCAGCGCGCCGTTGGGGACTCGTGCCAGTGCTGTGGTCGGGTTGATCGCCGCGTTCACCGCCAGTTTCTCCCAGACCCGACGGGGCATATCCTCGGCGACAGTCACGGCCAGTCCGGCCCGGTCGACAGCTGCCCCCACGCGGTCCGCGATGGGCATCGTCCCGCCTTCCCGGGGGCCGAGCGCTATCTCGCCGACGCCCGTACACTCGACGACGCCGGGCTCGACGAGCCGTGCGCCGTAGGTGCAGGTCCCCGCGAGAACCGGTGGTGACAGAGTGCTCGCGAGCTGTTGTTCGTTGCCCATCCCGTTTTGTAGCGAGAGCACGCAGTCGAGCCGGGTGCCGGCAAGCGCCCGCGCCGCGTCCGGGGTATCGAAGGATTTCACCGTCACGACGGCGAGGTCAGCCGCGTCGGGTGGGTCCGTCCGTGCTGCCGGCTCGACAGCGAGTTCGATCTCGCCGGTCACCCGCAATCCGTCGCGGTCGACCGCGCTCACGTGGGGTTCCCGGCCGACGAGCGTCACGGTGTGTTCGCGCGCCAGCAACCCGCCCACAAGACTGCCGAGACTGCCGGCACCGAACACGCAGATGTCCATGCAGGCGTCTCAGTCTTCCTGCCAGTAATAGATGTCCTCCTTCGGCGCGCCACAGGACGGACAGGACTCGGGCATGTCCGTCAGTTGACCCATCTCGCCACACTCCCAGCAGCGCCACATCAGCGCCGTGTCGTCCGTACTTCGGGGAGCGTCCTCGCCGGAGAGCACGTCGACGTCCGACTCCGCCGAGACGTAGAAGCCGTGCTGGTCGAACCCGCGGACCGTCCCGAGCTGGGTCCCGTTCTCGTCGTATACCATATCACCGAGGCCGAGCTGGTCTTCGGAGTCTGTCTGACTCATGGATACCATTACACCCGGCAGGAAAATAAAGATACACGGTATCATACCACACGGTTCGTTCTGGTGAGTCGCGAGCACTCCCGGGGCGGCAGGTACTCGTACGGACTGTTGTGACTCGTTACCTCCGGAAGAGTTCCTCTTTCGAGGTTCGCCTCGCTGTAGCCACAACAATCCGTATCAGACTGCGTCACGGGCCTCCGCGAGTGTAAAGACACCCTCGTAGAGCGCGCTCCCGACAACGACGGCGCTCGAGCCCGCCCGTTCGAGCGCGCGGACGTCGTCGAGTGTCGCAACGCCGCCGCTGGCGATGACGGGGATATCGACGGCCCCGACGACGGCCCGGACTGGATCGGTCCGCACCCCCTCGAGTTGCCCCTCGACGTCGACGTCGGTGAACAGGATGGCCCCGGCACCGAGTTCCTCGTATCGGCTCGCGGCCTCGATTGGGTCGAGCCCCGTCCCTTCGGTCCAGCCCGACACGACGACCTCCCCGTCTTTCGCGTCGAGACTGACGACCACCTGTCCGGCGTGTGTGTCGGCGACGGTCGCGACGAGTTCGGGGTTCTCGACCGCTGCCGTCCCGAGGATGACGCGGTCGACACCACGGTCGAGGAGACTGGTTGCGTCCGCAGCCGTTCGGATGCCACCGCCCACCTGGACCGTCACGTCCACCGCGTCGAGGATGGCCTCGATGGCGGGTGCGTTCGCCCGCTCGCCCTCGAACGCGCCGTCGAGGTCGACCAGGTGGAGCGTCTCGGCCCCCGCTTTCACCCATCGCTTTGCCGCCGCGACCGGCTCGCCGTACGTCCGTCCGGTCCCGCGCTCGCCACCGACCAGTTGGACGACCTGCCCGTCCTGCATGTCGACTGCCGGAATGACCTCGAATGCCGGGAACATACCCGGAGATGGACCGACGCGCGTGAAAGTGTGCTGATTTCCCCCGGCTCTCCCGCTGATTTCGTCCCTGTGGTTTTTCTCCGAACGCCTGTACACCCGTCTCCAGCCATCACACCGGCAACCAGATAGGTTCCGGCGGGATTGCTGTCAACAGCAAAGTCTAACCGGCCGGGGGACGAAGCCCCATCTGATGCCAACGGTAGAATACCTCAACTACGAAGTTGTAGAAGACAAGGGCTGGGACATGTACGACTCCGACGTGTTCGACGACGCAGCCAATGCAGGCCTCGACGACGAGGACTACGGGACACTCGAAGTCAACGAAGGTGAGTACATCCTCGAGGCCGCGGAGGCCCAGGGCTACGACTGGCCATTCTCCTGTCGTGCCGGTGCCTGTGCGAACTGCGCTGCTATCGTCATCGATGGGAAAATCAACATGGACATGCAGCAGATCCTCTCCGACGAGGAAGTTGAGGAAAGGGACGTCCGACTGACCTGTATCGGCTCGGCCGAAACCGACGAAGTCAGAATCGTCTACAACGCGAAACACCTCGACTACCTCCAGAACCGCGTCATCTGACCGACATCGTGAAACGTACGGTTCACGACTACCTCCTTTTGGGCAAGATACCGTCGGCGTATCCGCCGATCACCCGAGAAGATGCCCGACGAGACAGTCCCCTATTCCACCATGAAAATATAAGCTATCAGGTAATTATCCCAACACGCATAAAACCACAGTGAGAAGGTAGGCTGTTCAAACATGACCGGAACGAGATTGAATCACGTTGGATTAACAGTAAGGAATATCGATCAAGTATCAAAATGGTATGTGGATATATTAGATTTAGAACTTGTATTATCGCCAACAACAATTGATTCCGATGACGGCGAATTATCCGCCAGATTTGAAGCAATCGTCGGGGATTTCGACGAGGTCAAGATGGCGCAATTGAGAGACGACAGCGGCCATGGAATTGAACTTTTCGAGTACACGTCTTTGAGTGGTGACGATTCCAACTGGACTCACCGGAATAAGGAAAATTGGCCTCATTCGCCCGGCCTAAATCACTTTGCTATTACCCATGATGATGTTGATTCCCTGATTTCGAGTGTGAAAGAAAGCGGCGGCGGCCAACATATTGATTTAAAGAAAGCAGCCAATGGGGTAAAAACCGCGTATCTAACA
>JAZKTU010000185.1:0-4275 GCA_036625385.1 Halovenus sp. | reverse complement strand
AAACTATTAGTTTAGCGACTGGAGCGGTGTTCCGCTCTCCTCTGCGTTTATGTATCGAATATGTATAACGACCTGTCTCACGTCAGCAGGTGACCATCCAGGTCGTGCTCGAGGAGTATCCCCACTTCTCGACGTCGACGTCGAACTCGCCCTCTGCGATCGCGGTCATGTTCGTTCCGACCTCCTTCGCCGAGAGGTCGACCTCCTCGGCGATGAGTCGTGACTTGAAGTACGTCTGGTTGTCGGCGTGTTCGCGCAGGTACTCGAGGATCCGGCGTTGCTTCTCCGAGAGTGCGCCCGTCTCCACGCCCGCGTCAGCAGTGGTGCTCATATCAGTACAGATGTCCCCACACCCTATATCCCGTTTGGTACGAACGTGCAACGCATCGCCTTCTATCGATTATACGACTCCGGCTCCTGCGACCGCGCCGATCTCTCGAAGGGACTGTCGGGCGCTCGAACCCACGACGCGGTTGCGCTGCGGTCGGAGATACGGGACTGGAGAAACCGGGGACGTGGTATAGACCCGAAACGGCAGTCAGCTGTCCGCTTCGATGATTTCGCCGACAGCGAAGTTCGATTTCACTTCCGTCACTTCGATCTTCACGCGCTCGCCGACCTCGGCGTCGGGAACGATGATGACGTACCCCCGCTCCACGCGCGCTATTCCGTCGCCCTGCTTGCCGATATCCTCGATCTCGACGTACCGGATCTCGCCCGGTTCGACTGGCGGCTGTGGCCCGTCGGATGACTGCGCCCGGCTTTCACTCCGGCCGGCTGCTTCGTCGCCACCGGGTTCGATGACAGCAATCCGGTAGGTCTCGCCGGGTACGACCGATCCGGTATCTACTTCACGCGCCGGGATTTCGACCGTGTACTCCCCGTTCGCTTCCGATATTTCGGCACTGAACAAGCAGAGTAGGTCACTCGAGATTTCCAAGGGAATCAATCCTCCGTGCGGACGGGAAGGTTGCCACCCTCAAATAGTTTTGTCTGCCCCGGTCGACCGGACATCTGCGCTCCGGCTTCTCCCGTCCCGGCGGCGTGAGCACTCTCCGGACCCGGTCACGTTGTTTCGTGTTCCGTCCCGTCGATCGGGGTTCCGTCGGGGCGTTTCGCCCCTTCGGAGTCGTGGACGACGACGCCGTCTACCGCCGCCGGTCCGTAGTTGTCCCGGACGGCGATCGCCTCGGTCAGTTCGCGGACGGCCCGCTCTTTCAGGGCACCGGCGAGTTCCTCGGCGGCTGACCGGTCGATGTCGCGTCCGAGTCCCTCGCACTCGTGAGCGCGCACGAGCCCTTCGCTGTCGACGGCCTCGCCCATCGGTTGGCTCGTTCCCCCCAGCGCGACGCTGAACGGATAGGTCCGACAGATGAGTGGCCGGTCCTCGTGAACCGTACACGCTCCCTGCCCTCCCGTTTCCTCGTAGAAGACACAGTCTCCACAGCCGTCAGTCCGGAGTGCCCACTCGAACGTTTCGCCCTCTCCGCCCTCGATCCCGTACGGCATCGGGCGGGCGACGTCGCGCCAGTCGGCGTCGTCGCCCTGGAGACGGCGGACCTCCCCGGGGAACACCGTCGCAGTGTGCTCCTCCCCGGTCGGGCGCCCGCTGTCCTCGGCTTGGGTGCTCTCGCACCCCTTCGCGGTACAGCAGGCCCCGCATCTGGTACACTCGAACCCGATCGATTCGATCGCGTCGGCCAGTTTCGCGACTGACAGGTCGCGAGCACGTGCCAACTCGCTCTCGAGGCTCTCCACAGGCCTCTCTCGGGCCCGGCGAGCAAAAGTCCGTCGTCGCGGCGGGGGCCGGGAACTGGCCGCCATCGTCGTTCCGGATCAGTCCGCGGCAGGCAGTGCGGTGGTCCCGTCCCAGGTAATGCGCCCTTCGACAGCGAGTTTCTCGAGGTGGGCGACGACGGTTGCCCGGGCGAGCGCTCTGACGTCCGAGATATCCTTCTCGTAAACGGCATCGACCAGCGCGTCGGGCGTCGTTTCTCCCTGCTCGACGGCCCGCTCGACGGCCCGTTCCCGGTCGAGACGGTGGGCGAGCAACCGTTGACAGGTGGCCCGCGGGTCGTCGATGGCCGGTCCGTGCCCCGGGAACAATCGCTCGGGCCCCCGGGCGTGGAGTCGCCGGAGCGAGGTGAGGTACGCCCGCATGTCCCCCTCAGGGGCACCGACGACGACACTCCCCTCGGCAACTGCGATGTCCCCGGAGATGATGCCCTCGTCTGTGACAAACGCGACGTGCTCCGGGGCGTGTCCCGGCGTATCGAGAACCTCGATGTTCCCGGCTGGCAACTCGTCGCCGGGGCCGAACGTCCGATCCGGACTGATACCCGTCGCCGCCTCGAACGCGTCCGTCCGGCCCGCTCTCGCCCAGACTGTCAGCCCAAACTCCTCGGCGTACGGGGCGACTGCGCCGGTGTGGTCCGGGTGGTGGTGTGTTGTCGCGACGTGTGACGGCTCTGTCCGCCTGAGCGTCTCCCTGAGGTCGGCGCTTTCCGCACCAGGGTCGACGAGGACAGCGTCGCCAGCGATGTAGACGTTCGTCAACCCGTCCGGTGCCCGGATACTCGCCTCGACAGAGACCTGCCTCATTACACGGCACTGCGCCCGGCATCCCCGTAGTTGTTGTCCACGGCACTGTTATGGAAAAATAGCTTCTACCGTGCTGAAAGTGACCCAGTGGCGGCCGAACGTAAGGGTTGCCACCCGACGCCCCCCCTCGTGGCTCTCTCCGTCCCAGGAACTCGCCCCCGGCTACGTCCGCAGCAGGTACACCTGTTTGCGGGCGTCCTTGATGCTGTAGCGTGATTCGACCAGGTCCTCGTCCTCGAGGCGGTTGAGTGCGTAGCGAACCGTCCGGTCGGGGAGGAGCGACTCCTCCGCCAGTCCGCCCTGCGAGAGCGGGGCGTCAGTCTCCAGTATCTTGGCCACGAGTTTCGCGCTCGGGGGCAACTCCCGCAGGCGCTCGTGGTACTCCGTCTCCGTCAGCTTCTTTTCTTCTTTAGGCCCGGGGCCTATCCTCGTACTCATATGTACGCTTTTGACAAACATCCTTGTAAATCTTTGCTATATACGCCCCGGAAGACTACGGAGTGTTTTGATGGCATTAGACGGCCTTATACTCAGTAGACGGATACGATCGAAACGACGCCTCCCCGCCTCGGACGCCGCTCTCCGGTCGATCTCTGGGACGAATATTCGGGTTCCGAAAGGATGGGTCGCCGGTCCCGGCGAGCGGTGCGATCAGCCGCGGTCCGTGCCGTCCAGTCCCGTTTCGTCGTCGGGAAGCGGCACATCGAGTGCGCTCCCCGTTGGGTCGCCCCCTTCCCAGCGGTAGAAACCCTCGCTGGCGTCGACCCCGGTCTTGCCGGCGGCGACGCGTTCCCGAAGCAGCTGTGGCGGCCGAAACCGCTCGCCCAGCGCGCCCGAGAGGGTTTCGAGCGAGGCGAGTCGCTGGGCCAGGCCGGCACGGTCGGCACGTTCGAGTGGACGTTCCCCGCGGGTCTCTTCCATGGCGGTGTCGACCGCCTCGACGCCCGCCGTGCCGTTTGCGACCAGGTGCATCGCCTCGACCTCGACTGCGAGTGTGAGCCGGCTGACTGCCGTGCCCGGTGCGTCCCCGACGACGACGGCCTCGTCCGCAACGGTCTCGACGAACGACTCCGCACGCTCGAGTCCTTCCGCTGTGGTCTGTTCGGTGGCGACGACCTCCACCAGTGGGGGCTCCCCGTGGATCGCGAAGCCCACCGCGCGGCCCGGGCGGCGGAGGCCGGCAGCCGCAGCCGTGACAGAACCCTCCGTCGCTGTCGTCACGATCAGCGCGTCCCGCCCGGCAACCTCCTCGATTTCCGCGAGACGTGCCTGCGGGTCCCCTTTGTCGGTGACGGTATCGACAACGACCGCCGCATCCCGGACTGCACCCTCGAGTTCAGTGGTGGCTCCGAGCCGGTCCACAGCCGCGGACCGCTCTTCCGCCGACAGGTCGCCCGCCGCGACAGCGTCGTCCAGGCGGCGCTCGATCCGGTCGATGCTGTCCATCACTACCCCGACGTCCTCCGCATGAAAACTGACGTCCTCGCCGGCGAGTGCGACCTTTTCGGCCAGTTTTCGACCGTCGGCCCCGACACCGAGTACTGCAACGTCCATGGCTATACACTGTTGCCGAGCGAGTTATGGATTGTGGGCCTCGCGTCTCGGCCCGTTCCGGACCGCTCATACTGTCGGCTGTAACATTTTGAAAGAATTCGACACCCCGGGGTGTCGAAT
>JAZKTU010000184.1:0-4352 GCA_036625385.1 Halovenus sp. | reverse complement strand
GATTACAGACGAGACGCCCGCCGATTCCTCTACTCTCTCACGAGTCCTCGAGGAACTGGAAGGGCGTGACCTCATCCGCCGACGCCTGGAAGACCGCCCGATCGCCACCTACTACGATCTGACCGAGAAGGGCGAATCACTCGCCAGTATGTTCGATGACCTCGAAGCGTGGGCCGTCCTCGATACTGTCGGCAGTCTTTGTCGGCTGTCGCTCCGGGGATAGTTCTATGTGCCCGTAGGCCCTGACCGACATGTAGATTGGACGGTTCGATCAACCATGGCCACGATAAGCTGGGTTATCACCGCGATTATCTTAGCTGGAGTTAATATAGTCCTGCTCGGAGCGGCCGGGTTTGTCTGGATATCGAACTATCGGGAGTTCCGGACGCCGTTGCTCCTGGGTCTGGTCGGGTTCGCGGCTGTGATGCTTGTTGAGAACATCATAACAATTTACTCTTTTATACAGTGGGGCAGCCTGTACGCCGACAGCATGTTCGCCAAGCAGTTTTTCACCGGGTTGCGGGGAGTCCAGTTCCTCGCGCTGGCACTACTAAACTACGTCACCTGGAAGTGAGCGTAGATGTCGTCAAACGTCGCCTAAGCCGGTCGAAAGCGCTTGCGGGCTTTGCCGGATGCATCGGCCGTGGCGGTCACAAGACCAGGTATGATGGCACCCCGCCACCCAGACGTCCAGTTTCAGGCGCTCTGGCGTCTCGCGACTCTTCCGGGAGGTTCCTCCGCCTCCTCGGTGACGTTCCTCGACAGTGCCAGCCGGCTGCGTTCGTGCTCCACTTCGGTTATTGCGTTGGCCGCATCGACCGCCTCGTAGACCTGCATCGCACAGTCGGAGGAGCCCTGCTTGCACTCATCCCCCTTGATCGGAGATTGGTCGTCCTGGCTGGGGCGAATCGTCACGGTCCTCGTCGCAATCGGCGCGACCGGGATGTTTCTGCTCGCTGCAGCGAACCTCGTCTATCTCGTCGGACTGACTGATACTGCCGGCTGTACGTTCGGAAAGATATTCGCTACCCGGGGTGGCGAATTCGTTCACAATGGTACAGCCGGCAGTATGAGGATCGGCCGAACTGGGTTGTCGCTCCCAATCTGACGCGCTTCCTCAGGCTGGCAGGGTACCTCGTAGCCAGTCTTGTGGGCTTGCGTGCTAGCGATCGTGCGCGGGCCTTCGGCACGCTCATCGTTGGCATACCGATGGTCGATATCACAGCGCTTGCCGCTGTCGGTGTAGGTGGTGTCGAGTTGTTGATTGTCGTCTCCCTCGTCGGCCAGGCTCTGCTCTTATACTGTCGGACGGAAGTCATGATATTCTGCTCGTTCCACGTGGGGCGAGTGAAAGTATCAACAGTTCCGTCCGACAGTATACTCGCCATCAGCTACTCGCTTCGGACCGAGGGTTTCCAGACCTTTCTCGCCGAGTCGCCGGCCGACGCAGTAGGATAACACCATTTTCTCGCAGGATTTGGATATCGGCAAAATGCAGGCACGCTCGCAACCGCACAGCCGGGTTAACCTACTCCTGCCCTTCGTCGGCGAGTCGGTCGACGTGGCTTTCGATCCAGTCGCGGTGTTGAGCGGCAGTTGTCTCCGGTGCCTGTGCGACGGTGTCCCGGGCCCGCTGGACGCGGTCGGAGATGGACTCGAGCGCGCGCACGAGGACTGTGGTCTCTGCCCGACTCTTCTCCGTGCCAGTGAGTACCTCGACAGGCGGTACGTGCTCCGAGGAATCGGCTCCAACAGCTCCCCGCACGACAGAATGGCATTCGAGGCGGTCGCGTAGCGACGATACTCCGCCGCGGCCATCTGCTCCACGACCTCCCGCGGGGGAAGTGGGCCTTCGGCCTCGAGGAGTTCGATGAATTCGACCCGATGTGCGACGGTATCCACCCATTCGTCGAGATCGTGGTCGCTACCCCATGGGTTATCCTGTCGGTGAGCAACCACTTATCGCCTCTGATACGGATTGTTATGATTCTTTACCGCTACGGTGAGACAGTGTGGTGGTTTCAGACTCCCAGACGCCGATACCTGGGCGGCACTCCCGAAAATAGTCACAACAATCCGTATGAGGCGTTGATCAGCCCCTGATCCAGTGACTCACGAGATGAGGACACTGTTTTCCAGTACGTCGTTTCTCCCGGAGTGGTCGACGTGGGCGAGACCGATGGCCGACCGGTGAAGCGAGGCCCAGCCACGAGCACTGTTGCTGGACTCTCGCTGCTGACCGCGACGTTCCAACCAGCAGTCAGTCACCCCACAGGACGACCAGCCGACACGACACTGAAAAGCATGTCAGAAATAAACGAGGACAAACCGCGTGAACAGCAGAGACGCGGACCTGGTCGAATCGCTCGCCAAACACACGACTGATCGCCGATCTGTAATGAAGATTCTCGGTCTCGGAACGGCCCTGTCGCTCGGGACAGGCGGTGCTGCGGCGAGGCACGACAAATCACACCCGCCAACAATCGACCCACACTACGGGTACTCGGCGCCCCGAACGAGAAGCTCCCCGGGAAGCTTCGGCCTGACCACGAGGTCAGGCTTCACGTTCACGAACATTCGCTGATGGATGGGGATCGGACGACGATTCCGTTCCACTTCGCTCCGACGGGTCTCAAAGTCGATGCAGGTGACGTCGTTCGTTTCAATTTCGATACACCAGAACACACGATCACGGCGTATCACGAGGGACAGGGTCGGCAACAGCGGGTGCCGGACGATGTGGCGGCCTTTTCCTCGCCGGTCATCAACGCTGGCGGCTTCTGGCTGTACGAGTTCGACTCGCCTGGCACCTACGATCTGTTCTGTGCGCCCCACGAGCACTTTGGAACTGATACGGTCGTGCGTGATTCTTTACCGCCATGGACTCGTTCCCTTCGAGTCTCAGACCGTGAAACCAGCACTGTCGCACTGCGGTGTCGAAAACAGTCACGCACGACCGTATGAATATGTTGGGTCACGGGTGGTTCGCTCCTCACTGCACTCACGGCTCGCGGTGCTCGCCGTTCGTCACATCGAGGCCTCACTGCGTTCGGCCTCGCATGCGCCAACCCGGAACAGGCCACTAAGCGAGATCAAATATTTTTGGCACATCACGAGGGCCTTGAACCGGAGGCTCACGAGAGACGGTGAGAAATTCTGTATCACTCGACACTCCTTCGCGTTTGGTAAAAGAGGTCGGTATAGCAGGCGATCGGTTTGATTCGGTAGTAAAAATATAGTTAATCTGCCACTGCCGCTCTTGATTTATAAATAGTCCTCTCATATCAGGGTAACTGTCGGACAGCACCATCGCAACGATAGACGGTCTTGACGGACAGGAGGTCACAGAGTATCTGGGTGTGGTCTCGGGTGAAGCAGTTGTCGACGCGAATGTCTCGAACGACATCGCTGCCGGAATTCGGGGCATTGTCGATGGCCAGGCGGATTGTATGAAAAGAAAATTGAAACCGGTCCCACAAAAGTGATTAATGAAATTCAGGCCGAAGCCGGAGCTCGCGGCGTGGATGCGGTCATGGGTTCCTCGTTCGATTACGAAGGGATGTTATGGGTCAACCGTTCGGGGACTGCGGTCACGACCCGCCGGCAGTAGTGCTATACTGTCGGACGGAACTGTTGATACTTTCACTCGCCCCACGTGGAACGAGCAGAATATCATGACTTCCGTCCGACAGTATACGAGGCACAGCTCTGAGTATCTGTACGTCACCGCAACCCATCTATTGGCGAGCGGAACATCCGTCACTATCCGGTGGGGGGTGAATGGAACGCATCGCTATGTATAGGCGGGCATTTCTGGCTGCGACAGCCGCGTCAGCAGGGATCATAGCCGGATGCTTCGGAAAGTCGAATCAGGCGCTTCCGAACGAACCCACTGGTAACTGGCTACAACAGGCCCACGACAGCAGTAACACCGGCGCGTCCGATGCCGTCGTTCCAGATCGAGGAAATCAGGCATGGGATGCTGGTGACGCAGGAAGCATCGAACCACTCGTAGCTGATGGGATGGTGTATTCGGTGGGGGGTAGTGCCACTGCGCTCGATGCACAGACCGGAGAACAGGAATGGGAACACGAATTTTCGGCCCAAACGGAACCGACGCCAGCAGTAATTGAGAGCCAATTACTCGTCCCCGTTGAACAACGACTCGTGGCGCTGAACCGCGTCGATGGCTCCGAAAAGTGGTCACTGTCCCTGCCTCGACCCGCCGAGCAAGCACTTACTGCTGATACTGTCGGCTGTAACATTTTGAAAGAATTCGACACCCCGGGGTGTCGAATATCTTTACGTACTTGCAGCCGACAGTATGACCCTCCGATCGTCACGGTTCCGCT
>JAZKTU010000183.1:0-4387 GCA_036625385.1 Halovenus sp. | reverse complement strand
GAGAGACCATGTACCAGAGGCGGTCCACGTCGTCGTCGCGCTCTTTGACGTCGTGGGCGAGTTCGTCGTCGTCGGTCAACAGCGCCTCGATGGCGTCTTCGAGCATCGTCATACTCACGAGTCGCATGCGCGAGATGGCGTTGTGGACCGACAGCTCCGAGGAGTCGAGCAGGTCCTGAAGGACGACCCGGTCGGAGGTTTCTTCGATGACCTCCAGTCCGACGAGTCCCTGCGTCGCGTCTCGAATGACACGCCGCTGTGTCGCCGTGATACGGGCGGTCTCCAGTCTGATGACGTCGAATCCGCTGACGTACATCGTCATGACCGCGCGGGTCAACTGGTGTTCTGATTCCAGGCCAGTGATATCGAGGCTGCCCTCGATGCGGTCCTCCTCGCGCTGTGGCGCTAGCAAGAGCAGATCGTCTTCGGAGTGAAACTCGACGACGCTTCCTGCGCTGACTTTGTTGTCTGTCGCCCAGTCTTTCGGGAGCGACACTGTGTATGTGGAACCGCCGGTGACCTGGACCTTGCGCGTCTCCATATACCCCTCTCACTACCCCAGTAATATAAATCTCTCTGTGTCTATATATCCAGGTGACAATAGTGGGGATAGTCGTACATAGTGCTCTATATTTGGCAGTCGCCCGATGGACCAGCGCGTCACGAGATGATATACATAGTTCCTCGTGCCTGGCAATAATGGTTGCCCTCTGGATCAACAGTTTCCGAAACAAGTATTGGCCAGACCCGTGATAACGACGTATTGACAAACATCTCTGGCAGTGCGGGCTGTCAACAGCGTATCATGACTATCTATGGCATCTGACACGGATACAACGGCTGAAGAGGACACAGAGAGCACAGAGACGCGGGATCCGTCGGGTGATCCGATGGTCGACACCAGCCCCGGTGTCGGTGTGACGGCCGACGAATCCGAGTCCGAGCGTAACAGTATATTCTCGGAGACGGTAATCGAGACCCGTAACCTCGATGTCTACTACGGCACTGACCAGGCGCTTCAGAGCGTGGACATCGAAATTCCTGAACGACAGGTGACGGCGATGATCGGTCCCTCAGGATGTGGGAAGTCGACCTTCCTGCGGTGTCTCAACCGGATGAACGACCTCGTCGAATCGGCCCGCATCGAAGGTGAGGTCCTGCTCAATGGACAGAACCTCTACGGCGACGATGTCGACCCGGTCGCACTCCGGCGGAAAATCGGTATGGTGTTTCAACACCCCAACCCCTTCCCGAAGAGCATCTACGACAACGTCGCCTATGGCCTCCGGGTGCAAGGCAAGAAAGTCACCGACGATATCGTCGAGCAGGCACTCAAGCGTGCTGCTCTCTGGGACGAGGTCAAAGACCAACTCGACAAGAGTGCACTGGACCTTTCAGGCGGCCAACAGCAGCGACTCTGCATCGCCCGTGCCATCGCCGTCGACCCCGAGGTTATCCTGATGGACGAGCCGGCTTCGGCCCTCGACCCAATCGCTACCTCCAAAATCGAAGACCTCATCGAGGAACTCGCCGAAGAGTACACTGTCGTCATCGTCACCCACAACATGCAGCAAGCCGCGCGTATTTCGGACAAAACCGCCGTCTTCCTCACCGGCGGTGAACTCGTCGAGTTCGACGACACGAATAAAATCTTCGAGAATCCGGAAAATCAGCGCGTCGAGGACTACATCACGGGCAAATTCGGGTAACTACACTGCTGGCAACTCTCTCACGTGCGGGTGCATGATCGACATTTTATTTGTTAGCAGTATATGGACCCCAACTACTCAAAACTATATATCTCCATATTCCGAACATAGATGACCTTATGGCAATATAGCCAGACGGTCGGATATTATAAACGCGTTTTATTACATGCCGTCCAGGTTCACCTGATGACGCAAGACACACGTCTTGACGGAGTATCACGGCGGAAATTCCTCGTCGGAACGGGCGCAGCCGGTGCAGTTGCACTGGCCGGGTGTACGAGCGAAGGAAACAGCGGTGATGACAATGGTAATGACGACCTTTCCGGAGATATCCGAATCTCCGGTAGCAGTACCGTGTACCCCGTCGCGACAGCAGTCTCGGAACTCTACAAAGAGGAGCAGCCCGGCGTGGGATTCGAAATCAGCAGGGACGGGAGCTCCGGCGGGTTCGAGGACGTGTTCATCCCCGGCGACAGCGATATCAACAACGCGAGTCGGGCGATTACCGACGGAGAGATCCAGGAATGCGAAGATAACGGTTTCGAAGCGGTCGAGTTCGAGGTCGCACGGGACGCGCTGACGGTCATCGTCAACAACGACAACGACTGGATCGACGGGCTGAATTACGAAGAGCTTGAGGCTATTTGGACCCCCGATAATCCGCCCGAAATGTGGTCGGACGTGAACTCCGACTGGCCGGACGAGCCCTTCGACCTCTACGGCCCGGCCTCAACCTCCGGAACCTTCGATTACTTCACCAACACAATCCTGGGCGAAGCCGGACGCATTCGCGACGACTTTGAGGGGACCGAGGAAGACGACACCATCGCGACAGGTGTCGAGGGTAACCCGTACGCACTGGGCTATCTCCCCTTCGCGTACTACACGAACAACCCCGACGAGACACAGGCAGTCCCGATCGCTGAATCAGGGACTGACTACACGGATCCGAGCCTCGACGCCGCCTCGACCGGCGATTACCCGCTCGCCCGCCCGCTCTTTTTCTACGCGAACAGCAACAAACTCGAAGACAAAGAGCACCTTCAGGACTTCATCCGGTTCTACATCAACAAGACGACCGATAGCCAACTCATCGCCGAGGACATCGGTTACGTTCCGAGTTCCGAAGAGCGGGCGGAACAGAACATCGCCACCCTCGAAGAGTACACCGGGTAAGCCGGTCGTTTCCGGTCCGCTTCATTGTTTATAAAAGACTAAGACTCGACGTGACTGCTCACAATCTATGGCAAAGAGCGAACTGACGGAACTCGAACGAAGCGGGCTGGCCGTTCAAAAAGAGCGGCTGTACAGGCGGTTACTCACGGGGTGTGCGGTGCTGACGCTGCTGGTAACCGTCGGAATTATTCTCACACTCGCCGGACGGACGCTGTCGTTTTTCGGTGCGGTCAGTCCCATCGACTACATCACCGGGACAAAGTGGAGTCCCCTCATCGGAGAGCCGACGTTCGGGGTATTGCCACTGATCAGCGGGACGCTGATTATCACGCTCGTCTCGGCGCTGATCGCGCTCCCGATCGGACTCGCAATCGCTATTTATTTGAGCGAGTACGCCAGCCCCCGGCTGCGCTCGGTGTTGAAGCCGCTGCTTGAGATACTGGCCAGCGTCCCGACAGTCGTCTACGGCTACTTCGCACTCGTCCACGTCACGCCGCTGCTCAACCGTCCGCTTCCGATCTCTCTCGGACTCATCCCCAGCGGCGTCCCGGTCCTCCCCGAGTTCACACTGGTCGTTCCATCGCTTCGAACGTTCAACGTTCTCTCTGCGGGTGTCGTCGTCGGGCTCATAATTATCCCAATGGTCTCCTCGATAAGCGAGGACGCGCTCAGTTCGGTGCCCGATAGTCTCAGGGAAGCCGCGTACGGCCTCGGCTCGACGAAGTTCGACGTTTCGACGAAAGTCGTCGTCCCGGCCGCTACGTCTGGTATCATCTCCTCGTACGTGCTCGCGCTCTCGCGGGCGATCGGTGAGACGATGGCGGTCACCATCGCCGCTGGTGCCTCCCCGAAGATACCCCACTTCCCCGATATCTTTCTGAATCTCGCCGATTCGACACAGACGATAACCGCCGCGATGGTCCAGATCGCTGGCGCAGAGAGCCGCAGTGGCCCCCTCCTCGAAGCGATGTTCGCACTCGGAATGACGCTGTTCGTGATGACACTGACGATGAACATCTTTGCAGAACTGATTCGACGCCGGTACAGGGAGGAATACAACTGATGGCGACCGAACAGGAAACCGGCGAGCTAGAGAGCAGTCGGGAGCTACGCTGGCGGCGGTTCAAGGGCCGACTCTTCGTCGGTTCCCTCCTCGTTGCGACATCGTTCGGCATACTCTCGCTGGCCGCGCTCTTTATCCTCATCGGCCTCGATGCGTTGGGGCCGGATGCGGCCGAACCACGGTGGTATCTGGTCTATTTCGCAACGCTCGTCGGGCCACTCAGCGCGTACACGCTCTACACCAGACGACACGAACGGGCCAGAGCGACCAACGCGATGGCCTTCGCCGTCGTGTTCGGGAGTCTGGTACTCAGTCTGGTCTTCTACGTCGTCCCGCTCGCGGTGAGCCCCTACGACTTCGCGTTCTATCTGGTCGCCGCGGGCACGCCGCCGCTTCTCGTCCGGGCATACGCCCACAGATACGGGGAAACCCACCTCAC
>JAZKTU010000182.1:0-4449 GCA_036625385.1 Halovenus sp. | reverse complement strand
TCAGCCAGCGACAGGCCGTTCACCCGGTCGGTGGGTGTCTCCTGCGCTCGCTGACGAGGACGGCGCGGCATCCAGGCCGGGCGGCGCGGGCGGGGCGAGAGCCGGTCAGTCATCGGCGGGCACCCCCTGTTCAACCCGGACCCAGATCGAGGTCGCGGGTGCCAACGCCCGCACCGGCCCGATCTCAGCGCCAGGGGTCGCACGTCTGCCGTGCGCGTATGTCTCAATGGTCGTCTGTGAGACCGGATACTCTGCCGCCAGGTCTCTCGAACTCGCGCCATTGAGGAGCCGTCTGCGGATGGCCGTCACCGTCTCCGGCGCAGGGTCCCAGCTCTCACCCATCGGCGGTCACCTCCACACGGTCGAGGATGTGAGCCACCTGGAGCGCCTGCTGTTTGGCGTCGGCCATCGCATCGTGATCTGGCCCGACCTCTTGGACTGCCGGCGGCGCATCAACAAGCCCGAACACCGTCCGCACATCGCGCGTCTGCCAGAACCGCCACGGCGGGTCGCGGTCAAGGCGGTCGTATGCCTCGGCCAGCAGGACCACATCGAACGCGGGCGACTTACTCCAAATCTCGTCGGCGCTCCGCGGCCACCACTCGCTCATGTCCCGAAGCACGCCCCCGAGCGGGTCGCCGCCGCGGAGCACCTGCCGCGTCTCCGAGGGGCGGTCAAGCCACCACTCCAGCGTGTCCGCATCAACTGTCAGCCCGTGGTCCTGGCAGGACTGGAGTGTGATCGACCGCTCCAGCTCCCGGCCGAGGCCCTCCCCCGGCTCGAACTCCACGCACGCCACGCTCAGGATTGCCGCGCCGGGGCTGCGGCCCAGCGTCTCAATGTCGACCATCACGCGCTTACTCATCGGCGGCCACCCCCTTCGCCGGCCCGACGCCATCGAACTCAGCGAGGACGGCCCCGATGTCGCGCAGGTCCTCGACCGGGATATACACCGCCGCCGTCCCGTCGCCTGTCGGGTGTCGCGGCGGCGTGAGGCCGCCGTCGCACAGCGCCCCGAGGATGGCCTCGGTGCCGAGTAGCCACAGGTCGGGGAACGCCCTGAGCGTGCCGTCGTACCGGCCGAACGCAATCACGCTCGGGTAATACCCACGGTCGCGGTAGGCGATCCGCCACTTCTGGAGTTCAGCCACCCGCCCCGGAACGCCGTTATCGACCCGGAGCGAGAGGTCATCGCCGCCGCCGACCGGCCGCCACCGTTGCGCGACGTGGATGTGTCGGTGTCCGGCGTCAACGATCCGGTCGCACCCACCGTAGTCGAGGATTTGATGGGTCTGGTACCCGGCCTCGACATCATGCACGTCATCGATGAGCGACTCGACGGCGTAGCAGTCCGCCGGGTCCACGCCCCAGTGGTCCGCGTAGCACTGCGATGCCAGCTCGTCGGCCGCGGTTGCCCAGTCTTTTCGGGCCTGTTGAAACCGCCCGTTGTCCGACCGGTCACTCATCGACACCACCCCCGCTTATAAAGACCGAGGGGTGTGTCCCATTAGCGTCGTGACACAACGGCGTTTGTGGCCGGTAAAGGCCCTCTCCGCCGCATATCACTCGTTTTATGGGACAATTGTCTGTGGCACTTTGCGAGTGCACGCACGCGCGCGCACACGTACACGCGAAGGTCAGAGAATAATTGTCCCGTAAATTCTCTGATATGCCCGCCAGAGCCTCTGAGACGGCCGTAAACGCCGACGTGTTGGCTCGTTTATGGGACAGGGGGGGTCGGTTTTTATAAGTGGGGGCGTTACTCATCGTTCCACCCCGAGAGGCGCGACGTGTCGGTATTGCCATCGCCGCCTCCCGTGTCGCTGCGGGCGTTGTCGAGTAACTGCTCGCCACGCCCGGTCAGTGAGACGTTGAGGAAACATCGCTCCCGGTCGCCGTCAACATACTTGCGTCCGTCCTGTGCGCCGTTGGCCTTGAGTTCACGAGTCATTTTGCGTTGGGTGTTGCTCGGGATGCCTTCCTCGCGGCAGTACTGGAGGTATGCCGCGTAGACGGTGCTTTTCGGAATCGCGTCAGTGCCGTCCTGGAGCGCGACCTTGTCGAACCGGGTGACGGAGTCGGCCCACTTCTCCCACGTGTCCTGTGTCCGGCCGGCGGTTCGGTCGCCGGTAAAGCCCCGCTGTGTGAGGAGCCGCTGGAGGCCGGCGATGGCCCAGTTGAGCACGCCGGGCAGTTCGCTCTGGAGCTTGTCGTCGAGCGCCGGGTCGCGCTCGCCCCGAGGGACGGTCTTGGGGAACGGGACGAGCAGAATCCGGCGGTAAAACGCCTCGTCGTCGGTTTGCGTGCTCGGGAGTTCGTTGGCCGCGTAGAGGTGCTTCGCGGTCGGCTCGAACATGAACGGGTCTTTGCCCTTCCGCTCGGCTTTCATCGGGTCGCCACCGATAACCTCCTTAAACATCCCAGTGTTCTCGACCGTCGAGGCCGGGATGTCGTTGCGGATATTGGCCCACTTATCGAGTAACTCGGCCGGGGCGAATCGCTGACTGGTCAACTGTTGCGGGGTCAGCGAGGCGGCAGTTTCGGAGCCGAGCATGGCGCGAATCGTATCGAGGAACGTCGACTTACCCGATGCGGTCGGGCCGACCAGGAACAGCGCTTTGTGATGCGGGAGCGCCCAGTGCATGAGCGTGTAGCCAGCGAACTCTTGGAGTTTCTGCCGTGCCGTGGCGTCCGAGACGACTTCATCGAGGAACTGCCTGAACCTGGGGGCCGTTGCGTCGGGGTCGAACTCGGTATTCAGGCGCGCGCGGAAATTGTACTCCGGGCTGTGTTCGACGCGCTTCTGTTCGCGCAGGTTAATCACGCAGTTCGCGGCCGCGATGAGGTCCTCCTCGCCGCCCATCTTCTCGGCGCTGATGCTGGTTCGGCCTCGGAGCTGCTCGGAGATTTCCCCCTGTTCTGACCGGCGGTACTGCTCTTTGAGATTCGCGGTGAGACGGTCGCGGAGCACGCTCTCGCCATCGTCGTGGTAGATGCCGGTATCGGGGTCATACCGCCAGAGCACGTCGTTCTCGGCCACGGTGCGCCAGTGGTGGTCGGCCTGGAGTTGGTTCGTGGCCTCGAACCGCGCCGGCAGTCGCTCGTCGACATCGCTGGCGCTCCGATACTGCAGCCGAATCTCCTCCCAGGGGTCGTCGGCACCCTCGGCGCTGTCCTCGGTGTCCTCGTCGCCTGTCTGCTCGCCTTCGGTGGCCGGCGTCTGTGCGGGCGTGTCCGAGGTTGGGGTGGCGGTCGCGCCGCCATCGGTGCCGATCTCCTGCGTCGGGACGCGCCCAGGGTCGAGTCCGTCTTTGTTCTCGATTGTTTTGAGCGCGGCGTCGTATCCGGCGGCTGGCAGTTGCCCGTCGTCGTAATCGCTGGGGATTTCGCTGGCCGCGCAGAGGTTGCGGACCCGGCACAGATGCTTGAGCGCCGCATACGGCACGGGGTCGTCCTCGGGGATGTAGTGGTTGGCTTTGGCGTACTTCCAGGCGTGCCAGATGTGTGCGCCGTCCTCGCGGTTGATAACACTCGCCCCGGCCTGCGAGCCGACGTGTCCCGCACCCACGGCCTCGCACCCGCCGCTGTAATCGGAGAGCACGACAAGCGCCTGTAAGCCGTTGTGCGCGCAGTTGTGTCGCCAACAGTGGAGCAGTCCACGACCGCTGACGCTCATGTTCTCGTCGGTCTCGGAGCCGTGGAACAGGGCACTCCAGCGGTCGTCGGGCTGTGTACTCCCGCCCTCTTTGCGGACCACATCGACCGCCTCAATATCGAACAGCGCACTCCGACTGTCGCGGTCGTGGTCGTCGTCGGTATCGGGATCGGTGGCCGGGATGCTATCCGGGATTTCGTACTCCAGGTCCGGCTCTGCGTTGTTCTGCCGTTTCTCGCGCAGGTGTGCCGCGAACACATCCGGCAGCTCTGGCTTGCGGAGCGAGGTCACGGAGTGCTCCCGCTCGACTGTGTAGTAGCCTGCGTCCTCTCGCTCGCCCGGTGGCACATCATCGGGGTCGGCGGGGACGTATGACCCCGGCGCGACGACATATTGCCAGTCCGTGCGGACCTCGCCAGCGTCGTCAGTCGGGATGTTGGGGATGTCTGCGCCCGGAGCCTCGAAGTACCAGGCGTGCCAGCCGGTGCGCGACCGACTCCGCGCGATGAGCGTCTGTTTCAGATCATCAGCCGTGGTTTTGTCGTCGTCGTCAATATCGACGTTCACGAGCGGGTCGGCGTCGGTGCCCGCGATGCCGACATTGCCGCCTTGTTCCATCCACTCGACGGCTTCGGGTGCCGACAGTCTCGCGTCCTCGTCCTTCCAGGACCCGAACTCTGTGGCGGGGGCTTTTGACGACTCTCGGCAGCGAAAGTACCACGGCTCATAGCCGTCCGGTGCTTCCTCGGTCAACAGATCGTGGAACCTGATAAATTCCTTTGGTCGGGGGTCAC
>JAZKTU010000030.1:0-23538 GCA_036625385.1 Halovenus sp. | reverse complement strand
TTAGAACTCTTCTCCGTTGAGTTCGTCAATCAACGGTTGGATATTCTCCATGGCATCCCGTTCGCTGGCCTCGTCGCCGTCGTCGCCGGTGACGGTCTTGTATTTTGAGTACTCAGTCATGCAGGCGCCGTACGCTACGACAGAGGCATCCAACCGAGAGAGGTCGTCGTCATCAGAGTTGTGGAATGTCTGGAGACGTTCACGCGTCACTTCTTCGATAGAGTCGTAGATGTCACTCCACTTGCCTTCTGGTTTTTTGTGGTCTTTGCGACACACAATTACGCTATCGAGCAGCACGGCCCGCTGCCCTTTGATATGTACGCTAAGACGGTTCTCGCCACGCACCGGGTACGTCGTTACGACACGAAATCCGGCACCATCGATAGCTTCGAGGACAGAACCCCATGCTTTTGATTGTTTGTGGTGGAATGTGAACGCCAACGGGCCATCTTCCTTCAGCAGATCGAACGAGGACTCGAAGACATTCTGAAGCAATTGACGGTAGTCGTCGAGGGACTTCTCCCGCGTACTATTCCCAACCGCCTCTGCGTCAGAGACGACAGAGTCCCGTGAGAAAATCTCCGGGAAGTCCTGTTCCAAACTTTGCTTCTGCCACACGTAGAAGAAGTCAGCAAGCTCGCTGTACTGTACTGAGTCGTAGTACGGTGGATCAGTAATGACGGCATCAACTTCACCGGCGAGTTCGTCTAGAAACGGGAGAGTGGCACTGTCACCACAATTGAGGAAGTGGGTCTTGTCTCCATCCAGTAGTTCTGAGACGGAATCTGCTGGTTTTCCGCCGATCTGCTCACCCACGATGGACTTCTTTTCTTTTACTGTTCCATCGTCGTTTAACACGCGCTCGATAGGATTGTGTTGGTAGTCGAGGGCCTTCTTCAGACGGTACTCGTAGAGATACCGGAACGTTCCACTCTGCCGACCCTTCGTTCCGAGCGGGTTGTTCTCCAGTGGTTCACCGGGGTGAACGTACGCATGGTGGCTGAAAATGTGCCGAACTGCACCTGGGCCACGCGGATCTGCTCCTTTATATGAGCAGAACATATTGTTGAACTCAAGTGTAGCGGAGAACGTCAGCGTAAGGTAGTGCCGAGCGCGCTCATCGTCAACTCGCTTGATATTGTCGAGGAGTGTCCCAAGCGCAAGCAACTGCCGGGGGTTGAATAGGTGCATCCATTTGGTGTAATTTCGGTTGTGCAAATCGCGGGTCTTCTCACCACCCACCGGAATCTTTTGTTCAGGTAAGGGTAGTGAATCCTCTAATTCCTCAAAACGCTCACGCGCTGCTTCGAGGCGTTCGATGTCGAATTCCCCAAACTTTCGGAATCCGCTCTCATCACAGTCCTTGCAGTGGTACTTCACTGCGTAAGGCTCGTATGCTGGGCGCTCACCGCCGTTGAACACCGCGTTTGGTGTGTCGATAGGCACTCGGACGTGTTCTTCCGTCGCATCAAACGAGTGCCCGCATCTACCACAAGTTGCGGATTCAGGCGCATCTACTTCGCCCAGTTCGTGACACTCCGGGCAAACCACTGTCGCCCCACCGTCACGGTCATAGTCAACAACGAGTGTGTCGTACTCTCGTACTGTCTGGTTGCCATCCTCATCGAGGTTCACCCAGAGGTAAAACTGCGCACCCGCTTCATCACTACACGATGGGCACCGAGTACGATAGTAGGGCTGAATTTCGTCCCGAGAGCGGTTCATCACTTGCCGGAAGTACGTTTCCAGCATACTCGTCTGGGGAGCCAGCCCCATCCGTGTAATGAACCAGGCAACAGGATTCAGGTCTGACCCGATAAATTTCGCTCCGACACGTGTTGCTTCTTGACCGGTCGTACCACCGCCCATGAAAGGGTCGAACACGACCGCATCGTCGAAGTCACAGGCCTCGGTGACCTTCTCCCAGATCTCGCCCGCAGATGTGTCTGAGGGGCTAAGCGCTGCGATGTTCAGCGTCCGGAACACACTACCGAGCCTGCGTGCCCACCATTTGTGTTGATAGTTTGTAGGGCGGTAGTGGTGTTTGTTGTAGGATTCGAGTTCAGCCAGCCGATTCAATTTTTGGAACGGTATGTTGTTTTCGAGTGCTGACGAGGCGGTAATATCTTCGAATCCCAACTTTTTGTTACTCATTGTCTTCCTGATTTTCCAACTCTTCTAGCTGATCAAGGACATGATTCAGCGCATCATCGTAGGACATCCCCATCTCACCCCGCTTTTTTATTCGCTCTTTCGTGCTTTCTGCTACCCGAATGGTCGTCTTCTGTTCACTCACTATTATATCCCGACCAGGACTCTGGATATAGTTGTTACGGATTGTGTCAATTGTACCAATTATATACAAGATATTACTATGCGGCCGTCGACGAGGGTGATGCGGATACGATGCGCGCCCTCATTCACAGCGACGCGTCCGGCGATCCCCAGGAGTTCGACGACATCTCTATTGAGCTGTTAGCGGACAACGTCGATGTCTCTGTCGTTGATACGACAGTGGTTTCTGAGGACGAGTCACAAGCACGTGTCCGCGCCGACGTCCGGTTCGAGGACGGTGATGAGTCACTCACGTTCCGCGTCGAACACCCCATATTTAGCACCCTCTCTGACGAACCGACCGGATTTTCGATTGGGATGTGATTCACAACGGCTGGAGCCGCAGTCACCTTTCGGCCCACCGGCCGGTGAGTCCTCGAACGGTTCGAGAACATGCGGGTAATTCGGATCGACGACAGGCGAGCGATCCCCGATAACGTCGACGTTCCAGAGAGGACACTCGATTTACTCGATCTTCACCGTTGAATCGGCGCCAATTCGTCTTGTATCGAGCCCGGAGCCGGACTATTCACTTGGATTTAGTATTCTGTCCGTGAAGATCGGTCCCGAAACGGCCACGTTCTCAAAAATGTGCTCCGCGAGCCGATAAGGGTGCTAAATATGGGGACAGGCACCGGGCGGTCCGTTCTCTTTAAAATAGCGTGTATCCCCTATCGATATCTCTTCTCGATAAATGCAATCTTGTCTGGACAAGTTTTCTAACATTTTGAGAATAGTCGGCATGGTTTTTTTTGCATATTCTGATTTCTAAATATGGGGGAGTCAGATACTACACGAACGGGAGGGACAGGCGTGTTGTCTCTGCTTGCCGATTCCGAGTCTCGGGCCATCCTCGAGGCGACGGCGGCTACACCCATGTCCGTTCCCGAACTGGTCGACCAGTGTGAGATTCCGACGTCCACAGCGTATCGAAAAGTCGAAACACTCGTCGAGGCGGGCTTGCTCGACGAACGAACCCGGATAGAGCCGGAGAGACGGAACCCCAGCGAGTATCTTCTGCAAGGGGGAACCGTCACGGTTACAGCCGACGGGGCAGGGCAGTTACGTATCAATCATCAGGTCGATGACGGCGACCGCGCAGAGGATCGCTCTGACGTCGGCGACGAGGTGTCGACCCCGCGCCGGCTTTCGACCGACGGCGGGAGGGACCTCGGAGGTGATACCGATGCTCGACAGCGCAGGCTGCACGAACTCTTCGTGGACGTGACCGGCGTGGAAGAACTCGTCGACGATCAGGAGACTGCACCGGCAAAACGGTCCGTCGATACCGATACCGAGTCGATCACAGAGACTGTGACAGCCGTCGCCCAGGACGACGGTCTCACGGACACGATCGAGAAACCCGACACCAGCGGGACGTACTGACAGGTTCCGCTCCTCCCAGTCGTGACCTCTCCACGTCGGTTCGGACGATGCCCGCGGTGTAGGACACCCATCACCGAGGCGTGGGTGCTTATCGAATACACGACCGACACCGGTCGGAGAGTCTACGCGGAGTGTCCCGAGTGTGACTACGTCGCCAACCTGATTCCCGAGTGACGGCTCGCCTTGCTGTCAGGCATAGCGCCTCCGAATATTCCTATACGGTAGGAAGCACAGAATCCTTCTTCCAGCCCCGCTTCGTATCTATAACTGTAGATGACAAGCCCAACAAACCCATTCAACGAATTCAGGCGGCTCTTCGAGCAGATGCAGGAGAATTTCGAGGAGATAGCGCGAAGTTGGGATGAGGAAGCGTTCGAGATGACACCGGCAGTGTCGTCATCGGTGGACGTCGATCTCCAGGACAGGGGCGAGGAACTCGTGTTGACAGCCGAGTTGCCCGGCTTCGACAGCGACGACATCGACGTGCGCGTGACCGACCGAAAGCTCCGTCTCGAGGCCGAACACGAGGAAGAATCCGAGGCGGAAGCGGAGGGAGAGTATGTCCGCCGCGAGCGCCGTCGTGCGTCGGTGGCCCGATCGATCCCGCTTCCCGAGGCCGTCGAGACAGCCGACATCGAGGCCACCCACACCAATGGCGTCCTGACCGTGCGGATGCCAAAGAGCGAACCCGCCACGCGCGGCACCGAAATCGACATAAACTGAGTGTACGGCAAACGATGACATTCCTTGTCCCCTACGACGGATCGTATCTGGCAGAGGCCGCACTGACGAGAGCATCGGAGTACGCGAACGCACTCGAGGAAGACATCACCGTCGTCACCGTCATTCCCGAGGACGAATCGTACGCCACTCAAAAGGGGTGGTACGACGCGACGGAAGACGAACCGTTCAGCGTTCCGTACGTCGCAGGGAAACTCCACAGGGAGGTGACGGACGTCGCCCCGCGAGCGGCGTTCCGATACGAGGACACCGAGTTCGAGAGTCAGGCTCTGATCGCAGAGCGTATCCAGGAAGTCGCCGACGACGTACTGCCGTCGGTCGTTTTTATCGGGACGGACAACGTCGGCGAAATCGCCGAACCGCTCACCAGCGTTGCGGGGAGCGTCGCTGAAGATACCGAGTACGACGTCCACGTCGTCCGCTACTTCTCGCCGACGACGATGCAGGAACTCACACACGAAAAAGGGGCGTATCCGTCCACATGAACGTTTCCAGTACCGATCCATGACATTTCTCGTCCCGTACGACGGGTCTCCACTCGCGAAGGCAGCCGTGATCAGAGCCTCCGAATATGCCGATGCACTGGACGAGGACGTCACGGTCGTGACGATCATCCCGGACGACCAGCCCTATGCGGAGGTCAAAGGCTGGTACGATTCCGCCGAATCCGAGCCGTTCAGCGTCCCGTACGTCGCCGGGAAACTACACACGGACGTGACCGCTATCGCGCCACGTGCCGCCTTCCGGTCCGAGGAGATCGAAACGGGGGCCGCCGTGACGGTTGCCGAGCGAATTCGCGACATTGCCGGCGAACTCTCACCCGCAGTCGTTTTCATCGGGACGGACAACATCGGCGACATCGCCACGTCCGTGACGAGCGTCGCGGGCGAGGTTTCCCAGGACGCCGAGTACGACGTTCACGTGGTCCGGCACTTCTCGCCGACGACGGTCCAGGCGGTCCCGTCAGAGGAGGAACGGTATCCGATTCACTGACTGCCGTTTCGCGCCGTTCCGACACTGCGGTGGGACTCTCTCCAATCTCGGCCATCGCGGATTTCAGGAGCGACAGCGCCGGTGTGTGGGCCCGGGTCTGCCCGCCGTCAGAGTCCCCAGAAGACGACGATGCCGAGTGTCGTCACGACTGTCAAAATCATCTGGAGCGGCCCGCCGACGCGAGCGTAGTCGCTGAACTCGTACCCCCCCGGACCATAGACGAAGAGATTGGTCTGGTAGCCGACCGGCGACATGAAGGCCGTACTGGCGGCGAATGTGACAGCCAGCACGAACGCGAACGCGTTCGCATTCAGCCGAGTCGCCGCGTCGACGGCAACGGGAATGAGCAGGACGACGCTTGCCTGATTGCTGATGAGGTTGGTCATCGCAGCGGTAAGCAGGTAGAACAACCCGAGAACAGCGACCGCGGGCAAAAAGTCGGCAGTCGAGACGACGAGCATGCCGAGTAGCTCGGCACCGCCAGTCTCCGACAGCGCCTGGCCGAGCGGAATCACGCCGGCCAGGAGGAAAATAACGTCCCACTGGACCGCGTCGTAGGCCTCTGCGGGCTTGATGATGTCAGTGACGATCATCACCACGACGCCGCCCAGCGCAGCGACCATGACCGGCACGAGCCCGAGTGCAGCCAGTCCGACGACCGCGAGGACGACGGCGATCGCAAGCGGGAGCTTCGAGGAACGGAACTGCTGGAGATCGAGTTCACCCGCCACGATCACGTTCGGGTCGTCGGCGAGCCGGTCGACAGTGTCGGCTTCGGACTCGATGAGGAGCAGATCCCCCGGACGGAGCCGATACTCGGTCAGGCGTTCGTAGGCGGTCTCACCGCCACGGCGGATGGCAAGCACGGCCGTCTGATACTGCTCCTGAAACTGTGCCGACTCGACCGTCTCGCCGACGAGATCGGAGCCGGCGGTGACGACGATCTCGACGAGCCTCTGGCCCGGATCCAGCGTGTCGAGGCCACCCGGCGGCGTGACTTCCGGAACGAACGTGACTTCCTCAAGGTCACGCAGCGTCCCGAACGCGTCTTCGGTGAGCCGGATCGTGAAGATGTCACCACCCTGTATCGTCATCGACAGTGGTGGTTCCCGGCGGTAGTGCCCCTCGCGAATGAGCTGGGTGACGTTCGCCTCGAACTCGACCTCTTCGAGGGCTTCCTGGATCGTCGATCCGACGAACGGTGAGTTTTCCTCGATGATGATCTCGGTGAGAAACTCCTCTTTCTGGGTCGTCTCGAGCTTACTGCGCGGTGTCACGTGCGATGGCGCAAGCCAGTAGCCGACCGTGAGGAGGTACGCCCCCGTGACGAGGAGCACGACGATGCCCAGGCGGGTAAACTCGAACATCGAGAACGTGTGCAGGGACGGGTAGTCGCTGGCAAGCCGACCCGACACGTCGCTGGCCAGAAGGTTCGTCGAGGTGCCGATGAGCGTGAGCATCCCGCCGGCCATCGACGCGTAGGAGAGTGGGAGCAGCAACTTCGACGGCGACGTCCCGTTCTCGTGAGCCAGGTCGCTTACCATCGGCAGCAAGACGGCGACCGCCGCGGTGTTGTTGATCATTCCCGAGAGTGGCCCGACGAGCCCGATCGTCGCGCCGAGTTGCTTGTGTTCGTTCTCGCCCGTGTACGAGGCGACCGTCTTCTGGAGACGCTGAATGGCACCCGTCCGGCGGACGCCTTCACTCAGGATCATCATTGCGAGAATCGTGATCGTTGCCGGGTTCGAGAAGCCGGAGACACCCTCACGCGGCGAGACGCCCGTCCACGGGCCGAGTATCATGAGCGTCACCATGATCCCCAGTGCCGTGACGTCGATCGGGACCGGTTCGGTAACGAACAGCACGAGAGCGACGAGAATGATCAGGACGACGAGAACCATCCCGACCGTCTCGGCAGCCATACGTACATGCTGACATGGGTGAACGGCTTGCAAGTAACGATCGGTGATTACTGTTCGATAAGAATACCTGGTCGATATTTAACCCAGGTCTGCGTTGTATAGTACTGGCTGCACGTTCGGAACGGCATTCGACACTCCGGTCGAATGCTTTCACAGTGGTACAGGCGGTAGTATCACAGGTGACAGCGCTTCGGGACCACAAAGCATGACATACACGCTCGAAATCAGCGACGAACTCAAAGATCGACTGGACAACCACCTCGAGGAAGGCGAGTCGTACGAGGAATTCATCACGGAACTCGTCTCCATCTACGAGACGGAAGGGGAGTTCCTTCAGGAAGGCTATTCGGAATAATACTGTCCGCTCCGCGTCCCAGCCAGCGGTGACAGGGCGCGTTTCCCGGTTCCGCGTCCGGGAATCGGCAGACCCTCGCCGACACCGAGCAGACCGTCTCGCACTGTGAGGACGACAGTTTCGAGTTGCCCGCATGCGTCGACAGCGTCGAATATGGCGTAGGAGGCGCGTGCGCTCACTGACTGTCTCGTCTTCGAAGACCCGGCGGACACCATGACGGAACTCCAGGTGCGGTCCATGCCGGAAACGACGTCCCTCCTTGGTGTCGACGCCGACGGGCCGCACCTCTTCACGCTCGGTCCGGACGGAGGTGGCCTCGAGGATCCGTACGTTGCGGTCGGGAGCAGTCAACGGATTGAGTATGGAAGACCTGGCGCCAGGCGTGTTTAGACGCCGCCATTCAAGCGCATGAGCCCTGTTAGTGCGAAAAAACTCTCTCGTGTCGGAGAAACGGTCTGGTGGAACTGAGCCGAACGCGGCTCTGTCCCTGTCGACTCGGTGGATTGTGTCGTGAGTACCGGTCAAACTCTCTGTGAGTCGCCCAATCCGAGGGACAACTACGGGAACAGAGGCGCTCTGACTGACGTCTAAACAAGGCTCTTGGCGCCGAAGAGCCACCGCTTACAGGCCCGAGGCACGACAGCGGGCCGGAGATCGAGACCGCTGTCGGCGTTTACGTCGCCGAGATCTCGGACGGCGGCGTAGACCTCCATATCCACTCAGACGTGATTCAGTTAAGATCTGCTCTCACAGAACGCAAGCATCGCGGCCTGCACTCCCGGAGATTGTATCGTGGCGTGTAACGAAGTCACGTCCGAGTGGATAGATACGTTTCCGCCGACGACCTCCGGGAAGACGATTGATCTCCCCGGGAGCGACTGGCCCGCGCGTCGTTCGCAACCGGCGTACGGAGCCATCGTCGACTCTCCAGCTCACGGACACAGTCGGCCGAGATCACCGACCGGGGTGGTGTCACGTTCGGAGGCTACGTCCCGATGGATTCGACGATCTCGACGCTGGCGGAAGCGCCGATGCGCGTCGCACCGACTTCGACCATCTCGAGGACTTCCTCGAAGGAGTGGATGCCACCGGAGGCTTTCACGCCCACGTCGGAACCGACCGCCTCCCGCATTGTCCGGACCTCGTCGGGGTCACATCCCCCCTCGTAGCCGACCGCGGTCTTGACAAAGTCTGCTCCGCCCTCCTCTACGAGTTCGGCGGCAGTCCGAATTTCGTCTTCGGAGAGCGCCGGGGACTCGACGATGCACTTCAGCGTCTTCTCGCCGACGGCCCCTTTCACGGCCCTGACATCCTCGACGACGTAGTCGTGGTCGCCGTTGGCGAACGCGGCTCGGTTTATCACCATGTCGAGTTCGTCGACGCGGTCGACCAGTGCTTCGACTTCGGCCTCTTTGGCCCGCGTGTTCTGTACGCCGTACGGGAATCCGATCACGACCACGACGTTGGCCACGTCGCCGATCAGTTCCGCCGCGAGTTCTGCGTAGTAGGGGACCACGACGGCGGAACGGAAACCGTACTCGCGGACCTCCTCGCAGAGTTCCCGGATATCCGCCTCGGTCGCGTCCGGTTCGACGTTCGTGTGATCGATGAGTGATGCGACCTTCCCGGGGTCGGCCCGTAACTCGTCTGCATCCATGTCAGACGTCCGGTTGAGGCGTCTCCGCCTTTGGTGTTTCGGGCCGGAGTGGGCGTCCGTTGGCACTCCTCGAACTGGTCGGACGCGCCCGTTCGCGTTCGCTGTCCCGACTGTGTCGTGCCAGCCCAACGCGTCAGCCTTCGCCGGTCGGCGCTTGAAGAAACGCTTCTTCAGTCCGCACGGGTCCGTGTCACTGTCACCCCAGTCGACGTACGCGTCTTCGATCATCCCGACTACAGTCTCTCCGAGTTCGGTCAGTTCGGCTCTGGCCGTGGTTGCGAGGTCCGTCCGCCCGGATCGCCCTCGAGACAGTCGAGCTGGTACGCGAACCCTCCCCTAGAATATAGATGGCCGTGGGTCATAGATCCGATATGGTGAGTCAGGCAACCTTCGAGGTCTACGAGGACAAAGCCGGCGAGTGGCGGTGGCGGTTGGTCCACGACAACGGCAACATCATCGCCGACGGGGGCCAGGGATACGCCTCCAAAGAACGCGCACTCGGCGGTGTCGAAAGTGTCAAAGAGAACGCTCCCGACGCCCCCATCGAGGAGGTCCGGCGGCGAGAGCTCGGCGACCCCTGATCGTCGGGGCGAAGGCTTTCGCCGAGGTGTGGCCCCGGCCAGTTCGAGACGTGTCGCCCGAAGCGGCCCGGGTCCCCCGACCGGAGACAGGCAGGCCAGTGACGGTCTCCGCTCCACGTTGTGCCGGGAACTCCGTCTCTCCGAACCCGGGGGAGAAGACGGCGACCGGTGTTATCGGGACATCGTCCGTGGGCTCACTGGAGCGTCTCGAAAAACCAGTCGGCCGCCACGTCGGCGACCTCTTCGAGTTCCCCCTCCCCCTCGAAGAGGTGCCCGGCGTCCGGAACGACGTGCAGTTCCTTCTCGCACGGGAGTTGGTCGTGGGCCTCGCGGTTGAGTTCAAGCACTTGCGTGTCGGCTCCACCGACGATGAACAGCGTCGGTACCTGTACCTCGGTGAGGGCGTCTTCGGCCAGATCGACACGTCCGCCCCGCGAGACGACAGCGTCGACGCCGTCGCCTGCGCGCGCCGCTGCCCGGAGGGCAGACGCAGCACCCGTACTGGAACCGAAGTAGCCTACGTTCAGGCTGGCCGTCTCGTCGCGTGCCCGTAGCCACTCAGTGACCGCGAGCAGACGGTCGGTCAGCAGTGAAATATCGAACCGGTTCTCCCGAACCTGGTCTTCTTCCTCTGTGAGCAGATCAAATAGCAGGGTGCCGAGACCCCGTTCGCGAATGACCTCTGCGACGAAGTTGTTACGCGGACTCTTCCGACTGGAACCGCTTCCGTGAGCGAAGACGACGATCCCTGGCGTGTCTTCCGGAACCTCGAGCATCCCCTCGAGTTCGACGTCGTCGACCGGGATGGTCACGAGATCCTCGGACGGTTGGCTCATATCGGGACAGACGGCTTCGCCGGGATTTACTCCTGGGCTCGTTCCTACCACGTGGGAACATCCACACGCTACAGGGGCCTGTGGCACCTCTCTCAACCGGAAACCCATGTCAGACTCTCGTCGGTTCACAGACCGTACGGAGGCGGGCGAACAACTGGGCGAAGCGCTTCGAGAGCGAGATATCGACGTGGATATAGCGCTCGCCATCCCGCGAGGGGGCCTCCCGCTCGGGCGGGCCGTCGCCGACGCACTCGACGTGCCACTCGATATCGTCGTCGCCTCGAAAATCGGCGCCCCGGGCAATCCCGAATACGCTATCGGTGCCGTCGCCAGTGACGGGACGGTCTGGCGGAACGAACAGGCGTTTCGCGGGACGGGCTCCGACGAAGAATACTTCGAGCAGGAACGCAAGAAGGAAGCGGAGAACGCACGCCAGAAGGCTGATCGCTACCGGGCGGGGCGGCCGGAGCCCGACCTGACCGGGAAAACCGTCGCGGTCGTCGACGACGGCGTGGCCACGGGCTCGACCGCCAGGGCGTGTCTCCAGATGCTCGACGAAGCCGACACCGAACGCCTGGTACTTGCGGTGCCGGTCGGCCCGCCCGACACTATTCACGAGCTAGAGGAGATGACTGACGAGGTTGTCTGTCTCCTGACGCCGGGTGACTTCAGGGGAGTCGGACAGTTCTACGACCGCTTCGAGCAGGTCTCCGACGAGGAGGCGATGGCGTACCTCGATACGGAGTCGTGAGCAGCGCGTCGAGGACTCAGGTGATCGTTTCCGGGCGACCAGGCAGAGTCGCACTGCCGGCTGTACCGTTTTGAACGAACTGAACGCCACGGGGTGTCGAGTAGCTGCCCGAACGGACAGCCAGCAGTGGTACACCCCCAGTTCCCGCCGAGTTCCTCCCGCAGGAGGGACAACCGGCGTATCGGGATCTATTGGCGAAGGAGGAGGGTGTCCTGGTCGGTGACGCGAACTGTCTTTCCGAGGAAACCGGAGCGAGATGCCTGGACGGTAAACGAACAGTGCAGGCGGTCAGGGAGCGGATCCGTTCCCGGGTCGAACACGGCAGGAATCTGGATCGTGCCCTGTGTATCGACGTGCCGGAGTTCGACCGTCGTCCGGCGGACGGCGCCTCGAATCTCGTAGTAGGCGGAGAAGTCCCGCCACTGGCCCGGCGGTTCGACGCGTACTTGATGCTGGAGACGGCCTTCGTACGTCGACGGCGGCCAGATCCGAAACCGGAACCCGTCTGGATGGTACCCCTCGTAGGGCTCAGCCGAAGCGATGCCCCCGACCGTCGAATTGAAATTGAGGAGCATCGCCGGAGTGAGACTCTCCCGCTGGATAACGGGGAGAGCATCGAATCCGGTCTCTGTCTCTCTATGTCTCGGCAAAACGTCTTCCGATATGTCCACAGAGCGGACCCGGTGACCGATACCGTTTCGGTGCACGCCTTGCGTCGATGACCGTACGCGGCACCGGCGTTCCTCCCGTCGACGGGGTTAACCAGCCCCGTCGCCTATGGCTGCGTATGAGCCAGCAAACAGCCGACTCCATCCGAGTGTACGCGGACTACGTCTGCCCGTTCTGCTATCTCGGGTACGAGTCGTTCGACCGGTACCGCGAGGGGCGCGACGAACCCCTCACGGTGGAGTGGCACCCGTTCGACCTCCGGGCCCAGCAGCGCCGGTCCGACGGCAGCATCGACCACTCCGTCGATACCGGCAAGGACGACAGCTACTACGAGCAGGCCAGGGAGAACGTGGAACGCCTCGCAGAGAAGTACGACGTCGAGATGGTCCAGACGCTCGCCAAGGGGGTCGACTCCTACGACGCACAGCGTGTCGCCTGGCGGGTGCAGCAGGTCCATCCTGGAGTATTCGAGCAGTTCCACCGGTCGGTCTTCGACGCGCTCTGGGTCGAGGGGCGCGACATCGGCGACCCGGACGTGCTGGCGGACCTCGCGACCGACGCGGGCCTGCCAGACGGCTTCGTCGCCGAGACGCTTTCTGACGAGTCGAGCGCGGAGCGCCTCGACTCCGCGTTCGAGGACGCACAGAAACGCCGGATCACCGGCGTGCCGACGTTCGTCGCCGACGAGCACGCGGCCCGCGGTGCGGTGCCGCCCGAACAGCTCCGCCGGCTCGTCGAGGGAGTCTGATACTGCCGGCTGTACGTGCGTACAGATATTCGCCTCCCCGGGGTGGCGAAAGGGATGACCCGGAAACCGGTCGACTCCTGCTGTCGATGATGTTCGCGGCTGGCCTCCCTGCCTTCCTCGTGACCGGGTGGCTGGCCGACGAAGTGCCGAACGTCCCCCTGCTCCTGGTTATCGTCGGCGGGTTCGCCCTCTCCGTGGTCGCGCTCACGCTCGCCGAGGGGGTGGTCCTCATCGCCGCGGTCAGCCTCGTCGTCGGCTACTCGATCCACTCGCTGTTCCCTGCCGTCGACACGTTCATGCTCTCCTCGCTCCCCGACCGACACCGCGCGAGCGCGTACGCACTCTACTCCGCGTCGATGATGGGCATCCAGGCGCTCGGCTCGGGCACGGCCGGGACTGCCGTGACGATGGGGACCAGCTACACTGCCGTCTTCCGGGGACTCGCCGTCTCTGTCGGGGTGGTCGTGGTCTGTCTGGGCCTGCTGTACCGTGCCGGTCACCTCCCCACTGGCGGGAGTCCGGGCGAGGTTCCCCACGGCGACCAACCGATGGACTGACCGCTGCTCGACTCGTCGGCCCTTCTCGTACTGCCGGCTGCCACGCTGGGGACGGATTCGCCACCCCGGGGTGGTGAATATCTGTACGCACGTACAGCCGGCAGTATCAGCCACCGTCCGACGCCGCGAGTTCCGAGAGCGTCGTCGCTTCTTCGAGCGCCGAACGCGTGCAGTACCACGCCCCGCGGACCCCCTGCATGTCGTTCTCGACGGGGGGCTCCAGTTCGACCAGTTCGTCGAGCTCGAGGACGACGACGGTAGAGGTGTCCGAGACGGGCTCGACGAGGTCGACCCAGTCCTGTGCGGTCATGGGTCCCTCGCTCCCGCGCTCCTGTTCGACTCTGTCGGTCACGCGCGCGTAATGTGTGACCGCAGACACTGGCGCTGTCCGGTAGAAGGCCATGTACCCGAATGGCTTCGTCGTCCTGTCGTAGGACTGTGGTGCCGGATAGAGCCCCTCCCGGCACCGCTCGAAGGTGGCTGGCCGTGTCGCGACGACACAGACCCGCCGCCCGTCCGGCGTCCGTACTGGGGTTGGTGGCATCGTTCGTGACTGTCCGCTCTCTCAGTCCTCGCGGAGTGTCACAGTGCCGATGTCGACCTCGACGAGGGTCCCCTTCGGCGTGCCGTCCTCGTCGGTAAACTCGCTGCCCGCCGGGTCACCAGTGTAGGTCTCGAAGAGCTGTCGACCGATGTCGCGGGCGCGTTCCACGTCGTCGACGACCGTCGCCGTCCCGCGGAGGACGACGAGCCAGCCGTCGCCTTCGACCGACGCCGCAACACGCGGGTTCTCCTGCAGGTTCCGGAGTTTCCGCCCGCTGGTGAACAGGTACAGTGAGCCGTCGTCGTACAGATACCAGACCGGCGCGACGTGGGGCCGGTTCTCGACTGATGTCGCCAGGTGTGCAGGCGCTGTCGCGCCAGCGAGCGCGTCGGCAGCCGTTTCGGGGTGTGCCATACCCGTGTTACGGTGTCGACATCCCTCAATCCTCGGCTCGCTCCGTCTCTGCCGCCCCGAGCGCTTCAGCCAGCAGTTCCGTCGTCCCGACGATTTCGAGGTCGTCCTCGAACCCGCCGGTCTTGCGGCCGTCCTCGTACATCGTCATACACATCGGGCAGGCGACGACGAACTTCTCGACGGCGTCGCCCGCCGTCGTGTCCTCGAGCGCCTCCCGGAGTCGCTCCTCGCTGGGTTTTGGTTCCTCGTCGTAGTCCATCCAGAGCCCGCCACCGCCGCCCCCACAGCAGAAACTGTCCGCGCGGTTGCGTGGCATCTCTCGGAGGTCACAGCCCGTCTCCCGGACGAGCGCCCGCGGCGCCTCGTACTCGTCGTTGTACCGTCCGAGGTGGCACGGGTCGTGGTAGGTCACGGTGTAGGACAGCGACGCCGGCACGTCGAGCGTTCCGGTTTCGACGAGATCCTCGACGACCTGCGTGTAGTGGCTGACCTCGATGGCCCCGTCCGCGTTCCAGTACCCATCGACCGGTGCCTCGAGCATCGGGTCGTCGGCGAACTCCCCGAAGTCGATCTCCGGATACTCGTTCGAGATGGTGTTGTACGAGTGGGGGTCCGTACAGACGATCTGCTCGAACTCGCAGTCCTCGAAGGCGCCGACGAGCGTTGCGGCCTGCTCGACGTACAGCAGTTCCTCGCCCAGCCGGCGGATGTCGTTGCCGTCGTAGACCTCGTCCTCGTAGAGGATCCCGTACTCCACGTCCGCGGCCTCGAAGATCCGCGCGAGTGACTTCGCGACCTCCTGGTTGCGCTCGTCGTAACTCGGGTAGTCCCCGACGTACCAGAGATACTCGACTGCCTGCTCGCGGGCGTCGGCCACCTCGAAGTCGAGCTCTTCGGTCCAGTCCGGCCGTTTGCGCGCGCTGTTTCCGAAGGTGTTGCCCTGCTGCATGACGTTCTGGTAGACGTCCTGGACGTTGCCGTCGACGTCGCCCTGCTCGGTCAACTGCCGGTTCATGTCGGTAAAGTGTGTGAGGTGCTCGATTTCGACCGGACAGGCGTCCATACAGGCCATACACGACATGCACGACTCCATCGTCGACGAGTCGATGACGCTGGTCCCACCGTCCGCGATGATCGGGACCGAGTCCTCGCCGGCGTCGTGCTCCTCGCGGTAACGCTTGAGGTCGAGAATCACGTCCCGCGGGTCGAGTGGTCGACCGGAGGCTTTCGCCGGACAGACAGACGAACACCGGCCGCATTTGGTGCACGCATCCTGGTCGAGCAGTTGCTTCCAGGAGAAATCGTCGACGTCCTCGAGTCCGTCGTCGGCGGCAGGGTCGAGCGGGACACCGGGGAGACGGGAGCCTGCATCCGGGTCCCGCGTAACGACGTTCGCGAACGACGAGAGCATGTGGAACGGTTTCGCGAAGGGGATCCACGCGATGAACCACAGCGCAACGATGGTGTGGCCCCACCAGACACCGGGGTAGATGGCTTCCGCGCCGGCAGCCGAGAGGCCGGCTGTCTCGAACACGATGGCGATGAAATACCCCACGAAACTGGCCTGCTCGAAGGTTTCCGGTCCGCCGCCCTGCCCGAGGATACGGATGCCCTCGAGGAGGAACCCGCCGACCCCGAGAACGAACAGCGCCCACACGAACAGGTCGTCCTCGTAGCCCGTGTGTTTCCCCCAGAGGCGTTCGTTGTGAACGACGTAGCGCCGGAAGATGGCGATGGAGACGCCAGCGACGAAGAGCAGCCCCATCAGGTCCATGACGAACTCGTAGGAGAGAAAGAACTCGCCCGTGTAGAACGACCCGCCGGTCACTGGCCCGTAGATGTCCATGTCGACCGCCAGAATCGTGGTCCCGATGGTCAGCGTCAGAAAGCCCCAGAAGATGAAGGCGTGCATCACGCCGCCGAGCAGGTCCCGGTCGAACTGCTTCTCGTTCGATGTGGCGATCGTCGCCGCCGACCGGATGCGACGCACCAGGTCGTCGAGCCGGGGGAACGGGTCCTCGGTCCCGCGGGTGTACCGCGCGAAGCGGCTGTAGACGCCGTAGAGGAAAATAACGATCGCCAGCATCCCGAGATACCAGAAAACCGCCTCCCCGACGGGGCCGATCTCCCAGAACGTCTCGCGCGTAACGTGTTCGCTCATACCCTAAACCCGGGGACTGATAGATGTTAAGCCTTCTCAAAAACACGCTCCCTGGAACGGTGTTTCCTCCTACTGGTGGGAAAGTTACTTTTTTATATCCGTCCCGTTCACATCGGTGCAGATGGACGAGAAAACGGAGGAACTGCGCGATATCTTCCTCGACGTGGCGGACGAGGAGACCGTGACAGAGTCCCAGGAGGCGACGCGCGGGACGCTTGTCGGGGACAGCGAGGACGTCGGAGAACGGCTGCGCGGCGTCATTTCGTCGATGCGCGAGGAGTTCACGTTCCGGACTGATCTCTCCGACAGCGCCCTCGAAACTGTTGTCCGGGAGTTCTACGAGGGTGCCGCCGACGCCGAGATGGCGGCGTCTCTCGACGTGGACGAACAGACTGTGTTCTGGGCGCGACTCGACTTGCATCTCCTGCACGAGGAGGAACTCGCCAGGACGGTGGACGCCCCCGATGCGGTCCGGACGCGGCACGCGGACGGTACCACGCCCGCCGAAGTCGCCGAGGCTGTCGGTATCGACGAGTCGACAGCCGAACGCGCGCTCGCGCTGGTCGACACACAGGACAGGGCCCGCCGGGTCAGCTACCGCTACCGGACGGCCTTCGAGGAAATCCTCACCGACGCCGACATGACAGTCCAGTTCACAGCCGACGCGCTCGAGGATGGTCTCGAGGAGGCGACGGAGGGAGCCGAGACGGACGTCGATTTCTGATACTGCCGGCTCTACGCCAGTGAGCAATTTCGACCCCCCGTTGGTCGAATCTCTGCGTGTACTTATGGTTACCGCCGGACCGCGTCGAGAATCCCGGCGGTCTGGCCGAGTCCGACGAGTGCGAACCCGAGCGCGGCAACTCCCCCGTTCGGCCCGGCAAGCGAGAGGACGAAGGCACCCGCGCCCAAAAGCGACAGTGCTGCGCCGCCGACGTAGACGAGCCGCGCAGCCGGTAGTTCGAGCCCGGTGTAGACGAGGCCGCCGGCGGGGAGCACCATCCAGCCGACGAGGCCGACGAGCCAGAGCGCAGTCTCGCCGGTGTCGACGAGAAAGCCGGCCAGCCCGGCAAGCGTGAGTCCGAGCCCCCCCACGAGGACGACACGCCAGGCACGCAGTGCGCCGGTTCCCAGGTCCGCCCACCCCGTCACGAGGAAAAACGTGATGAACGCGGCCATGACGACGTGCGCGACGAGGATACCGTCGCTGCTCAGGTATCCGAACTCCGCAGCCGCTGTCACTATCCAGGCTGCCGGAACGAGTCCTGCCGGCGCAGTCTCGCGAAGCGTGCGCAGCACGCCTCGGCGTACTCACAGCAGCCATATGAAAGTCGGGTCGGGGGAGCCACACTCAGCCGATGACGTGCTCTCTCGCCTACGCGACCGACCGGACGGCCACCGTCCAGAGCCGCCGTCCTGCGAGTGTAATGTAGCTCTCCCCGTGGTCGCGTGCTGCGACCCGTGTCGCGAGCCAGACGCTCAGGAACGCGAGCAAAACACCGGCGACGACGTCGATCAGCCAGTGCAAGCCGAGATACATCGTCGCGATCACGACCGATGCGGCGAGCGGGAACGCAAGCACAACCCACCGCGGGTACGTTTCGCGGGTCAGCCAGGCCAGCAGGAGTACGGTCACCGACAGTGACACGTGTAGCGACGGGAAGACGTTCGTGTTCGCGTTCACGTAGGTCGTAACAAACTCCAGTTCGGTCCAGGTCGTGTAGATGAGCGAGTTGACGTCGCCCGGGATGTAGTTCCGCGGGCCGAAGGCGATCAAGAATGTGTAACAGACCATGCCGATGGCGTAGTTGAACGCGTACGCGAGTGTCGCCACCCGGAACGGCCGGCTGTCGTCGAGAAGCAGGTACGCAAACAGCGGAAAGGTGATCAGGAAGATGTACCCGAACACGTACGCGGACGTAAAAAACCAGTCCAGTACGGGTGTCGAGACCGACTGCAGCTGGGCGACGAAATCTCCCTCGATGGCGTGGATAGTCCCGGTGATGTTGCGTCCGACGACCCACGAGACTTCGGTGCTGATATCACGCAGGATGGAACTGAGCCCGAGGACGACCGCGAGAAAGGCGAGATGGGGGGCGAGCGACAGGAGCCGCTGTCGGTAGCTGTCACGTACTGCGAGCATCCGGTCCACCCCCACCACGACAAACAGGCCAACGGCGAGTAGCAAAACGACGACGGTGCCGATCTCGAGCAGGAGCAAGACTCTCATCGGTGGAGCAGCGTGCCGTCCTCGTCGTACTCGAAGCCGGCGTCACGGAACGCCGCCCGGGCAGCCGTTGCGTCGAGGTCGCCCCCCGTCCCGAAGAACGGCACCTCGGGGTCGGAGCCATTCCACTGCAGCGCTGGTGTCTCCCAGTCGGTCCGGGCGAGCGGACTCGCAACCGGCTGTGCGAACCCGTCGAATACCTCCCTCGCGATGTACTCCTTATCGAGCAGCCGTGCGACTGCCCGGCGGATATGGGGATTCCCGAGGGGTCGGCGCTGGGTGTTGAAGCCGACCTGGTAGAACGACTGCGGTTCGTCGACCTGCAACTGGAGGTCGTTTCGCTGGCCGATGGTCGGGATGACTCCGGGTCGCAGTGCCGATACCGTCGCATCGGCGCTCCCCTCCTCGACGAGGAGGACCGCCGCTTCGTCAGAGCGGACCACGTCGACGCGCAGTTGCTCGAACGGGATTCCGCCCCCGAATCTGTGGGGCTGGTTCTCGCCACTCCCGTCGAGAAAGTGGTCGTCGAAGCGCGAGAGACGAAGCTCCTCCCCGGCCGTCCGCTCGTCGAACTGGAACGGCCCGCTCCCGACCGGTTCCGCGTTGGGCCAGACGAGCGCCTCTGTCACGTGGTCCGAGGCGCTGACACCGCCGAATTCTGCGTCACTCGCGGTGTCTTTCCACTCCGACACCGGGAGAATCGGGACCGTCAGTGCCGCGAGCGCTAGCTGCGGACCCGTGTTCGAGAACGTCAGCCGCACGTGCTGCCTGTCGAGACGCTCGACGTCGTCGACGAGCGACGACTGACTCCGGAACCGGGGTGCTGGCACCGGCGGTTCGCGTTCGCCGAGCCTCGTATCCTGAAGGAACCGGTACGTGAATTCGACGTCGTCAGCCGTCAGCCCTGTTCCGTCGTGCCACGCGAGGCCGTCCCGCAGTTCCACGGTTATCTGTCGATTGTCGGTATCGCTGCTTTCCTCCCAGCCGGCGGCGAGCCACGGCCGGACGGCTCCGTCGTACCAGCGAGCGAGCGGGTCGTACAACAGTCCGGTAACGGTTCCGCGAGTCCGGTACTCGACTGCGATCGGATTGAGATTGCGCGTCACCCGGCCGTCGGTCGCCGCGAGCCGGAGTGTCCGGTCATCGTTGCCGACGTAGTCGAGCGCGAGCAGGCACAGCGTGGACTGCACCGGGAACCCCTCGAACCCCTGGAAACGGTCAGCCCGGATAGCGTGGATGTCGTCGGGGATAGCGACAGTGACGAACGGCTGCTCGCGGGCAACCTCCTGTTGAAGCTCCGAGACGGTCGCGCTCCGGTCCAGCCCTGTCTGGCTCCGCTGGGCCTCGAGGAGTTCGTCGACGTCGAGGTCAGTGAAACCGTAGGGGTTCTGCCACCCCGACTCGTTCGTGAATTTCGAGTGCAGGAGTGTCCGGAGGAAGTCCGGCCCCTCGTAGGCCGGATACCGGCCGACGAAAATGTCGAAGTCGCGGTTGACGAGGACGTCCCGCCGGAGTTCCGCCTCTTTGAGCAGTACGCGGTCGGTGTCGATGCCGACGGCCGCGAGATTGTCCTCGAGTGCCCGGCCAATCCGTGTCGCCGCCGGGTCGTCGTCGGCAGGGACAGTCTTGACCTCGAGTCGGACCTGCTGGGGGTCTTCCCGTGTCGCCAGCGTCTGCATCCGCTGGAGACAGCCACTCGTCGCCCCTGCCGCTCCCGCTGCTAGTCCCCCGAGTAGCGCACGACGACTCACGGGGAGTGCTGGGTCGCGACTCGCGGGCATTGCTATATAGTATAACAGGCCGGTATTGATATATAATGGTAATGATTGGTCAGGGGAAACCGTCGTCCGTGCTGCGGTATGCCGTCAGGAGCCACCCGCGCGACGACGCGACCCGTCATCCCGGACCGTTCCGGTCGCGGAACCCGAACGCAAACGGAACCGAGCCCCGCGCGTACCCTTCGGGTGGTCGGTCCGGCCGCATCCGATAGACGGCAGCCGGTTCGTGCCCGACGTCGGGCTGTTCGGCCCGGATCGCCCGCCACTCGTCGTCGCGAAACGACGAGCAGTCGACGAGGAGGACGGCATCAGGGTGTGCGGCGAGTTGGGTGTCTACCTTCCCGCCGGCCGTCTCCCGGAGTGCGGCGGCTGGCGTTCCGGCGCGCCGTCGTGCGGGCGGCTCGGGTCGGGTCACCTCTACCAGTCGCTCCGGGTCGTGGACCCGGAAATCGAGCGCGTATCCGGAGTCGAGTTCGACCTCGGGCGTGAACTCGTGACCCGCGTCCGCGAGGAGCTTCGCGGCGTGCAGTTCCGCCATCGACGCGCGCATCCGCACCAGGTCGAGCTGTTCGCTCGTCCCCAGTTTCGTCGCCGTCACGTACCGGTGCGCGTCGAGGATGCCCGGAGAGAGTAGCTCCTCGTAGAAGGAAAGCGCCGCCTTGCTGTCCGCGTCCGGAAACCCGGCGTCGTGGTTTCCGAAAAACGAGCGGGTCGTCTCCTTCCCGTCTTTCGAGAAAAACACCGGCAGGAAAAACCACGCAAGGTGGTCGTACGCCGCGAGCCACGGGTCGCTCGCTTCGAGTTCCGCGAGTAGCTCCCGCTGGGCCCAGCGCGCCACCGGATAGGGCACTTCCTCGAAGGTGTACTTCTCCGTTTTCCAGAGCGACCGGGGCGTTTCGGTGTTGCCCAGCCAGTACGCCCCGTCCCCGTCCTCCCGCCACGCGAACAGCGCCCGGTCGCCGTTGTCCATCTCGAGGCGGCAGGCCGCATACGTCGAAGGGGGGACGAACCACGGGTCGACACGCTTCGCGCCGAACTGCTCGTCGAGCGGCGTCAGGAGTAACTCGTCGACCCGCGCCGTATTCCAGGACTGCTCTGAGTGTCTGAACCGGATCGGTCCTGCCACGTTGCAGTCTAGGGGCGGTGTTCGTTTGTGTGTTTGGATGAACAGTCACCCGACCGTCTCGGCGGGAGACATAAGATGACGGCGCCCAACAGACGGGTGTGGACAGAGTCGAAGTCAGCACGATCGTCTATCTCCCCCCCGAGGAGCTATACGAGTTCCTCGTGGACTTTCCGCGGTACGCGAAGTATTCGGACTACTTGCGTGATATCGAGCGACACGGCGATGGCTCGCCCGGAACGCAGTACGACCTCACCTTCGCGTGGTGGAAACTCACCTACACGGCCCGGTCGGAGGTGACGGCTGTCGAACCGCCGACACGCATCGACTGGCAACTGGTGAAAGATATCGACGCGCAGGGCTACTGGGAGATCGAACCCGCCCCGGAGGCGAAACCGGACAACGAGGACCACGCCAGCCGGGTATGGCTCGTCATCGAGTTTGCGCCGGAGTCAGCCGAGAAGGGTGCGCTCGACATCCCACGTTTCGTCTCCTTTGACTGGCTTGTCCGAAAGGTCCGCGCAAAGGTCAGAGCCGAAGCGGAAGCGATCGTCGAGCGGATGATCACCGACCTCGAGGGACGACGCCGCGAGGTCGAACTCGAGATACACGAGACGCCCGGATCCGTCTAAGGCGGTCGGGGCGACGCGCGTGACGACGGCGTGGCCGTCCTGTGGGGCGATCCGAACGTCTCCGGGTTTCCCGTTCGCGCTGTGGCTGGTGCGAGCGCTCCGGGCGGAAACCGGGAGCTACAACCCGAGTATCGTCCCGAGAATGAGTCCGGCGACCAGCGCGATCCCCAGGAGCACGAAGAGCGCATTCTCCGGGTCGATCTCGCCAGGTTCGAGCGGTTCGTCGGTCGTCAACGACCCCGTGATGTTCCCCTCGGTCCCATCGTCCGCGTCCCCGGCGTCGGCGTCCAGGCCGATTCCTTCGCCGTCCCGCTGGCCGCCCTCCTCCGACTCGTCGGCGAACTCGTCGACCGAGAACTTCCAGTCCGGCTCGGTCTCGGAGCCGGGGTCTTCTCCAGTGTCAGCCATACTGGGAATAGGGCCGGGACGGACAAAAGGCTGGCCGCTCCGGACAGGGAGGTGCCAAAGTTAGAGGGTGGCATTGCGGACTGCATCGGAGGCCCTGGCCCCGCAGTCAGTGGGTTGTCATACTGCCAGCTGTCCCGCTGGGGACGGATTCGCCACCCCGGGGTGGTGAATTCTTTCAAAATGTTACAGCCGGCAGTATGAGTTAGGGCCGAATTTTTACGAGGTAGAGTTTCGAGGATTGGGGCGGATCTGTAACTCTTGAGGTTCACTGTTCCATACATATCCACTCGGACGTGACTTCGTTACACGCCACGATACAATCTCCGGGAGTGCAGGCCGCGATGCTTGCATTCTGTGAGAGCAGATCTTAACTGAATCACGTCTGAGTGGATAGTAAAGCCCTCGATGTAAACGAGGGTGAACTCCTCACCCAAGCGAGGGAGAAAAGGGGACCACCGTACCAGTTCCGCCCTGGTTTTTTCAAAACGGACGGTGGCCTGATCATAACGAAATAGAGTATTCAGAGGAAGTGTACCCCCAAGTGCAGGTCCCATATTCAATACATTCGTCGAGCATCCGGCGAGCGAAGCGAGCCGGTTCCCTTCACGCGAAGCCGAAGGCTGAGCGTGAAGACCTTTTTCACCCACGTTTTTGCGGTGAGCGGTGCGCGAACGTCGTGAGCGCACCCGAACCGGAAAAAGGTGGCAGTGGGACCGCCGAG